>JBKKCB010000370.1:0-7520 GCA_046713545.1 Hyphomicrobiaceae bacterium | reverse complement strand
ATCCTCGCTGATACGTCAAAATGGCAGGAGGCGCTCGCAGCCTACCGGGCCGCGCTCGCCATCAACCCCCACCTCGCATCACGCCACAAGGTTCTGCCGGAACTCGAGCGGCTGGCCGCTCAAGCGCAGTAGCGCCGAGCAGCTATCCCTTCTTCGCGCGCGCCAGCTCGTCGATAGAGGCGGCCATGGCCGACAGAGTCTTGTCGACATCCGCCGGCGTGTGCGCGAGCGAGATGTAATATTTGCTCTCGCCCTTCAGGATCCCGCGCTCCAGCAGCGCTGCATTCATTCGCTTCATCATGTCAGCGTTGCCGCGCAAGGTGCCGCGGTAGTCGCTGATATCACCGTCGGCAAAAACGACATCGAACAGCGGCGGCTCACCCACCACTGTCGCCGGGATGCGCGCATCTTTCAGCATCCGTGCGAGCCCATCCTTGATCTGCCGCCCGGTGGCGAAGATCTGCTCGTAGGCACCGGGACGCTTGAGGATTTCCAGCGTCTTCAGGCCCGCCACGGACGCAACGGGATTGCCCGAGAGCGTCCCGATCTGCACCGTGAATTCGTCCTCGGCCACAGCGTTCTTGTCGAAATGTTTCATGATGTCGGCACGGCCGGCAATCGCCGCGAGCGGGAAGCCGCCCCCGATCACCTTGCCCAGCGTGCACACATCCGGCGTCACGCCGTAGTACGACTGCGCCCCCCCATACGCGAAGCGGAAGCCCGTGACGACCTCGTCGAAGATGAGCGCGATGCCGGCGTCCTGCGTGACCTTGCGCAATCCCTCGAGGAAGCCGGCCTTGGGTGGCAGCAGGCGCTGGAACGGCTCGACGATGATGCCGGCCAGCTCATCCTTGTGCTGGGCGACGAGGCTCTTCACGGCTTCCAGGTCGTTGTAGGGCGCGACCAGCATCTCGTCGCGGAGCGACCGCGGAATGCCGGCCGAATCGGGAATGGGCTCGGGGAAATTACCCTGCCGCTTGGGCGCCAGGCTCATCAGCGCATAGTCGCTCATGCCGTGGTAGCCGCCCTCGAACTTGAGGATCTTGTCGCGCTTCTTCCAGGCGCGCACGACGCGCATGGCGTAGAGGTCGGCCTCCGATCCGGTCGAAACGAAGCGCACCTTCTCCGCGCACGGGAGGGCATCGACGATCTCGGCGGCGAGCTGCACACCGTGCGGATTGTTGGTGAAGAACGTGGAGCCGAGCAGAATCTGCTCTTGCACCGCGGCGTTGACCTCCGGATGCGCGTGACCAACCAGCATCGGGCCCGAGCCGAGCAGGAAATCGATATACTCGTTGCCGCTGACATCCCACACATGCCCGGCCTGCCCCCGAGCGATGACGATCTCGCTGGTCACGTTGCCAAACGTGCCCCCTGGCAGAACCCGGCGCGCCGTCTCGGCAATCCCGCTCTCGGCTTCGCTGCGCAGTCGTTCACTCATTGCGGGGCTCCCATGCGGTGACAGTTGGCTCGGGCGCAGCATAGACTGGCTTGCCGCCCGCTTGAATGTCATTCTTGCGCATACCAGAAACTCGCCGAGGACCGCCCCATGCCAGTCGTTGCCGCCGATCGCCTGCGAACCATCGTCAAGGCTTTGCTTCAAGCGTCGGGCTCATCGCCCGAAGAAGCGGAGACGGTCGCGCGGTATTCGGTGGCCGCCAATCTCGCCGGTCATGATTCACATGGCGTCATCCAAATCCCGATCTACATCGACCGCATCGGCGTGGGCCACATCGTTCCGGGCGCCCCGTTCGAGATCAAACAGGAAAGCGCCACCACGACCGTGATCGACGGCAACTGGGGGTTTGGCTATGTCGTGGCCGATCGCGCGACCAAGCTGACGATCGAGAAGGCCAAGAAATCGAACGTCGCGGCCACCACGATCCTGCGCCAGAGCCATATCGGACGTGTCGCGACGTATCCTCTGATGGCGGCGAAGGAAGGCCTGATCGCCATCATGACGGCGGACTCAGGCCGCTCGCCCAAGGCCGTGGCGCCCTTCGGCGGCCGCGAAGCACGCCTCGGCACCAACCCCATCTGCATCGCCATGCCGTCGGATCTCGATGGGCCGTTCGTGCTGGATATGGCGACCTCCGCCGTCGCCGTCGGCAAGATCAAGCTGGCGCAAGCCAAGGGCACCAAAATCCCGGAAGGCTGGGTGGTCGACAAGCAGGGCCGCCCCACCACCGATCCCTTCGAGTACGACCGCGGCGGGATTCTGCTGCCACTCGGCGGATCGGAAGGCTACAAGGGCTACGGCATGTCGGCGATGGTCGAGGTCTTCTCCGGCCTCCTGCCCGGCCTGGGCTTCGGCGTGGAGCCGACGGGCCGTCACAATGACGGGTGCTTCCTGGCGATGTTCAACGTCGAGGCCTTCCGGCCGCTTGCGGCGTTCAAGAAGGAGGTGGCCGAGTTCGCCGCCTACCTCAAGGCAACCCCGCCAGCCGACGGCTTCAAGGAAGTGCTTTACCCCGGCGAAGTCGAATGGCGCACCGAGCAGGAGCGCCTGAAGTCGGGGATCGAGGTCGACGAAAAGACCTGGAAGAAATTGCAGGAGATCGGTGCCAAGCACGGCATCGCCGACCAGGTGAAAGCATAGACCTAGAAGCGCTCCACCCAGGGGCGCAGCTCCACCTCCATCGACCACGCCGAACGCGGCTGGTGGATAACGTGCAGATAGGTTGCGGCGATGGCGTCGGGATCGAGCAGGCTGTCGGCCGGCGCGCCGGCTCCCTCGACCCGGCCATGCGTGATGCTGCGCACGCCGCCGTCGATGACGACGTGCGCGACGTGAATGCCTTTGGGTCCGAGCTCGCGCGCCATGGACTGCGCCAGGCCACGGAGCGCGAACTTGCCCATCGCAAACGGCGCAGATTGCGCATAGCCCTTCACGCTGGCGGAAGCGCCGGTGAACAGGATGACGCCGGCGCCGCGCTCCAGCATGCGGCGCGCCGCTTCCTGCCCAACCAGAAAACCGCCATACGCGGAGACGTGCAGCGTGCGCGCGACGTCAACGGGATCGAGATCGACGAACGGACCGCGCGTGCGGAAGCTGGCGTTGTAGAGCACCACATCCAACGCTCCGAGACCCTCTTCCGCTTTGGCGAACATGGCTTTGACCTGCCCGGCCTCGGTCGCGTCGGCCTCGATCAATACCGCCCGTGTCTCGTCCGCCAACGCCTTCAGCTTGTCCGTCTTGCGCGCTGCCAGCGCCACCTTGTAGCCATCGTGTGCAAGCGCGCGTGCCACAGACGCACTGATGCCGCTGCCTGCACCGACGATAAGAGCCGTACGCGACATCGAGGTCTCCCCTTTCTCACTAGGCTACGCTAGTCGATGGCAGTGACCGTGAAACCGGCCTCGCGGATCAGCTCGACCAGACCGATCTTGCCCGGCAAATGCAGCGCACCCACGGCGATGAACGTGCCGCCCTCGCGCAGCAGCGGCAGCGCCGCATCACGCATGCGCCGGTTGCGAACGCTCACCATCTGCTCCTCGAAGGTCTTGAAGGACTCCGGTGAGAACCCCGCGCCGCGCGCCAGCTCCATCTGGAACGGCCAGATGACGCCGATGTCGCGGCTGAGGTAGCGGCGCACCATCGTCTCCATAAGGTCTTCAGACCGGTCGTAAAACTTCAGGCTCATTTTCAGCATCTGCAGCTGGTCGCCCTCCGGCACGGCGGCAAGCGCGCGCAGCTGGCCTTCCAGCGTCTCCAGGCCGATCACCGGGATGCCGCGCTTCTTGCCCGTCTCTGCAAGGCGCATATCGAGGGCCTGCAGTCCGGCGGCCGCGCGACGGCGCTCGCAAGCGGGAAGCGACAGGGAGAGCGTGACGAGCCATGGCCTCAGCACCGTCGCCAGATGGCGCGGCGTTCCGTTCGCACCCATGACGGACTGGACGATGCCGAACTCGTCCGCCGACAGCATGTTTTCCAAGCTCCGCCCGTCCGCGAAAACGATGAGCTCGCGCATGCCCGCCATCGCCTTGCCGAGGGTCTGAGGCGACATGTCATCGATCTCCAGCGCGATGCGCCGGACACCTCCGATGGCGGCCGCCGTTTTTGGCGACAGCGCATTCACACGGTCGTCGGTCAGGTGAACCGTGCCGAAGAGATAGGAGGGAGCGGCGGCGGCGCCCCCTTCCGCATCGATGCGCCAGAGCAAGGCGCGGGCGTTGACGGTTCCTTCAGCAGCGGCCATCACCCGCCCGTGCGCGGTCGCATCGCCCGATTCCAGTTCCAGCAACATGTCGCGTCCCGAGCACGCCGGCGTGGCGGCCTCGACCGATCCTGCACAGATCGTCAGCGCGACGGGGAGGCAGGCGGCACGAACCAGATCGCGAAGACGCACAGGTGCAGGCTCCCGCTCAGCTAACGACGCCCATATAGTAGCGGCGGGACATGCTGGCCGCATCAAGATGCTTCAGGGACATCCCGGCGGCGCGGATGCGCCGCGTCATAGACCTCGAGCAGCCGCTCGCGATCGACCTCGGTATAGATCTGCGTCGTCGACAAGCTGGCATGACCCAGCAGCTCCTGAATCTGGCGCAGATCAGCGCCTGCCCGCAGCAGATGCGTCGCGAAGGAATGGCGCAACGCATGCGGTGTCGCGGTCTCCGGCAAGTCGAGACTGTCGCGCAGGTCCTCCATCAGCAGCTGGATGATGCGTGGAGACAGCTGCCCGCCCTTGGCGCCAAGAAACAACGGGCTCTCGGGTTTGAGCGGATAGGGACAGAGGGCGAGATACCGGGCGATCGCCTGCTGCGTGATGGGCAGCACGGGCACGAGACGCTCCTTGCCACCCTTGCCCTGGATGCAAAGAACGTCTCGCTCAGCATTGGGTGCGTCCTGACGTTGCAGGCCGAGAGCCTCTGAGACCCGCAACCCCGAGCCATAGAGCAGAAGCAGCACCGCAAGATCGCGGGCCGCAATCCAGTCGAGCGCTGCGTCCATGCCGTCGGCAACGAGAGCTGCCGCCTTGTCCACGGTGAGCGGCTTAGGGATGCCGTGCGGAACCTTCGGCAGCGCCAAGGCAAGGATGGTCCGGTTCTTCACCGGCCCGTCGGTCTCCAGCCAGCGGAAGAACTGCCGCAGGGCCGACATGGTCCGCGCCAACGATCGGCTCGTCAGGCCGGACCTGCGTCGCGCCGCCATAAAGCCGCGAAAGTCTTTCGGCTGCAGGCGCGCAAGGTCGGCAAGGCACGGCGCATGATGCAGATGCTGCCGGAGCCAGCCGAGAAACTGGTGCAGGTCGCGGCGGTAGGCCTCGCACGTGGCGTCGGCGTAGCCGCGCCCGTGTTGCAGGTGATCCAGCCAACGGACAGCCGCCGCCCCCAGATCGCCGAACAGCGCCAGTTCCCGGTCGTCTTTCAGAATCTCATCAATGGTGGCTGCGGACATGGCGGAGCGGGCTCGCAATTCAGCACGCCCCGACCATGTTTCTCACAGCGTTAAGGGCCGGTTAATGCTCGCCGTTCAGGCGATTTTCTGTCCGGTCTTCTTCCAGTCGGCCAGAAACATCTCGAGCCCTTTGTCGGTCAGCGGATGCTTGACCAGTGCCTTCAACACGGCAGCCGGAACGGTGCCGACATCGGCACCGATAAGCGCAGCCTCCTTGACGTGATTCACGGTGCGCAGCGAGGCAGCGAGAATCTGCGTCGTCAGGTCGTCGTAGTTGTCATAGATCACACGGATCTCGCGCAGCAGATCGATGCCGTCGAGACCGATGTCGTCGAGGCGGCCGACGAACGGCGAGATGAACGTCGCGCCCGCCTTGGCGGCGAGCAAGGCCTGATTGGCGGAGAAACACAGGGTCACGTTGACCATTGTGCCTTCACCGGTGAGCGTGCGGCAGGCCTTGAGGCCATCCCACGTCAGCGGCACCTTGACCGTCACATTCTTGGCGATCTTGGCGAGCGTCCGGCCTTCGCTCAGCATTCCTTCGTAATCGGTCGCTGCAACCTCGGCCGAGACAGGGCCGGGGACGATCTCACAGATCTCCGCGATCAAGCCCTTGAAGTCGCGCCCTGCTTTGGCCACAAGCGACGGGTTGGTGGTCACACCGTCCAGAAGGCCGAGCGACGCGAGTTCCCTGATTTCCGAGACATCGGCAGTATCAACGAAGAATTTCATGGGGCTGCCTCCATGGCCTCAGGCCCGCCTTGACGCCTGATCTAAGCTTGAGCGATCGATTCGCCGCAGTTGTAGAGCGCGATCGCTTCATATGGAAGCACTCGGCTTCCGTATGAGGCGTGAATCGCACTCTCGCTTAATGTGCAGGGCAGGATTCACGGCTTGGCCGAGGCGATTCGCAGGAGGCAACATGATGAGATCCAAGGCGATCCTGCCCTAGTCTGACGATGGACACATTGGAAGGGCTGCTCGACTTTGACGGTAATGCCGCGGGCTCCTCGAGCCACCGCGTGCCCGTGCTGTTGCCGGTGGCCCTCGACCAGACCTACGACTACCTGGCGCCCGCGGACATCTCGGCCGAACCCGGCTCCTTTGTTCTGGTTCCCTTCGGGCCTCAGGTGCGGATCGGCATTGTCTGGGACCGGCCGGTCGGCGGCGCGGGCAAGACGGCCGCAGGAAAGAAGCTCAAGGCCCTCACCGAACGCCTCGACGTGCCGCCCCTGCCCATCGCGTCGCTGCGCTTCGCCGAGTGGGTCGCGCGCTACACCCTGGCACCCCTTGGGATGGTGGCGCGGATGATGATGAGCGCCAGCATGGCCTTCGAACCGGCAAAGCCGAGATTCGGGGTCCGGCTCGTACCAGATGCCACGCATCCCCCGCGCATGACGCCGGCGCGTACACGCGCGCTGACGGTCGCCGCCGACGGCTTGATACGGGCGAAAAGCGCACTGGCCACCGAGGCCGGGTGCTCAACCGGCGTCATCGATGGGCTGATCGAGGCCGGCTGCCTGGTCGATGTCGCCATTCCCGATGCGCGCGTGCCCGTGCCAAATCCGAAGCACGCGGTGACCTCGTTCAGCGAGGAGCAGGAGAGGGCCGTGCACGCCCTGAAGTCGTCCGTCGACGCCGGAAATTTCTCCGTCTCGCTGCTCGATGGCGTCACGGGATCCGGCAAGACGGAAGTATATTTCGAAGCCGTGGCACGCGCCCTGGAGAAGGGGCTGCAAGCGCTCATCATGCTGCCGGAGATCGCGCTCACGAGCCAGTTCCTGCGCCGCTTCCAGGCGCGTTTCGGCGCGCCGCCGGTGGAATGGCATTCCGCATTGGCCGGTCCGGAACGCGGCAAGGTCTGGCGCAATGTCGCCACCGGCGAAGCGCGCGTCGTAGTCGGTGCACGGTCCGCCTTGTACCTGCCGTTCAAGGACTTGGGCCTCATCGTCGTCGACGAGGAGCACGACCAGGGCTTCAAGCAGGACGATCGCGTCCACTACCAGGCGCGCGACATGACCGTTGTGCGCGCCCACATCGCCGGCTGCGCCGTGGTGCTCGCATCAGCCACGCCCTCGGTGGAAAGCCATGTCAACGCGCGCACGGGGCGCTATCGCCATCT
>JBKKCB010000369.1:0-15214 GCA_046713545.1 Hyphomicrobiaceae bacterium | reverse complement strand
CGTGAGCACCACGACATAGTGTCGACATTACGCCAAATCCGGGAGGCCTTGAACTTCGAGGCAGACGGGTTCACCATGGTGCCGTCGCGCTTCCTTCATCTCGGGCGCGGGCGCGGCAGTGTTCCCCTGCGCCTGAGTGAAATGGAGGAACGCCATGGGGCAACCCGACGGTAGAGCGGGCGGTAGCGCCCGTTGCATCGCGCTTGTGGGACCGTATCTCTCCGGCAAGACGACGCTGCTGGAGTCCCTTCTCGCCCGCAGCGGGGCGATCACGCGGCAAGGCAAGATCTCCGACAAGAATACGGTGGGCGACGCGGCGCACGAGGCCCGCGATCACGGCATGAGCGTCGAGGCCAATGTCGCCGACGTGCAGTTCCTGGGCGACAATTTCACGTTCATCGACTGCCCCGGATCGATCGAGTTCCAGGACGAAGCCGCAGCCGTTCTGACGGCATGCGATGCCGCCGTCGTTGTTTGCGAGCCAGACCAGAAGCGCGTTCCGGCGCTCCAGCTCATCCTGAAGCAGCTCGAGGACCGCAACATTCCGCATTTCCTGTTTCTGAATAAGATCGACAGCTTCGATACGCCTGTGCGCGACATCCTTCCGATCCTGCAACCCGCCAGCAGCAAGCCCCTGGTTCTGCGCCAGATCCCGATCTGGGACAACGGCATCGCCACAGGGTTCGTCGACCTCGCCCTTGAGCGCGCCTTCGTCTATCGCGAGCACGCGCCGTCCGAACTGATAGACATGCCGTCCTCGATCAAGGAGCGCGAGACCGAAGCGCGGTTCCACATGCTGGAGCAGCTCGCGGACTACGATGACGAGCTGATGGAGCAGCTTCTCTCCGACATGCAGCCGCCGCGCGACAAGATCTTCGACGACCTCGCGAAAGAATTGCGCGAGGGGCTCATCTGCCCGGTGCTGCTGGGATCGGCCGAGAACGGCAACGGCATCCTGCGCCTGATGAAGGCGCTGAGGCACGAAGCTCCGTTCATCGATACCACGATCAAGCGCCTGAAGCTGGAGAACGCCAAGTCCGCGGCCTACGTCATGAAGACCATGTACAGCGCCCATGGCGGCAAGCTGTCGATCACGCGTGTGCTCGCTGGCGACCTTGCCGATAGCGTGACAGTCATGG
This sequence comes from Hyphomicrobiaceae bacterium, assembly GCA_046713545.1. Lineage (GTDB taxonomy): Bacteria > Pseudomonadota > Alphaproteobacteria > Rhizobiales > Hyphomicrobiaceae > CADEFX01. The sequence continues at coordinate 14,075 of JBKKCB010000369.1, read as the reverse complement.
CGTCGGGCGCGGAAGAGCGCATCGCCGGCATGTTCACGCTGCAGGGACAGGAGGCCAAGAAGCGAGGCGCGGCCAAACCCGGCGATACGGTGGCTCTCGGGCGGCTGGATCACATCCGCACCGGCGACACGCTGACCACGGAAAAGGGCGGCATCATGCAGATCAGCCGTCCCGCGCGACCGCGCCCCGTGTTTGGGGTGGCGATCGAGCTCAAGGACCGCAAGGACGAGGTCAAGCTCAGTTCAGCACTGGCCAAGTTGACCGACGAGGATCCCAGCCTGACCCTCGAACACTCCAAGGACACGCATCAGGTGGTGCTGTGGGGACAGGGTGAGATGCACCTGCGCGTCTCGCTGGAGCGGCTGAAACGCAAGTATGCCATCGAAGCATCCACGCAAACGCGCCAGATTCCCTACAAGGAAACCATCAAAAAGAGCATCGAGATCCGCGGCCGGCACAAGAAGCAATCTGGCGGACATGGGCAGTTCGGCGACGTCGTGCTTGCTATCAAACCGCTGCCGCGCGGCTCGGGCTTTGCCTTCGACGAGCAGATCACAGGCGGCGTGGTGCCGCGCCAGTTCATTCCTTCGGTCGAGATCGGCGTGAAGGACTATCTGGGGCGGGGGCCGTTCGGCTTTCCGGTGGTGGACGTCGGCGTTACGTTGACGGACGGCTCCTATCATTCGGTCGACAGCTCGGACATGGCTTTCCGCCAGGCGGGCCGGCTGGCCATGTCGGAGGGCCTGCCGAAATGCACTCCGGTGCTGCTTGAGCCGATCATGTCGGTGGAGATTGCGGTGCCGAGCGAGGCGACGTCGCGCATCAATGCCATGATCTCCCAGCGCCGCGGGCAGATCCTGGGCTTCGATGCGCGCCCCGGATGGCCGGGATGGGACCTCGTGCAGGCAAGAATGCCGGAAACGGAAATCGGCGATCTGATTGTGGAATTGCGCTCGGCAACGGCCGGCGTCGGCACGTTCGTCGCGACGTTCGACCACCTGGCCGAGCTGACCGGCAAGCTCGCCGATCAGGTGCTCGCGAGCCACAAGCAGGCGGCGGAGTAGTTTGTCTCGGTGAGGCTGGCATTGCCCAGCCTCATGATGCCATTAACGCGATCAGATCCTGGCGAGCGCGGGATGGCCTTCGGCCTTCAGGCGTGGGACCTCAGCCATGGCCCACCGGTAGGCCTTCTCCATCAGCTCGCTATGCCGGTTCCACTCTAGGATGCCCATGTCGCGCGGCAAGGGCGGGACCATGAGCAGATCACGCGGCGTCAGATGGCGCTCGAAGTCCTGACGGTTGACCATCAGGCTGCGCATGAGAACGGAGCCGAGACCTGGCGCGTCCGGCAGAGGTACCCGGCGGAAGGGAACGAGCGCACGTCGCACGAGGTCTTTTCGCGAGGGCAACGTGTCGTAGTCGACGGAAAAGCGTTCGAGCTGCGGCACCTCGAACGACACGACAATGTTAGGCCCGCTCTTCAACTCATGCATGGAGCGAATGGGAACGTTGTCGAGCAGACAGCCGTCGACGAGCATCTGCCCGTCCTCGGTATAGTACGGCGGCAGCAGGGCGGGAATCGACCCTGACGCGCGAATGGCCGCCCACAGGTCGCCGCGCGTGTGCCGGTGCAGGCCATGCGACGACAGGTTCGTCGAGATCGCGAAATACGGGATCCAGAGATCCTCAATGGTCACGTCGGCGTAGTGCTCGGCCAGAACGCTGTCGAAGTGCGTATGGTCCAGCAGGCTGTAGCGCGGCCACGTGTACCGCCGCAGCGCCTTGCGCGTGACGAAGATGTCGTGTGTGGCCCGATCGACATCGTCGGGCGACAGGCCCATGGCGAATGCGCCGGTCATGGCACTGCCGCCCGACGTGCCGCCCATGATGTCGAACGTCAATCCGCTTTCGAGAAAGGCCTTGTAGAGGCCGACGTGTGCGGCACAGAAGGCACCGCCGCCGCAGGCGACAAAACCAACGGCATTGCCGGTGATGAAGCGGCCCAGCCTGTCGATGTCGGACCGGTCGGTCAGGGCGACGTGATGGTGCATGCCCACATTGCGGGTGTTGAGCCAATGCGCCGTCCCCGAGATGGCGCCGCGGCTGTCGTGCAGAAGAACAAGGCGCTGCGCTTTCGGCTGCAGGAGGCCTGAGGCAAATTCTTCCAGGCGATTTTGTGGAATGTCGGCCCGGGTCTCGCGCGCGGCCGTGCCGACACGCAACACCAGGTCGGCTTGGCGGATGGCCTTTTCGGACCATGGAGTCAATTCGGGATCAGCCACGTAAAGCACGAACTGATGCGCGGTCTCCAGCGCGTTCAGGGCCTGCATGGCGGCGCCGCTGTTCAGATCGGTCTGACCGCCCAGCATCCGGCGCAAGTTGTCCGAGCGCACGAGCACGACGGAGCCGGACTGGCGCAGGACCGCCTCGAGACCCGACACGAAGCGGGACGGCACGGGCCGCGGACCCGCAGGGACAATGGTGATGGTGCGCGGGATCGCGCCGACCGGCACGGCACGACCAGCGGTCTGATCAGCCAACCGCCTCGCGAGCGCAGAGGCGAGCGTGCGCCAGATGGCGGGCGTTCTCGCGCACAGCCGGTCGAATTGCTCGCGGCCGAGTTTCAGGACAAGGCTGTCGCGGGCGGCGGTGACCGTGGCTGTCCGCACGCCGCCGGCGAGGAAGGCGATCTCCCCGACCGGCGAGCCCGGTCCGACCTCGGCAATGGGATCGTTCCGGCCGGCCACGCTGACGTCGAAGCGGCCGGAGAGGACAATGAACAGGGCATCCGCCACATCGCCCTGGCGGACAAGGACGCGACCACGCTCGAGCGCGATCGTCTCCAGCTCGCTCTCGATGGTCGCGCGCTCGGACGGCAGGAGATCGCCGAAAATTGCGACGTCCGAGAGCCCGGGACCGATGCGCTTCGAGGCCATGGCACAACGGATCGCACGGGGTGCGTGCGGCGGGCAAACTATTTGGTGGTGTCCTTACCGACGCCTGACCGGTTGACCCTGCGGGATCGGGTCAGCGGGCCGCCAGTAAGGGGGATCGCTCCTGCACCTCGGGCGGCAGCTTGGCCCAATGGACGCCGCTCCGGCCCATTCTGAAGCCAACCTTGTAGAGCGCCTTCTGATATTCGGGATCGAAGGCCTGTTTGGCTTTGCCCTGAAACTCGGCGGGTACTGCCGTGAGATTGAAATCGGCCCCGCTTTCGACGGCGGTCCGCCAGATGCGATAGATATCGCCATAGCTCTGGCTCTTCGTGAGCGTGGTGATGGACCGCGCGGCAATGGTGATGGCCGTCGGCTTCACGGCTTCGAACTCGGGCGACAGCTTGCCGTTCTTGATGATGTAGATGCGCCGCACGGGGGGTGCCGCGTAGAAGCGGTCGAATGTCTTGAGATTGAGCTGCGTCGGCGCGATGAAGACCTCGCGCGTGACGCCGCCGTCGACGTGCATTTCTTCTGCAGCCTGGCCGTCCGCCGTGACGGCAATATTGACCGGAGGAAATGCGCCCGGGATGGCAGCAGAGGCCATGATGACTTTGTGAAAAAGTTCGGGCGCCTGCGGATGGTTGCTCGCGGCGATCTCACCCATGTTCCAGATGATGGGCCGCTGCATGTCGAGATTGGTCGTGCCGATGAGCAGAATGCGGCCGCGCCGGTATTCAGCCGCGATCGCGCGGAGGAATTTCCGGTCGACATAGCGCGCGACGAGCTCGGCCAGCTTGGACGTGTCGGCAAGCGAGGAGCCACCCAGCAAGCCGGGGAGGATTTGGGCTGTCAGAAGCTCGGACGTCCCGTGCTCCGTCCATATCTCGGCGAGCTGGCGGTCGTGGGCGGGTCCCAGAAATGCGAACGGCGCAATGATGGCGCCCGCACTCACCCCCGTAACAACCTCGAATTGCGGACGGGTGCCATGCGCGCTCCAGCCGGCCAGCAGCCCTGCTCCGAAGGCGCCATCCGATCCGCCACCCGATAGGGCCAGGTATTCGACGATGGGTCGGCCGTTGGCGGTCCTGGTGTCCGCCGCGTGCGTGACGAGGTTCGGCAGCTTGCGGCGGATCTCGGAGATGACGTCGTGGGGGACTTCGTCCCCGAAAAATCGCGCGGCCGGTATGTCAGGCACAATCGCCGTTTCGGCGACGGCGGCATTCGGCGGAGTTTGCCGCGGGATGGCTGTGGCGCATCCGGCAACCAGCGCCGCGACGGCGACAACCGCCATCATCCCCGAAGTTGACGCTACGCCGCGCATGACGCCGAAAACCACCCTTCGACCCCCACGGCCCGTTTGGCCATAGACCGCATTACGGGTTCCCTGGCAACGCGACAAGGGGCCGCCAGCAGCAACGACACGCGCTGCGCCTTTCCGGCAACAAAAAACGGGGCCAAAAGGCCCCGTTACGTCAATCCATATCTCTGCAGAACGCTTACTTGGCTTTGCCAAGCAGCTCCTCGACGTGCTCCCAGTTGACGAGGTTGTCGAACCAGGCTTCGAGGTACTTCGGCCGCGCGTTGCGGTAGTCGATGTAGTAGCTGTGCTCCCACACGTCGACGCCGAGGATCGGCTGCGCGCCGTGCATCAGCGGGTTCTCGCCGTTGGGCGTCTTCTGCACCTCGAGCTTACCGTTCTTGACGGCGAGCCAGGCCCAGCCCGAGCCGAACTGGCCGACGCCGGCGGCGATGAAGTCGGCGCGCACCTTGTCGAAGCCGCCGATCTCGGCCACCAGCTTCTCGAGCTTGCCGGGCAGCTTCTTGCCGCCGCCGCCCTTCTTCATCCAGCTCCAGAAGTGGATGTGGTTGTAGTGCTGGCCGATGTTGTTGACGACCGGGGCATCCTTGGCGGCGAACGCCTCCTTGCAGATGTCCTCAATGCTCTTGCCCTCATACTTGGTGCCGGGGCCGGCAAACTTGTTGCCGTTGTCCACGTAAGCCTGGTGATGCTTGTCGTGGTGGAACTGCAGCGTCTCGGCCGACATATGCGGGGCGAGCGCGTCATAGGCGTAAGGAAGGTCGGGAAGTTTGAACGACACGGGGCATCTCCGTCGCGATGTTTGTCGGGGGTGGGATTAAGCCTGACGGTACCGGCTCCGAGCCTTCAATACAAGGACGTTTGGCTCACGGGCTTGCGCCGCCGGGGGGTGCAACTGCCGACTGAACCGCGCGCCAGGCGGCGATCTGACGCCAGAGGGATAGCAGGCCCATGGCCAGTCCCAGCAGCGTCGCCGTCCGGTTCGGCGAGATCACCAGAATGGATGCAGCACCCAGCCAGAACTGTTCCCATCTGGGCATGTGCGCAAGACCATAGCCGGTGAGGGCCACCGCAAGCATGACGATGCCGATGAGGCAACCCGTGGTCGTCTCAAAGAATTCAGACCACGTGAACCCCTGGGTCACGAGCAGCATGGCCGGCGAGTAGACGAACACGAACGGCACCAGAGCCTTGGCGAGACCGAGACGGAAGGCGGTATTGCCGGTCTTGAAGGGATCGGCGCCCGCCATACTCGCCCCGGCATAGGCCGCCAGCGCCACAGGCGGCGTGATGTCGGCAAGTACGCCGTAGTAGAACACGAAGAAGTGTGACACGAGCTGGGGCACGCCCAGCATGGCCAACGCCGGCGCGGCGATCGTGACCATGATGAGATAGTTGGCGGTCGTCGGCACGCCGCAGCCCAGCAGCACGCACACGATCGCCGTCATGACCAGCGTGAAGAACAGCGTCATCGCCTTGGCGTCGAACATCGAAATCGGCATCAATGCGCCAAACAGCGAGGCGAGATCCGCAGCCGCTCCCGTGATGATACTCGACAGCTTGAAGCCGACGCCCGTCAGCGTCACGACGCCGATGATGACACCGACGGTGGCGGCCGCCGCGCCGACGCTGATGGCGTACTTGGCGCCCACGACAAAGGCGTCGATGATGTCGAAGAAACGCAGCTTGCCGGCATCATCCTTGAGCACGTACCAGGCGGATGCTGCAATCGACGCTGCGAAAATCGGGATCAAGCCCGCCCACTCGGTCAGGATCTCGAAGTGCACGCAAAACGCAATGGCCGCGAGGAACGCCACGGCCACCACAGGGTTGCGGTTGGTCAGGCCGATGACGATGCAGCCGGTGATGCCCCAGAAGGCCGCCAGATAAGGTGTGAAGCCGGAGAACAGCACGATCAGCAGCACCGCCAGCGGCATGGCCGTCGGCCAGTCGCGGCGGATGACCTCGCGCGCTCTCGGCAGCTCGGAGCGCGGCAAGCCGCGCAGGCCATGCTTCTTGGCCTCGAAGTGGATCTGGCAGAAGACGCCGAAGAAATGCATGAACGCCGGCACGATGGCCGCCAGAATGATGGTCTGGTAGGGCACCGCGAGATATTCGACCATCAGGAATGCGGCCGCGCCCATGATGGGCGGCGTGATCTGCCCGCCCGTCGCGGCGGCTGCTTCGACAGCGCCCGCAAAGTGGCGCGCATATCCGACGCGGATCATGGCGGGGATGGTCAGCGATCCGACCGTCACCGTATTGGCGATGGAGGAGCCTGAGATCATGCCGAACAGGGCCGAACCGAAGATCGAAACCTTGGCCGGTCCGCCGGAGAAGCGCCCGGTGAGCGCCGTCGCGATGTCGATGAAGAAGCGCCCGAGGCCGACGCGCGTGGCCAGCACGCCGAACAGCACATAGTGAAAGACGTATGTCGCCACGACGCCCAGCGCGACGCCGAAGATGCCCTGGCTGGTCAGATAGAGGTGGTTGACGACACCTTTCCAGGTGTTACCCGGATGCGCGAAGATGCCAGGAAACGAGCGGCCGTAGAGAGCATAGAGGATCAGCACCACGGCGATGATCGGCAACGGCCAGCCGACGCTGCGCCGCGTCGCTTCCAGCATCACTGCGATCATGATGGTGCCCATGATCCAGTCGATCGGCTCCGGATTGCCGACGCGAAACTGCAGATCGTGGAACACCCACGGCACGTAGAGGGCAGACACCACGCCACCGATGGCGAACAGCCAGTCGGCAATGCCGATGCCGAGAGGCCGCAGCACGCCGGCTTGCGGCTTGGCGACGTTGCCCTTCTTGTTCCAGGAGAAGACCAGAAAGATCAGCCCCAGCACGAAGGCCAAGTGGATGCCGCGATGGGTGGTCTCGGGCAGCAGGCCGAAGCCGGCCGTGTAGTAGTGAAAACAGGACAGCGTGAAGAGCAGGATCGCAACGATCCAGGCCGCGGTCGGCAGCAGCGGGCGAAACCGCATCTCGGGGTCGAGCTCGGCCTCGAGCTTCTGAACCTCGGCTTCGTCGAGCTGGGCTGCAGCGATTGTCATGCGGTCTCACGGGGAGAGATGAGGAGAAACGACACTGTTCCCTCTCCCCATGCTTCTTCAGCATGGGGAGAGGGGCATGCCGAAGGCGTGTCTTCGACACGACGTGAGGGGCAGCAGCGAGCACGGAGCAAGATCTCGCCCCTCACCCCAACGGGGGAATAACGAGGCAGGACCACTGCCGATTGCCTCTCCCCGTGAAGGACGGGGAGAGGGAGAATGACAGGCCGTTACTTCAACAGGCCGGCTTCCTTGTAGAACTTCTCCGCGCCCGCATGCAGCGGAATGCCGATGCCCTCGAGCGCGGTGGCTTTGACAATCGACTTGCCCTTGGCATGGCCGGAATCGAGCGCGGCACGGGTCTTGTCGCTCCACAGCGCCTTCGTGATCTCGTAGACGAGATCGGCGGACTGCTTGGACGATGTGACCCACTGCGCGCCGACAGCGATGGTATCGACACCTTTGACATCCTTGTAGGTGCCATCGGGGATCTTGTCCTTGGCGAAGAATTTGTACTGCGCCAGGATCTTGTCGCGCGCCTCGCCGTCGATGGCGAGAAGATCGAAACCGTTGGTGGCGGCCAGCTCGGTCAGCGTGCCCTGGGGATATCCGGTGGTCTGGAAGTAGCCGTCGAGCGAGCCGTCCTTCAGCTTCTCGGCCGATTGCTGCTGCTTCAGATATTCCGGCTTGATGTCTTTCTCGGTCACACCGAAGGCCGCGAGGATGGCGCGGGCGTTGACCAGCGTTCCCGAGCCCGGCTCGTCGATCGACACGCGCTTGCCCTTGAGATCAGCGACCGTCTTGATGCCCGATCCCTTCTTGACGACGATGTGGACGCTCTCGGGATAGAGGTTGGCGATGGCCCGCAGCTCTTCCACCTTCGGCTTGCCTTCGTAGATGCCTGTGCCATTGAAGGCCCAGGAGTTGACGTCGGCCTGGCTGAAGCCCGACTCCATCGAGCCGCCGACGATGCCGTTGACGTTGGCGACCGAGCCGTTGGTGGCAACGGCGCTCACATTGGCCTTATCGGTCGAGATGGCGTTGGCGATGATGCCGCCCAGCGGATAGTAGGTGCCGCCCGTGCCGCCCGTGCCGATGCGGAAAAACTGTTGTTGCGCGAATGCGGGGATGCCCGAAGCGGCCAGCGCCGCAAAGCTCCCAGCAAGCATCAGCGCCTGCCGGCGCGTGACAAAACCTGTCATATCGTACTCCTCCATGAACCGGGCTCGCTGCACCGGCAATCCGACGGCAACGTGCACCAAAAAGCGGCTATTTGTCGATCATGCCATAAGCATCAGGTCGGTGTCTTCGGGCTTGGCGCCGAGGCGGGTCAGCATGGCGTGGACCTGCCCGCGGTGGTGGGTCTGGTGATTGAAGAAGTGGGTAATGATCTGCCAGCGGGGCCTCGTCATGTCGGCCCGCATGATGCCGGAATACCAGGTGATGTCGCCGGCCAGCCATTCTTGATTGAGCCCGTCGGTCCAGCCGATGATGGTCTCGTCGAAGGCCTCGCGCTCCCGCTTGAGATCCTGCCAGTGCTCGAACAAGCCGGGCGATTCCTTGCCGGGTATGGTGGGGCGCGGCGTGCCGGCGAACCGATGCATCCAGTTCTGGTCTCCCCAGAGCAGATGGTTGAGCGTGCCGTGGATCGAGCCGAAGAAGGCGCTTTGGTCCCGCTTGCGGTCGGCATCGCTGAGGCCATCGGCGGCCGTGTAAAGCGACTGGTTCTGCCACTGGTTGTAGCGTGCCATGAGTTGCGTATGGGCAGGAGAGATCACGGTGCTGTCTCCTTGCTCTATTGGCTGCTTACTGGCTGCGCCGAGCGGTGACTTCGATCTCGATCTTCATGGCCACGTCGGCAAGTCCGGCAACGATCATGGTCGAGGCGGGGCGCACGTCGCCGAAGTGCTTGCGGAAGATCGGCCAGCATGCCGGCCAGTCGGCCCGGTTCGGGACGATGACCAGAACGCGAACGACGTCGGATAGCCCGGAGCCAGCTTGCTTCAACGCCGTTTCGATGTTGCGGAAGGTCTGCTCGCACTGGACCACGATGTCATCGGAGATGGTCATGGTCGCATAGTCGTAGCCGGTGCAGCCCGACATGAAGATGAAATCGCCATCGACGACGGCGCGCGAGTATCCGACCTCGGCTTCGAAGCGCGAGCCGGACGATATGAGTTTGCGAGGCATGGGCAGATCCCGTTCAGGTGCAGGACGCAGTTGCAGGCTTCAGGCTACCAGAAATCAGCGCAATGCGGCGGCCCGGAACGGCAAGACTATATTTCGTGCGTACGAAGTTATCCCTGCCCGCCGGTGTGCGCATATCGATGGGCCGCGAGGGTAGTGGCGTTGGTGAGATCGTGAGGTGGTGAGGTGGTGCCACAGGCACAATGTCATCCTCGGACTTGGTCAGAGGACCCATCCCTCCACACATCCGGATGCTCGCTTGTATGTTGTGCGGCTCCGGCATCATCGTCCTTCCGGACTCGCGGCACCATGGGTCCTCGCAACAAGCGCGAGGATGACACAGAGGTTGGTACTCGGGATGCTCGGAACAAGTCCGAGGGCAGGCGCGCCCCCGGGATGACACGGAGTGAGTGGCGAATGCACGGGTCACGGCGAGCCGTGCTCCGCACAGTTCGGTCAGCCGACGATCTCGCCGGCTGCAAAATTCAGCGCGATCTCGCGCGCCGCGCTCGTGGGGCTGTCGGAACCGTGGGTCGAGTTCTCGCCCTTGGAGACGGCAAAGAGCTTGCGGACGGTGCCCTCGGCGGCGTCCTTGGGGTCCGTGGCGCCCATGACCTCGCGGTACTTCTTGATCGCATCCTCGCCCTCGAGAACCTGCAATACGATAGGCGCCGATGTCATGAACGTGCACAGCTCGTCATAGAACGGGCGGCCCTTGTGCTCAGCGTAGAACTCTTCGGCCTGCGCCCGGGTCCAGCGCACACGCTTCTGGCCGACGATGCGCAGGCCGGCCTTCTCGATGACGGCGTTGATGGCGCCGGTCAGGTTGCGCCGGGTGGCATCGGGCTTGATGATGGAGAACGTGCGCTCGACAGCCATACGGCGGCTCCTTGAATGTCGGGATATGCGGCGAAAGTCGCGCGGGTTATAGCTGCGGCACCCGCCCGCTTCAAGAGAGGACAGTTCGTATGAAGCCGATCGATCCCAAAAAAGCCAATGGTGCCGTGCGCGAGGTTTTCGAGGACATCAAGCAGACGCGCAAGGTGAAGCAGATCAACAATTTCTGGAAGTACTTGGCGAATGAGCCCAGAATGTTGAAGCACACCTGGGAAAGCTTGAAGAGCATTATGGGGCCGGGACATCTCGATCCGTTGACCAAGGAACTTATTTACGTAGCGATTTCGGTCACCAACAACTGCGACTACTGCATGGCCAGCCACACGGCAGCGGCGCGTGCCAAGGGGGCCACCGAGGAGCAGATCAACGAGCTTTATGCCGTGGTCGGGCTTGCCAACATGACCAACCGCCTGGCCAACGCCTATCGCGTGCCGGTCGACGAGCAGTTCAAGACGCCGGGCTAGCTTTATGGCCGGCCACGGGATTGCCTCGCTTTGGGGCTAGTCGCCGGCTGTCGCTCCGACGCTGGCACTGGTCCGCGAGCGCGCAATTTGTGGTAAAATGGAGTGTGGGAGCCCCGGAATCAGGGCCGGACATCGAGGAATGCGGGCGAGAATGTCCGATAGTGAGCATCCAGTTGAATGGTATCTGGCCCGGGAGGGCCAGCAATTCGGTCCATTGAATGACGTCGAGCTCAAGAAATTCATCGAGCTCGGTCATATGCGGCCGAACGATCTGCTGTGGCGGCACGGGTTCCCGGATTGGCGCCCGGCGTCGACCGTGTTTCCGCCCGGCCGCCCGGCGCCGTCGCCGGCATCCAGTCCAGCCGCAACAACGCGCACCGGTTCGCCTGACGGACAACGGGCAAATGTCCAAGCAAAGCCCGATGGGGAACGCACAGGCGGCTCCGCGCAGGCTGCCGCAAAGCCTGGCGGCCGAGGCGCCACCGCAGCACAGCCTGCCACAGGCAGTCCGCGCACCAAGCCCGCGCCGTCATCGCAGCGCACAGCGGAGCGTCGTCCGGCGGAACGGGCCTCACGCCCGGCGGCACCGCGAAAACATGGCCGCTCATACGTGACTTTGGTCGTGTTCATGGCTTTGATGGTTGTTGCAGGGACGGCATTTGCACTGCATCAGTCGGGCCGTCTCGCCGGTCTGATGGCAGACTTTGGCCTCAGCGACGTGACGCAGTCCGGCAAATCCCAGCCTGGTGCGACGCCGGTTTCTACAACACCGCGCACGACAACGGGCTCGACGTCGCCTGTGGGCGCGCCGAAAGCTGCCGCCGACCAGTCCGTGTTGAAGGCAACCGGTTCCTCCGCCCAGGAAATCGACACGAATTTCCAGAAGTCCACTCTCTGGCGCCTCCTCAAGACAGAATTTCCCGACTGGTATGCCGACCAGATCAAGGAGACGGCGCGCCTGGGCAGCGAGCAGAAAGATGAAAAGGCGATCGCAAAACATCTGGCCGACGCCATGGTGGCCCTGCGACGCAAGCACGTCGGCGAGGCTCTTTCTGCCAGCCCGCCGCGGCTGCGGACCGTGGCCTCCACCTTTCTCGCCAATCTCGGCCGGCTGGCGGGGCATAGCATCGATGCCTGCTACAGTTTCATCTCCCAGGGAGAAACGAACCCTGCCGTTGTCGAGCTGATGCGCTCGTCGGAGCATGCGGCCAACCTGCAGGGGCAGGTTCTGGCCGTGTTCGAGGCCATTGCAGAAGGACGCAAGGCTCCACGCGCCCAATCGCCGCCGCGACGCGAAGACTATGACGCGCTCGCAGCCCAACTGGCGCAACGCGGCTGGAGCCCGGCCGATCTGCAGCTCTTCTCCGATGCCCGCGCCCTGTCACGCGCTACGCCGCAGAAGGTCTGCCAGATGGTGCAGGACTGGTTCGCCGCCCAGCTGGCCGTCAAGGACGAGGATGTTCAGATGCGTCTGCTGGTGGAAGCTCTGAAACCGGTGGTTGCCGGCTGACAAAAGCGCATGCTGGACTACGCCATCAAGGTAGCGATCTCGGCCTTCCTTGTCGTGGCCGTAACAGAGATCTCAAAACGCAGCACCCTACTCGGCGCTGCGCTGGCGTCTTTGCCCGTGACGTCGCTTCTGGCGTTCGTGTGGCTCTATTGGGATACGGGCGACGCCGGAAGAGTGGCCGATCTTGCGACCAACATCCTGTGGCTCGTTCTGGTTTCGCTGATATTCTTCATCGCCTTCCCCATTCTCATCAAGGCTGGCTGGCAGTTCTGGCCCAGCCTTGCCGTGTCGCTCGCCCTGACAGCTACCGGCTATATTTCCATGGCGTTCCTGCTGAAGCGTCTTGGCGTTGGCGATTGACCAGAGCGCGATCGTTTCGGCCTAGGCGCCTCGGGTGAGGCAAGGTGGTTCAGTCCGAAGCCAGCAGAGTGCGGTCGATGATACGCGCAGTCGTGTTCGACGTCGGTGAGACACTGCTCGACGAGCGCGGACTGTGGCATCGCTGGGCCGACTGGCTGGACGTGCCGCGCGAGCGCTTCATTGATGCGCTCACGGATGTCGTGCGGCGCGGGGCGCATCACCGGCAAGTCTTTGACATCTTCCAGCCGAACTTCGATTTCGCGGCCGCAGCGAGCGCACGGTTGGCGGCGGGTGACGATCCAGGTTTCCGCGTCGACGATTTCCATGCCGATGCGCTGCCGTGTCTCGACCGCCTCAGAAGCGCAGGCTTGCGTGTCGGCATTGCGGGTAATACGTCGGCGGCCACCGAGCGATTTTTGATCGAGGCCGGAGTTGTTGCGGACTTCGTCAAGAGCGCCGCGACCTGGGGGACGGAGAAGCCCTCGCCGGCGTTCTTTGCGCGCGTGGTGGAGGCTGCGGATTTTGCGCCGGCCGAGATCGCTTACGTGGGCGACAGGCTCGACAATGACGTCCTGCCGGCCATGCGCGCCGGGCTCGTGGGCGTGTTTCTCCGCCGTGGCCTCTGGGCCGAGGTGCATCGGGCCAGTGCCGACACCATCCGCGCGGACGTGACGATCGATGCTCTGACCGAGCTTCCGGCGGCCTTCATCCGGCGCGACGGGCCGTGACAAGACGAGCGCGACCGGCTATTTCGCTCGCCATGCTGCACATCAACGACCTCACATTTCGCATCGAAGGCAAGCCGATCTTCGAGGCGGCGACCGCGGGTATTCCGACGGGCCACAAGGTGGGGCTGGTCGGGCGCAACGGCGCCGGCAAGACCACGCTCCTGAAGCTCATCACGGGGGAACTGGCGCCCGACGACGGCAACATCACGACATCCCGCAACGCCCGCATCGGACACGTGGCGCAGGAGGCACCCGGCGGCGAGACCAGCCTGATCGAGTGGGTGCTGGAGACCGATCTGGAGCGCGCGTCGCTTCTGGCGGAAGCGGATCTGGCGACCGATCCTGCGCGCATCGCCGACATTCAGATCCGCCTCACGGACATCGACGCGCACAGCGCGCCATCGCGTGCGGCACAAATCCTAGCCGGCCTCGGCTTCGATGAAGCCGCCCAGAAGCGCGCATGCGGCGCCTTTTCCGGCGGCTGGCGCATGCGCGTCGCGCTCGCGTCCGTGCTTTTCCTCGAGCCCGACATCCTGCTGCTCGACGAACCCACCAACTACCTCGATCTGGAAGGCACGCTCTGGCTCGAGAACTATCTCAGGACGTACCCGGCGAC
>JBKKCB010000368.1:0-4506 GCA_046713545.1 Hyphomicrobiaceae bacterium | reverse complement strand
GATGCCTTCGATTTCCCGGGTTTTGTCCCGGCCTATATCCGTCCGCTGTTCTGCCGCGGCGTCGGTCCGTTCCGGTGGGCAGCTCTGTCCGGCGATCCCGAAGACATCTTCCGCACCGACGCCAAGGTCAAGGAGCTGCTCCCCGACAACGCGCACCTGCATAACTGGCTCGACATGGCGAAGGCGCGCATCAAGTTCCAGGGGCTGCCGGCGCGCATCTGCTGGGTCGGCCTTGGCGATCGGCATCGCCTCGGTTTGGCCTTCAACGACATGGTGGCGAGGGGAGAGGTGAAGGCGCCGATCGTGATCGGCCGCGATCACTTGGATTCAGGCTCGGTGGCAAGCCCCAACCGCGAGACCGAAGCCATGCGCGACGGCTCCGACGCCGTCTCGGACTGGCCGCTGTTGAATGCGCTGCTCAATTGCGCATCCGGCGCGACGTGGGTGTCGATTCATCATGGCGGCGGCGTCGGTATCGGCTACTCGCAGCACGCCGGCATGGTCATCGTTTGCGATGGCACTGCGGAGGCTGCCCGTCGCCTGGAGCGCGTGCTATGGAACGACCCGGCTACCGGCGTCATGCGGCATGCCGATGCGGGCTACGAGGATGCGGTGGCTTGTGCGGGAGAGCACGGGCTGAAGCTGCCCAGCATCGCGTGAGGCCTCACTATAGGAGCCGTGCGTCCATTGAGCGCCAGCTTCGCCTACATCTTGACATTCCTCCAGCGCTTTGATGATCCGCTGTAATGCTTCCGCATGAGGCGAACTGCGAGGGCGCTGTCGCGCGCCGTCAAACTCTCCAATATGCGCTCATGCTGGGCCACTGATGATTTCGCGGCGCCCGGCAGCTTGAAATAGGCAAGCCGGACCGAGCGTGTCATCAGATAGAGCGATTTGGCAATGCGCAGCAGGATCGGGTTTTTGGCTGCAGAGATCAGCGCGAGATGGAAAGCTTCGTCGTCGTCGGCGAGGTTGCGTCCTTTCTGCAGGCTGACACGCGACGTTTCGATGAGGGCGCGCATCGCGTCGAGATCGGCGGCGGTGCGGCGCATCGCTGCCAATCGAACCGCTTCGATCTCGTGAATGACGCGTGCTTCCTGGGCTTGTTCATAGTCGGCAATCGATCGCCTCAGATCCAGTGACTCTTGCAGAACCAGAGCGTCGATGCTGGCATCGGTATCGGCTTTTTTCACGTAGATGCCCGATTGAGGCCTGCGCTCGATGAGCCGCAATGCCTCGAGCACGCCCAGAACTTCTCGCACCGACGTGCGGCTCGCTCCGTGGGCGCTCGCCAGCTCGCGCTCGCCGGGAAGTTTCATCTCCAATGCGCCACGTGCTTCGTCGACACGCGTGAGAAGCGCTTTCACCAGCGTCTGTCTGCTGTCACCTGTCGCCACGTCTGCTCCTGTCGGCCGGTCCCCTCCGGCGTGAAATGCGCTTGACGAACCAATGGGGCGTTCCGTTATTGTATGAAAGTGGTCAGACCAGTTGTCAATTGATCCTCGCGACGAGTTTTTCGATAGAGAAGGATGCCCGAATGGCGCCCCTGCCAAATTCAGCCGCGGCCCGCGATGTCGCGTACTACGTTCATCCTCAGACGAACCTCCGCAAGCACGAGCAAGACGGCCCGGTCGTCATCAGCCGCGGCGAGGGCGTCTACATCTACGACGATGCGGGCGAGCGCTACATCGAGACGGTCGCGGGACTGTGGTGCGCTTCGCTCGGTTTCTCCGCCAGCGAGCGCATCGCGCGCGTCGCCTACGACCAGATGCGCAAGCTCGGCTACTACCACACCTATCGCCACCGCGCGCACGAGGCCAACATCGACCTTGCCGAGAAGCTCATCCAGCTCGCGCCGGTGCCGATGTCCAAGGCGCTGTTCCAGTGCTCGGGCTCGGAGGCCAACGACACGGCCATCAAACTCGCCTGGTACTATCAGGCGGCCATGGGTCGTCCGCAGAAGAACAAGATCATCGGCCGGCAGGGCGGCTATCACGGCAATACGGTGGCCGCGGTGAGCGTTTCGGGGAAGCCCGACATGCATGCCGATTTCGGCCTGCCTCTGCCGATGATGCGGCATACCGAGTTCCCGCATTACTACCGCCGGCACCAGGAAGGTGAGAGCGAGGAAGCGTTTGCGACCCGCATGGCCGAAGCCCTGGACAAGCTGATCCTCGATGAGGGTCCCGACACGGTGGCCGCGTTCTTCGCGGAGCCGGTGATGGGCGCGGGCGGCGTGATCATTCCGCCCAAGACGTACTTCGAAAAGATTCAGGCCGTGCTGAGCAGGCACGATGTGCTGCTGGTGGCTGACGAGGTGATCTGCGGCTTCGGGCGTACCGGCAACTGGTGGGGCTCGCAGACCTTCGGCCTGAAGCCCGACATGCTGACGTGCGCGAAAGCACTCTCGGCCGCCTATCAGCCAATCTCGGCCGTGCTCATCAACGAGAAGATTCATCAGGCGATGCTGGCGCAGAGCGACAAGCTGGGCGGCTTCGCGCATGGCTACACCTACGCCGGCCACCCGGTGACGACGGCCGTCGCGCTCGAGGTCCTGAAGATCTACGAGGAGATGGACGTCACCGCACGGGCGCGCCGTCTCGGCAAGCGCATGATCGACGGCCTGAAGCGGTTTGCCGGCCATCCGCTTGTCGGCGAGGTCAACGGCGTCGGCATGATCGCGGCTATGGAGCTCGTGAAGGACAAAGCAACCCGCGCCAACTATGAGCCGACAGGCCGTGCCGGGCAGGTGGTCGATCGCATCGGGCGTAAGAACGGCCTGGTCCTGCGCGTGATCGGCGACCGCATGGGCTTTGCGCCGCCCATGATCATCACCGAAGCGGAAATCGACGACATGCTGGAGCGCGTCGGGCGGACTCTCGACGAAAGTCACACGGAGCTTGCCGGCTGAGGCAATCGCGGGGTGGCTACGACTGTCGGTCTTCGCCGGGGCAACGCCAAGGGTGGGGCACGGCTGTGCCCCAAACTCTGTCATCCTCGGACTTGGCCCGAGATCCAGGGTTCCGCAAGCGTGGCGATCTGATGGATGTGGTGAGTTGGCGCAATGCAACGGCGTTCCGGACCCGCTGCACCATGGGTCCTCGGGACGAGCCCGAGGATGACACCTCGGGATGGAGTGAGGCATGATTCGTGTGGCCTTCGATATCGGCGGAACGTTCACGGATTTCGTTCTGCATGACGGTGTGAAAGGGACGACACACGCATTGAAGGTTCCGACGACGCTGCGCGATCCGGGGGAGGCGGTGATTGCGGGGCTGGAGAAGCTGCTGGCGACGGCGGGCATTGCTGGTGGTGACGTCGGCATGGTGTTGCATGCCACCACCGTCGCCACCAATGCTGTGCTTGAGCGGAAAGGCGCTGCTACCGGCCTCATCACGACCGCGGGGTTTCGCGACGTCCTGATCATCGGCCGCCAGAAACGCTATGAGACTTACGATCTCTATATCGACAAGCCGGAGCCCCTCGTGCAGCGCCGGCATATCGCGGAAGTCGTCGAGCGCGTCGGCGCCGACGGTACGTTGGTGACGCCGCTCGATATGGTGTCGGTGGACCGGGCCATCGACGCCATGGTCGCCTCGGGCCGCGAGGCGGTCGCCGTGTCGCTGCTGCACGCCTATGTGCGGCCCGAGCATGAGCGGCAGGTGCGCGACCGCATCGTCAAGCGCGCGCCGCATCTGTCCGTATCGCTCTCCTCGGAAGTTTCGCCGAAATTCCGCGAGTATGAGCGCACCAGCACCACGGTCACGAACGCCTATGTCAAGCCGATCGTCGACAGCTATCTGCGCCGCCTCGAAGACGCTTTGAGGGAACGCGGCTTTCGCAACGATCTGTTCGTGATGCAATCGAGCGGCGGCCTCATCTCACCGCAGTTGGCGCGCGATTTCCCAGTCCGCATCATCGAGTCGGGCCCGGCCGCAGGTGTTCTCATGTGCGCCATCGTCGGCAAGGCCGAAGGACGCGACCATGTCATCACGTTCGACATGGGTGGCACCACGGCCAAGCTTGGCGCGGTCGATGGCGGAACGCCGGCCATTATGCCCACATTCGAGATCGATCTCGTGCGCTACAAGAAGGGCAGCGGCTTGCCAATCAACGTGCCGGCCGTCGAGATGATCGAGATCGGCGCGGGCGGTGGCAGCATTGCGCGTGTCGACAAGGGCATGATCGTGGTCGGGCCGGACAGTGCCGGCGCCGATCCCGGGCCCATCTGCTACGGGCGCGGCGGTACCGAGCCGACCATCACCGACGCGAACGTGGTGCTGGGCTATATCTCGCCCGACTGGTTCAATGCGGGTACTATGCGCCTTGACGCCAGGGCAGCGGAAGAAGGCCTGAAAGCCAGGTTCGGCGATCCGCTCGGCATCTCGGTGCTGCAAGCGGCGTGGGGCTTTCATCTCATCGCCACGTCGAACATGGAGAATGCGCTGCGCATCGTCTCGGTGGAGCGCGGGCGCGATCCGCGGCACTACGCCATGGTGGCCTTCG
>JBKKCB010000367.1:0-6548 GCA_046713545.1 Hyphomicrobiaceae bacterium | reverse complement strand
CCTTCTGCCCTGGTCGACCGAGTACCACCGCGTACGCGTCAGCAAGGCGCGCGGCGAACGCTGGTTCTGCAGCGAGCAGGAGGCCATTTCGGCAGGCTGGAGAGCGAGCGAGCGCGGCTGACGCTGCATTCCTGAAACCGTCAGCCTCTGATCTGGCCGCCCGTCGCACGCTGGACCTCGGCAACGATCTTGCCGGAGACCGCTTCGATCTCCTGATCCGTCAAGGTCTTCTCCTTGGGCGCCAGCGTCACGGCGATGGCGAGGGACTTCTTGTCAGTGCCCAGGCTTCCGCCTTCGAAGACGTCGAAAACCGATACGTCGGCGATCAACGCCTTGTCGGCGGCAAGCGCCGCCTTCACCACATCACCGGCCGGTACCGCCTTGTCGATCACGAATGCGAAGTCCCGCGTCACCGGAAGCAGATGCGCGGCATCAAAGGCGGGCGTCGTCCGCGACTTGCGCTTCTCGGCCGGCAGAGCGTCGAGAAAAACCTCGAAGGCGGCAACAGGTCCGGCTACGCCCAGGGCGCCGAGCGTCCGCGGGTGCACCTCACCGAAGTGCGCGAGCACGACCTTGGGACCAAGGCGCAGGCTCGCACTGCGGCCGGAATGAAACCAGGACGGCGCGTCGCGCGTGATCTGCGCGCGCGCCGGATCGACGCCAAGCGCGGACAGCAGCGCGAAGACGTCGGCCTTGACGTCGAAGAAATCGGCCTGCCGGGCGGAGCCGTCCCACAACCGGCCGGCACCTGCCAGAGACACCGTCCCGGCCCGCACGCCGCCCGCGATCATGAACTGATCTTCCGGGCGGTCGCCGCGATAAGCCTGTCCCAGCTCGAACATCGCCACGTCGGCGTGGCCGTGGTTGCGATTCTTCTGCGCCGCCGCGAGCAGACTTGGCAGGAGGCTCGGACGCATTGCGCTCATCTCGCTCGATATCGGATTGGCCAGCTCGAGCGCCTTTTGTCCGCCGCCGAACAGCTCGGATTGCTTGTCCGTGATGAACGACCAGGTGATGGTTTCGACCAGACCGCGGCCCGCCATGAGCCTGCGCGCGCGACGAACACGCCGCTGCTTCTCGGTGAGCACCGGGCGCGCCACGCCATGCGGCCGGGGCATTGCGGCGGAGGGGATGGCGTCGAGGCCGTAGATGCGTGCCACCTCTTCGACGAGATCGGCCGGACCATGCACATCCGGCCGCCACGTCGGCACGGTGACGTCGACGGTCTCGCCCTTGCCCGCAATCGCAAAGCCGAGCGCTTCAAGGGTCTGGCGCGCATGAGCCTCAGGCAACTTCAGACCAGCAAGCTTCTCGATGCGCTTGAGGTTGAACGGGATGACCTTTTTCGTGACAGGCGGACGGCCCGCAACGCGCGCTTTCGATGGGGCGCCGCCGGCACCATCGATCATCATGCGCGTGGCCAGATCGAGACCCGGTTCGATGTAGGCAGGATCAACACCGCGCTCGAAACGGTAACGCGCATCGGTCTGCAGGCCGACCTTGCGTCCCGTGGCAGCCGTCCGCAGCGGATCGAAGTACGCGCATTCGATCAGCACATTGCGGGTGTCCGCCGTACAGCCGGTGTCCTCGCCGCCCATGATGCCGCCGAAGCCGAGAACCGCGCGATCATCCGCAATCACGCACATGGTGTCGTCCGCCGCGTACGGCTTGCCATCCAGGCCGACGAACGTTTCACCCTTCTTGCCGAGACGTGCGCGGATCGTGTCCACGAGCTTGTCGGCGTCGTAGACGTGCAACGGCCGGCCGCGATCGAGGCTGATGTAGTTGGTGACGTCGACGACCGCATTGATCGGCCGAAGGCCGACGGCCTTGAGACGGGCCTGCATCCAGGCTGGCGATGCACCGTTCTTGATGCCGCGAATGTATCGGCCTGCAAAACACGGGCAGGCATCCTCGCTGCCCTTGGGAAACGTCAGCTCGATGTTGATGGGGCACTCGTATGTACCGTCGACACCCGCAACAGCGGGCTCGGGTTTGAGCGTGCCGAGGCCGCAAGCCGCCAGATCACGGGCGATGCCACGCACGCCGGTGCAATCGGGGCGGTTGGGCGTCAGCTTCACCTCGATGACGGGGTCGTTGAGGCCCATGACATCGGCGTAGCGCTTGCCGATGTTGGCGGCGGCCGCATCCCCGAGATCTATGATGCCTTCGTGATCGTCCGACAGCTGCAGCTCGCGTTCCGACAACAGCATGCCGTTCGACACGACGCCCCGCACCGGGCGCTTGTCGAGGGTGATCTGTGTGCCCGGAATGTAGCTGCCCACCGGCGCGAAGACGCCGACGAGTCCCGTGCGGGCATTGGGCGCACCGCAGACCACCTCGAACACACCGTTGCCGGTATCGACCTGGCAGACCTGCAGCTTGTCAGCGTTCGGATGTTTTTCAGCTTTGAGCACGCGCCCGATCACGAACGAGCCGAGCGCCTTCGACGGGTCGTCGACGCCCTCGACTTCGAGCCCGATGCTCGACAGCCGCGTCGTCAGCTCTTCGAGCGAAGCGCTGGTGTCGAGATGATCCTTGAGCCAGGACAGCGTAAACTTCATGACGTTAAATCCTGCGCGAGACCGCGCCGATCAGGACGACACACCGCCGGCGAGCGTCGGTACGTCGAGGGGAAGGAAGCCGTAATGCTTGAGCCAGCGCATGTCGCCCGCGAACATGTCGCGCAGATCGGGGATGCCGTACTTGAGCATGGCAATGCGATCCAGACCCATGCCAAACGCGAAGCCCTGATACTTCTCCGGATCGAGCCCGCAGTTGGCAATCACGTTTGGATGCACCATGCCTGAGCCCAGGATTTCGAGCCAGCGGCCAGGCTTGCCGATTGCGGCCGCATCGATATCGACTTCCATGGACGGCTCGGTGAAGGGAAAATGCGACGCGCGAAAGCGCATCTTGACGTCATCGACCTCGAAGAAGGACTTGCAGAACTCTTCCAGGCACCACTTCAGGTGCCCCAGATGCGTCTCCTCGTCGATGACGAGGCCTTCGATCTGGTGGAACATCGGCGTGTGCGTCTGGTCGCTGTCACTGCGGTAGACGCGGCCCGGCACGATGATGCGGATCGGCGGTTTCTGCGTCAGCATCGTGCGGATCTGCACCGGACTGGTATGCGTCCGCAGCACCATGCGCGAACCGTCCGCCTTGGGCTGGAGGTAGAACGTGTCGTGGTCCTGGCGCGCAGGATGCTCCGGCGGAATGTTGAGCTTGGTGAAATTGTAGTCGTCGGTCTCGATGTCGGGGCCTTCGGCCACGGCGAAGCCCATGTCACCGAAAATCTCGATGATCTCGTCGTAGACCTGCGACACCGGGTGAATGCGGCCATCGGCCAGCGGACCCAGGCGAACCGGCAGCGTGACGTCGATCCGCTCGGTGGCGAGGCGCGCATCAAGGGCCGCC
This sequence comes from Hyphomicrobiaceae bacterium, assembly GCA_046713545.1. Taxonomy (GTDB): domain Bacteria; phylum Pseudomonadota; class Alphaproteobacteria; order Rhizobiales; family Hyphomicrobiaceae; genus CADEFX01. Next base: position 3,128 of record JBKKCB010000367.1, on the reverse strand, counting down.
GCCTCCAGATCGCTCTTGCGCGCTTCCAGCGCTCCCGTCACCCGCTCCTTGACCGCGTTGACGGCTTGGCCAAACACCTTGCGGTCGTCGGGCGCCATCTTGCCGAGCCGGGCCATCAGCTCCGAGACCCGGCCCTTCTTGCCGAGCGCGGCGATGCGCACCTGCTCGAGCGCGGCCAGATCGCGCGCGGTCGAAATCTCGGAAACGAGATCGCGCTCGAGGGCCGTAATGTCTGTACTTGCTGTCATGTCACATCTGGGCGCGAGACTGCCCCAAGGCTCCGGACGGAGGCCCGGATGACACTCGGGAAGCAAGTCGGATCAAGGAGCCGCAATAGAGCGCGGCGGTTCGCCATGCATGTGCAGCACTATGCTGCCTTGGCCTGCGCTGCCTGATCGACCAGGGCCTTGAATGCCGCGGTATCCTTCACCGCGATATCGGCCAGCACCTTGCGGTCGATCTCGATCCCGGCCTGCTACAGGCCGTGAATAAATCGACCGTAAGTCATGCCGTGCTCACGCACGGCGGCGTTGATGCGCTGGATCCAGAGCGCCCGGAAGGTCCGCTTCTTGCGCTTGCGATCGCGATAGGCGTATTGCATCGCCTTCTCGACCGCCTGCTTGGCGACGCGGATCGTATTCTTGCGGCGGCCCTGATACCCCTTCGCGAGCTTCAGGACCTTCTTGTGCTTGGCATGTGCGGTGACGCCGCGCTTGACGCGTGACATGAGAGTTCTCCGTCGAAACGATCTTCAAAATTCCGAAATGGGCTTATGACCGCATTAGCGGTGATACGGCATGTACTTCTTGACGATCCCGGCATCGCTGTCGCTCAGCACCATGGTGCCGCGTGCCGAACGCACGAACTTGGCCGTGCGCTTGATCATCCCGTGCCGCTTGCCCTGGGCCTGGGCCATAACTTTGCCCGTGCCCGTCACTTTGAAGCGCTTCTTGGCGCCGCTCTTGGTCTTCATCTTGGGCATTTTGCTCTCCTGATTGTCGCTTCGGTCCTCGCGGACGAACCGGAGGCCGAGCTTGATGGTTGTTGCAAAGCATGAAAGCCGCCACGGCATGCCCCGCCGGGCGGCTCCGGGCGCTCTTCTAGCCCAATTGCAGGGTTTGCTGCAAGGAAGAAGGCGCCGGGCTAACGCGGCGCCAGCACCATGACCATCTGCCGGCCTTCCAGGCGCGGCTCGGCCTCGACCTTGGCCAACGGCTCGATGTCACTCTTAACTTTTTGGAGAAGCTGATAGCCAAGCTCCTGATGGGCCATTTCACGGCCACGAAAGCGCAGCGTGACCTTGACCTTGTCGCCCTCGTCAAAAAACCGCTTCATGGACCGCATCTTCACATCGTAATCATGATCGTCGATGCTGGGCCGCATCTTGATTTCTTTGATTTCGACGACTTTCTGCCGCTTGCGGGCTTCGGCGGCCTTTTTCTGCTCCTGATACTTGAACTTGCCATAGTCCAGGATCTTGCAGACCGGAGGATTGGCATCTGGGGAAATTTCGACCAGATCCAGGCCGGCTGTCGTCGCACGGGCCATGGCGTCTTCATAACTGACCACACCGACGTTTTCGCCGGTCTCATCGATCAGCCGAACGTCTTTCGACCGGATCGCTTCGTTCATTCTGGGGCCGGATTGCTCTCGCTCCGGCGCGGCGCGCATTGGACGACGGATGTTGAAGCTCCCTTGATTGCTTAGACTGAAAGTACGCGTCTATCACGAAACGAGGGCCTTTTATCGGCAACTCGTTCCGGTGTCATAGTCGCGAGTACTGAGAATCCGCAAGTCGGGCGCCTAAGTCAAGCCGGACCTCAAGCCTGTCCCGGCGTGACCTGACTGGCCGACGCCGCCATGAACCGATTCCGCAGGTCAGTTCCGAGCAATTGGTCATAGGCCGCGAGGGTTTGCTCTTTCATCGAGCGAAGGGTGAAGTGGCCGAGCACATGCCTCCGGGCCCGGTGCCCCATGGCGGCGTGGTCGGAGGGCGACATGGCAAGGGCCGCCGCCAATCGCTCCGCGAGCAATCCGGGATCCCCCGGCGGCACCAGCCAGCCCGTGATCTGACCTACCGGCAGCGCGGGCTGGGTCAGGAGGGTCTCGGGGGGTGCGCCGATGTCGGTAGCAATGACCGGCACGGACATGGCCTGGGTCTCTATCGCCACCCGGCCGAACGCTTCAGGCTCGATGGAGGCAATAACCGCCATATACGCCGCCCGGTAGGCCGCAGCCATATCCTCGACGTGGCCGGCAAAACATATGCGGTTCTTGACGCCAAGCTCGACGGCCCGCGCGCGCAGCGAGGCCAGATAGTCATCCCGGCCCTGTGCGTCCCCCGCCAGCACAAAAACCGCGTCGTCGTGAAGACCTTGCGCCTGGAGGATGCCTGCCGCCTCGATGACAACACGCTGGCCTTTCCACGCCGTCAAACGGGCCGGCACCAGGACGATGCGTGCGGACGGAGCAACACCCCAGTGCGTGCGCAATGCCGCGACGCGGTCTTCCGCTATGGCTCCCGGATCGAAATGATCGCAGTCGACGCCACGATGGATAACGCGGAGCCGCTCAGGCGGCGTGCCATAACGGGTGCGAACGAGATCGGCGGTGAACCCGGAGTTGGCGATCACCACGTCGCTTCGCGCCATCACGCTGTTGTACAGATTCTTGAGGCGGCCATTCTCGTTGTAGGCGCCGTGATAAGTCGTCACGAACGGCACACGCGTGCGACGAGCAGCTCCAAGCGCGCTCCACGCCGGGGCACGGCTGCGAGCGTGCAGCAGATCGACGCTGCGTTCTCGGATCAGCCTTTCGAGAGCCCGCACGTTGGCCAGCATGCGCAGCGGATTCTTGGAGCTCGCCGCAAACGGGATGATTTCGCCACCCGCACGCCGCGCCCGGTCGGCGAGACGTCCGCCCTCTGTTGCGATCAACGCCCGTGCACCCGCCTGCGCGAGCGCTTCGGCGATCTCTACCGCCGACAGTTCCGCACCGCCCGTATCGAGATGGGGAATGATTTGCAGTATGGTCGGCGGCTTGTAGGACAAAGGAGCGCCTCCCCGGCGTGCGATGGTCATAGAATGGGCAGTTCATCACTTCAATTCCTGACGGTCGGCTCCGGCGTG
>JBKKCB010000366.1:0-4183 GCA_046713545.1 Hyphomicrobiaceae bacterium | reverse complement strand
TTTTGCTACGCAACTCGGTAGCACGAGCCGGAATTGTACAGGATCACAGAGCACGGCCAAGCGGCACCGCGGCCGGTTTTCAGCACTTTGCGGTACCCGAAGGAACGCCCTGGAACAGGGGTGACCGAATTTCAAGACCGGTGCCTTAAACCACTCGGCCACCCATCCATCGCGTGATGTGGGGCACTTAGCATTTTGCCGCGCGCCTGATAACCCAAAATTGGCACCGAATTGGCACCGGGTGAGCGATCACCGGTCTTGGCGGTTGGATGACGATCACGTTCGCTCCAGCAGTCGGCCTCAGGCCCTGTCACTCTGGAGCGTCGAAGGTGAGAGACCACCGCCCCGCGCCTGCGACCGCCAGGACCAGGAGGCCACCTGCAATTGCGAGATCCTTCTCAAAGTGCAGGAGCTGATTTCGGTCGGAGACATTGGCGTGGAAGAGGACGGCCGCCAAAATGCAGAACACAGCCAACCCGACAGAGGCTATGCGTGTCTGCCAGCCGGCCGCGATCATCAGGCCGCCGGCGATCTCGATGGCAATGACCGCTGGCAGCAGCGCGCCCGGCACGCCGAAGCGGGTCATGTAGGCTGCGGCCGCGCAGCTTGCTCCAGCCCTCGAGGATGAAGATCGAGGCCAGCAGCAGGCGGCCGATGACCAGAGCTGTGGACCCCAGAGGCGCAGACGATAGGCTCATGACCGGCAGCGTTCAGTTTGTTTTCGGATTGGCCGCGGCGATCGCCTTTTCGAGGTCTTCGCGTTCCTCGCAGCCTTGCGGGCAGAGCCTCTCCAGGATCGTCAGGTGCTCCTTGGCTTTCGGCAGCCGGCCCGTTTCAACATAGAGCTCGCCCAGATATTCGTGCGCGCCCTTGTGGTTCGCGTCGAAATCCAGCGCTTTCAGGTAGAACGTCAGCGCCCGCGTATAATCGCCGGTCTTGCGCAGGCTGAAGCCCAGCAGATTGTAGACGTCGGCATGCTGCACGCCCTTGTCGATCATGACCGTCAGGTCGGCAAGCGCGCTCTTGAAGTCCTTGGCTTTGATCTTGGCCCGAACCGCCGTCAGATCGGGCGCGTCCTTCGACACCAGCATGTCGACGGCAAACGCGGGCGACGCCAATGCCGCGATAACACAAACGGCGATGATCAATTTGGTGATGGTCATGCAACCCTCCGGAAACCCGTCTATCAATACCATGCGGCGCGGCGGAGCCGCTTGCGATCAGTGCGCCCTCTGGCTCCGCGCCTGCGCCACATCCCTCACGCCTTGGAGGGCATCAGCGCGTATCCGGCGCCGTCCCTGGCAAGGGTGCCGGCGCCAGACCACGGGAAGTGGTAGCCCGAGACCATGACCTTGTCCGCAACGATGCGGTCGGCCATGGCCCGCCGCGACTTTTCCGCGAGCGGACCATCGCCGAGCGGCGCGTTGCTGCACTCGTCTATCGCCGCCGGCTGCATGTCGTGAACGTCATTCTGTGGCCATCGACCGATGGCACCGGCAGCGCATCGCGCGAACTCACTCACCGGGGCTACAACGTCGTCACGTGGACCCACGGCGGCATCACCTATTGGGCCGTCTCGGATCTCAACATGGCAGAGCTGCTGCAGCTGCAGGCCCATCTGTAGGCATCAGCGGATGCCGAGCATGCCTTTGGCTTCGTCCGGCGTCGCAATCTCACGGCCGACATCGCGCGCGATGGCGACCACGCGTTCTACGAGCTCGGCGTTCGTGGGTTGGCCCAGCTCGGGATATGTGTAGTCACCGATGCCAATTGAGATATTACCGCCGGTGGCAATGACGGCTGACGCAAGCGACAGAAGGTTGCCACCGTAGTTGACGACGGTCCACACGATCCGCCTGTCCGCCGGCAGAAAATCCATGTGCGCCTGCAAACCCTTCAATGTCCCGGGATGTCCGCCGAGGAAACTGTTGTCGGTGAGAATAAGGCTCACGAAGGCAGGCTCCTCGACGATGCCCAGATCGATGAAGGCGGCGGCGCACCGCGTAAATCCGATGTTCCAGCAGGTCAGATACGGCTTCACGCCCGCGCGCTTCATGTTTTCGCACAGGTAGGCGAGCGTGCCGGTCGAGTTCTTGTAGATTCTCTCGTGGGTGTCGAAGCGTCGTGCCTGCGGATTGTAGATATCGAGATTGAGCGACCCCATGTCTGCCGGGGCGAGGTGAGGTCCGGTCGCCGGATCCTTCATCATCTCGAGAATGTGCGCGAGCCGTTTCTCGGGGCTGGCCTCGAGCGTAACGTCGCCGAGCGTCGGGTGGACCAGAATGTCGCTGCGCCGGCGGATTGCGGCGACCGTCTGGGCATAGGACTCGAAGTCGTGATCCGGGCTCCCGTCGGGTTTGCGGGCGTGAAAGTGGACGATGGAGGCACCGGCCTTTCGACAGGCCATCGCATCGGCAACGATCTCCTCGGGAAGGTAGGGCACATGCGGGTTGCCCTGGTCGCGCATCATGTACTCGTTGACGCGCGCCTCGATGATCAGCTTGCTCATGGCATCCTCCTGTCCGTCGTCGCGAGGTTCGAGCGCCTCACGCCGCCAGCCTCACGACTGCACCAACGACATAGCACAGCGCCGCGTAGCCGAGATTCGAGATCGCGCCGGTCACAACGTATGTCAGCGGCTTTGACCGTATCGACACCCCGTTTTGCCACTGCAACCAGAGCTTTGCGCAGTCCTCGATCGATAGGGCGGTCGCGGCGAAGATGAGCAGCCAACCTGGCCCGCCCAGATAGCCGGCCATTCCGGCGACAAGGAGCGTCAGGTAGTCAAGCAGTCGACCAAGCCATGGCACCTGTTGGCCTCTTTGACCCTTGAAGGGCGGCAAAGTCGATCTTCGCCAGCATCGGAATGATCATGAGCCAGATCAGAAGGGCAACGGGCATCTTGACCCTGGCAATCTCGGCGGCATCGATGGCCTGAAACAGGCTAGGCATTCAGCCGGCCGCGCGCGATGCCGTCGCGCTTGCGGTGTTGACCGCAGCACCAGCGCTGACCGGCTCGTCGTCATAGTGTCATAAATTTCGATTATTCGACATTTATGGAAGCGAAAGAAGCGGCACTCGGATTTGGCGTACTGGCTCAGGAGACGCGGCTCAGGCTCGTCCGCGTTCTGGCCGCGCGCGGCGCGTCTGGCATGCCAGCCGGCGAGGTGGCTGCGCTCCTGCGCGTCGCGCCCTCGACTCTCTCGTTCCATCTGGGCGCACTTGAGCAGGCGGGTTTGATCCGTTCCACACGGCAAGGCCGACACATCATCTACGCCGTGCGCTTTGCGGGTCTCCGCGCGCTACTGAGCTATTTGACCGAGACCTGCTGCGCGGGGCGCCCGGAACTCTGCGGCGACCTGGCTCGACTGCTTCCCGACAACCTCGAAGAGGAAGCCACCGTGGAAGCTGCGTTCAACGTCCTCTTCGTCTGTACCCGCAATTCAGCTCGATCGATCATGGCCGAAGCGATCCTGGAAAAGGTCGGGAGAGGCAAATTCAATGCCTATTCGGCCGGCTCAGACCCCGCCTCACAGCCAATGCCTGAGGTTCTCGACCGCCTTCTCATGATGGGCCACGATGTCTCGCGGCTCCACTCCAAGTCCTGGAACGACTTCAACAGGCCGGATGCGCCGCGCATGGACTTTGTGCTGACACTCTGCGACCCGGCAGACAACGAGACATGCCCCGATCTGGGCACACGGCCGATCACCGCAACCTGGCCCTTTCCCGATCCCGCCAAGTTCTCCGGTACTGAAGTCGAACGCACGGCGCTTCTCAATCATCTCTACGGGATGATCCGGCGACGGTTGGAGTCGTTCACCAACCTACCGTTCGGCGCACTGGAAAGGATCGCTCTCAAGGCGCGCCTGGAGGAGCTCGGCAATACCAGCAAGTACGCGGTCTAGGAGGGTCGAATGAAAGTCGGCATCAATGGTATGGGGCGAATGGGGCGCCTCGCACTCCGGGCCGCGTCCGGTGCCATCTCGCGGGTGGAAGGCGATCCACGCGCCTCGAATAGTCTCGATGTGGTGCACGTCAACGAGATCAAGGGCGGGGCGGTGGCGACCGCGCATCTTCTAGAGTTCGACAGCATCCACGGGCGTTGGCGCACGTCGTTCGATGTCGATGGCGAAAAGGCAATCGTCGTCGGCGGGAAGCGCATCGGCTTTTCTGCCACATC
>JBKKCB010000365.1:0-9463 GCA_046713545.1 Hyphomicrobiaceae bacterium | reverse complement strand
GCGGATGCGAGACGCAATCGAGCATGGCAGCCGCATCGCGCACGGTCCTGGCCTGGATGAAGTTCATCGAGTAGCCGAAGCCGCCTTCGTCGACCACTGGGCCGATGGAGACGCGGCCGCGCGACGGCTTCAAGCCGACGCCGCCGCACCAGCTCGCCGGAATGCGGATCGACCCGCCGATGTCGGAGCCGTGCGCGATGCGGCTGCCATGCTGGACTGCGTCTCGCATCCGCAGATCGGCGATCCCTTCATCATTCCGAAGCCGTCGGAGCCCTACGCGACGCTGGCGCGCAAAAATCCGGGCAAGCTCAAGGTCGGTCTCGTGCTCACCGAGATGCTCGGCGTGAAGGTCGATCAAGAGGTCGCCGCGGCCGTGAAGGAAACCGGCAAGGTACTCGCCGGCATGGGTCACACGGTCGAGGCCACCGACACCGACATCGGCGGCCTCGACGCGCTGCGCGCGGTCAATCACCTGTTCTTCTTCGCCTTCGACGCCCGCCTCGAAGGCTACGCCAAGCGCTCGGGCCAGAAGATCGGCCCCGACACGCTGGAGCCCGTGATCCTCTCCATCTACGAGTGGTCGAAATCCATCACGCCCGCGCAGTTCATGGGTGCCCTCGCCGCCGCCAACACCGCGCGACGCAAGATGGCGCAGATTTTCGCGCGCTATGACGTGATGCTGTCGCCGACCACGTCGCGCGTCTCGGAGCCCTGGGGCAACTTCAATCTCAGCAAGCCCGGCGTCAGCGCCGCGAACATCGTCGACGAACTCTTCGCTATTCCCGTTCAGTTCACCGTGCCGCACAACATCATGGGCACGCCCGCGATGTCGCTGCCGCTCGCCATGCACTCGACCGGCGTCCCGATCGGCGTGCAGATCGCCGCGAAACCGGCCGACGAGCACGTGCTGCTCCAGCTCGCGACAGCCCTTGAGCAAGCCATGCCCTGGGCAAACCGCACGCCGCCTCTGCACGTGTCTCGGATGTAGCACGCTATCGCTTCCGCCTGCTGGCTGCCGCGAGTCATGGCGGAGCCGTGCTCCGCACGAGACTCTGGGTCCCGGGTCGCGCGCGGGAGCTGATGCCTCACATCCATTTGTGATCTCGGCCCGCGCTTGCCCGGGATGACACTTAGAGGAGTATGGCGGACACCACAAAGTAGGGTGTCATCCCGGCCAAGCGAGCAACGCGAGCGCGAGCCGGGACCCAGGGACCACAATGCGCAAGCCCTCCACGGAAGCGCGAGCCCAACCCCTCGGCGACATCCAGACTTCCCATTTCGCCCGCCACGCCCCATAACGAGCGCCCCACCACGTCGGGGTCCCTCGGATGCTCGCTGTCTTTTCGCTCGTCGCGCCGATTTTCGGCCTGATCGGACTGGGCCTGTTCACGGCCAAGATCCGATGGCTCGACGCCACCGCGGCGCGCATCCTGGCCGAGTTCGGATACAAGGTCGCCATGCCGGCCCTCCTGTTCCGCACCATGTCCACAGCCGGCATGCCCGCGGCATCGCCGTTGAACCTCATCGGCTCCTATCTGCTGGCGATATCATCGACGTGGCTTCTCGCAACGCTGGCGACGCGGTTCGTGCTGCACCGGCCGGCCCAAGACGCCCCGTCGATCGCCATGGGCTCATGCTTCGGCAACGGCGTGATGCTCGGCATTCCGCTGCTGCTTGGGGCGTTCGGCGATGCGGCCGCGACGCCCATCGCCTTCCTCGTCACCATAGAAACAATCTATCTCTGGATTCTCGGCACGCTCCACATGGAGATTGCATCACGCGGACTACGCTCGATTTCGTTCGGCGCCGTCTGGGCCATTCTCCGGGACGTCGCGCGCAACCCGATCGTGGCTTCCGTCATCCTTGGCATTGCCTGGGCCGCGAGCGGCCTGACGATTCCCCCCCTCGCTGACCGGCTCCTGGCGCTCCTGGCCCAGGCGGCGGTTCCGGTCTCTCTCTTCGCACTGGGGATGTCGCTTGCTACCTACGGCATTGCCGGCCAGGTCCGCACCCTGTCGCTCATCCTCATCCTGAAAATGGCGATCTATCCAACGCTGGCACTGCTGCTCGCACGCTACGTGTTCGATCTGCCGCCGGTTTGGACCGCAGCGCTGCTCGTCTTCACCTCGATGCCGGTGGGCGCCAACGCCTTCGTCTTCGCCAGCCGTTACGAACGCGCCATCGGGTCCGTTTCGGCCGCCGTGGCCGTCAGCACGGCCATCGCCGTCGTCAGCCTGACGGCGATCCTCGCGATACTTCAACTTATGGGATTGGCCGCCACGCCGTAGCGTGACGGTGCATTGACTTAGGCCGCAAATCTGCGCGCGGCCATCGGCATCGCCGGCCGCGCCGCTTCGGACATGCCGAGAGCCGGCATCACCTGCGCCAGATCCTTCATGATCTGCGCGAGCGTGAAGTCGGCGGCGTCGAGTTGCACACGCGCTGCAGCCTGCAGATCGGAAGCGGTGCGCGCACCGGTGATGTCAGCCGCGATGAGGTTCGTCAGGCGGCGCCAATGCTGACCCGCCGGTGCCGGCTGGCCCGCGGTTCTGATTGGCGTGGACGGCGCAGCATCTGCAACAGGCGTTCTCACAACTTTGAAATCGGGGCGCCGGACCTTGCTGCGCTCGACACCGCTCAGCATCTGCTTCGACACGAGCACCAATGGAGCCGCGGCCGCAATCAGGCCCGCGCCGATCGTCGTCAGCGGATCCCAGGCGGTCTCAGCGAGCCAAAAGAGAATCGGTTTCACGGTTGCGACCATTTAAGTTGTCGGCACATCGGATTTTGGCGGATACGACCAAGTGTTTCACAAATACGAATAAGTTGAGAGATATCTTTTATTGAGTGGCTTTATAAAACGTTAACACCGAGTTGAATGTGAAATCTAATTATCCAATTGCGGCAGAAACTTGCGCGATCGGGCTTATGAGCCCAGTCCGACCAGCCGCCGGATGTCCTCCACGCTCAAGCCCTGCGCGCGCAGCTCCCTCAGTCCCGGCGCGCCGGCGCTCTTGGCCAGTTTCTGCCCAGACGCGTCGGCAATCAGCCGGTGGTGATGATAGACCGGTTCAGGCAGGTCGAGCAGGACCTGCAGCAGGCGATGGATGTCGGTCGACGCGTAAAGGTCCTGCCCGCGAACGACATGCGTTATGCCCTGGCGCGCATCATCGACCACGACCGACAGATGGTAGCTCGTGGGCACATCCTTGCGCTGAATGACGACATCGCCCCAACGCAACGGATCGGCAGCAACGCGATGCGGCCGGAGTTGCTGGTCCCATTCCACGAAGTCGAGCGACGCTCCGCCGAGCTTGGCCCGCACAAGCGCCATGGCCTTCTCGACATCGAGCCGCATGGCGAAGGCCTCGCCCGCGCTGATCCGTCGTACCACCTCATCTGCAGAGAGAGCTTTATGCAGCCCGGGATAGAGCGGAGCACCCTCGGGATCCAAGGGCCGCGGAGAGGCCGCCTGCGCCGCCATGATCTGGCCGCGCGTGGCAAAGCAGCGATAGAGGACACCCATGGTCTTCAGGCGGGCGGCGGCCACGCGGTAGTCCACGAAATGGCGCGACTGGCGGCGAACCGGCAACTCCCATTCGAGCCCCAGCCAATGGAGATCGTCATAGATTCCGGCAACGAACTCTTCTCGCGACCGGCCGGGATCGATGTCTTCGATGCGCAGCAGAAACCGCCCGCGCAACCGCTGAGCCATATCAAAGGCCAGAAGCGCACTGTACGCATGCCCGAGGTGGAGCGGACCATTCGGCGACGGCGCAAACCGCAAGACCGGCTGTGGATCGCGGCGCGCGGCGCTCAACAGTTTCCCCCCTCTCCCTTGCCGGGTCGATAGCTGCGATGCACCGCCTCGACGATCGGATCGTAGAGCTTGCGCTCGGCGACCGGATACGTCATCTGCCAGCCGTAAATCGTCTTGCCTCCGCATCGGAATGTGATGCGTTCGTAGAACATGGTATCGCCGGTCGTGCCGGAGAGCACAAACCACGTGCCGCGCGTGGGGGCATACTCGATGCGCGCATCCGGATAGCTCGTGTTGAGGATGAACTGGCGATACGACCTCAGCGTTTCGCCTGTCGCGTTCTGACCGGCGGAAACCAGAAGACGTGCGGCACCATCACGGGATGTGAACACGCCTCCCTGGCCGCTGTCCGGCACCTCGCCAGGCTCAAAAACACTCGAAGGATAGGCGAGCTCGAAACCAAACCGCTCGTTGCGATACACGGTTGTGGCCGATGCGTCGTTGATGCGGTTTGACACCGGCTGGCCGTTGGCGCCTGCACTCAGGCTCAGCCACAGCCCCATCATCAGCAGTGACTTGTGCATGATGTCATACTCCGGATATTGACTAGCTCCGCCCGGGTTTCACCAGCCAGCATCGGCTTTGCAACACCGGTGCAGACTATACGGGAAAAGGCACCGGAGGTTTCAACGCGTGCCCCGCAAACGGGCGTCCAGCATGCGATGCATCCAAACTGAAGCGGATTTGCACGACGGCATTCGCGCTCTGCGGCGAAGGTGCAAGGTCATGCGCCGCGTGCATGACGTTGTCGGGTTACCGCCCATGCGGTTGCGCGAACCGGGTTTCGAAGGCCTGGCGCGCATCATCGTGGGCCAGCAGGTGTCCGTCGCCAGCGCGAATGCCATCTGGTCCCGGTTCGAGGCCACCGTTCAGCCGATGAGCGTTGAGCAGCTTCGGCAGATGTCCGACGAGGCGCTGCAGGGCGCAGGCCTCTCGCGGCCGAAGATCCGCACGTTTCGCGCCATCGCCAATGCCGTGCCCGACGAACTCGACTTTGCGCGGCTCACCGCTTTCACCGATCAAGACGTCCATGCAGCGCTGACCTCCATCAGCGGCATTGGTCCTTGGACCGCCGACGTCTACCTGCTGTTCTGTCTCGGACGGGCCGACGCATTCGCGGCCGGTGATCTTGCGCTCCAAGTCGCGGCACAACACGCGTTCCAACTCGATCAGCGGCCCGCGCCGCTGGAGCTGGCCGAAATGGCAGAGAACTGGCGGCCATGGCGCGGGGTTGCCGCACGCCTGTTGTGGACCTACTACCGGACCGTGAAGGTCGCGAACTCAGGTTTGCCCGTCTAGATTGTCGTCGTGTGGCGCACGGGCCTTGAAAAACCTAGGGATTGTGCGCTTCACATCGGTGACACACATGGCTAGTATGCCCACCGTTGAATGAAGCCTCCGAGTGCGATTCGGACAGGGAACTGTCAGGACTCGTGATCGTGCACGCCGCCACGTCGAACGGCTTTCCGGCTCTGGTCTTAAATGCTGACTTCCGGCCGCTGAGCTACTATCCGCTGTCGCTTTGGAACTGGCAGGACACTGTGAAAGCAGTGTTTCTCGACCGCGTGAACATTGTCTCCGAATATGATCGCTTCGTACGCAGCCCATCGTTCGAGATGCGCATCCCGAGCGTCGTTTCGCTCAAGACCTACGTAAAACCTGCGCTCTATCCTGCATTTACGCGGTTCAACGTGTTCTTGCGCGACAAGTTCACGTGCCAATACTGCGGTGACAAGGACGATCTGACGTTCGATCATCTCATTCCACGCTCGCGCGGCGGCCAGACCCGCTGGGACAACGTCGTTGCAGCGTGTGCGCCGTGCAACCTGACCAAGGGCGGGCACATGCCCGAACATGCCGGCATGAGGCCGTCCCAGTGGCCATACCGGCCGACGGTGTTTGAATTGCACCGGAACGGGCGCCTGTTCCCGCCCAACTACCTGCATGAAAGCTGGCTCGACTATCTCTATTGGGATACCGAGCTCGAGCCTTGAGCTCTTGGAGAAGGCGTCCGGCTTGGGACGCCTTCGACGTCAATCTCAGGCAGCCTTTTGCAAGGGCTGCGCGCACAGCGCTTCCGCGATAAGCTCGACCGTCTTGCTCCAGTCGCTTGCATTGCGCGAGGAAAGACCGAAAGCGGTTGCGGCGTCGCGTGGTGTTCCGCCGTCGCGAAAGATGCGGGCGCAAGCCTGGCGCGCGTAACCAACGGCCTGGTGCCACTGTACCGGGTTTATGTGATCAGGACCTGTCATCATATTCATGGGGGGATCGCCTCGCTTGTGACTTTCTGGCGTCGTGCCGGACCGGCATTCGAAGGGGCAAGCGCGCTCGGCGCTCTGACATCGCTACGCAAAACCATGCTATGCGATGCCTTGAGAGACTGTGCGTCTACGCTGGAGCGCGCTTGCCTTCTTGCAGGGGCGCGGGGATACGCCTCCAATTTTCGAATTCTCGGTTCAGCTGGTCCGGCTCGTTCCTGGCCGGACCTTGGGTTTCGACGCAGCTACTGGGCCTTCCATCGAACGCGACACTGAACTCAGAACGCAACTCATCACTTCGCCGACCTGCCGCCACTCGCCGCCGTTGGCCGGGCGCCGCACGACATCCCTGGACTGGGAACACAACACCACGACAACACCTCGCGCGATCAATGCTTTACATGACGCCGGCCGACAGACTCATCACTTGCCGGCAATGCACGCGATACGCTGCACTCACTCGGGGCGGCGAACCGCTTCGCAATACGCGCATGAACAGAGTTGCGAGCGGTTCGCCTTAATTGCTGGAACGTACCGACAAGTACATTCCTTGGGGACTTGCGGGGGTCCGAATCGCAGGGACCGTACGCCGACGCAACCTGACGCAACATGGACACCACTGAACACAACGAGGACGCAACGCTACTGGACACGCTGTCGGGACAACCAACTCGGGGGGCGGCTGGTTTCTTGATCAAACGCGAATACTGACACTCATCCACATGTTTCCGCTCAACCGCGGGACTCAGAACACGTCGCGAAAACAGAACCTCGAAGGGCGATCTCGGCGAATGCACGGTACGCACCGACTGGGCCAACTTTGCACTCCTGGATCACCACGACGTTCACGTCATGTTCTGCTCACGGTCCCAATAAACAGTTGCTTTGTGGCGACGCCTTGGCGCAATCGCGAGTTATTCAAGGATTTTTGGTTGACAGTGACCGCCCGGCGCCGGAGCCGATCGAATCGCACGGCCAGCTGTGCCGAAATTCGCGCCGCTCAAGTTCGGCGCGCCGTGACTGCCGCACGCAGCGAAACTGCGCAAAGAAGAAGCGAGATCAATACGTTCCAGCCGGCGAACGAAAGCCCCGCAAAGCGCCACGCGGCCTCGTCGCAACGGATCACCTGCACGCGCTCCAGGTCCTTGAGCAAGCTGCCGGCACTCGTCGCCAGGTCACCCGACACTGCCGCGCACGATGAAGGTCCCGGCCAGAATTTCCATTCCGCTCCGGCGTGGTAGATACCCAGGCCAGCATTCGCCAGATATCCCAGGCCCACCACGAGGAAGATCAGGCTTGCGAGGCCGGGCCGTTCGGTGGCGACAAGCACAAGCGCCAGAAACAACAAAGGCATTGCCGCGTAATACGCATAGCGCTGCATGCTGCAGAGCGGGCATGGCAGATATCCGCCAACGTGCTCGAAACCGAGTGCCGCCAGGATGACGCCCGCACTGAGGAACAGCGCAAGCGCACCCATCCGATAGGTCGATGTCTGCGTGATCGGTGTTGGACGAAAGGCCATGTCACAGCAGGTGTGGGTCAGAGGAGAAATCTGATAGCGACGAAACCACCAACCAGCAAAATCACGAATGCGGTAGTGATCAGTGTCAGCCGCTTTTCGATGAATTCGCGTATCGGCTCGCCGTACCAATACAGCAGCCCGGCCACCAGATAGAACCGCATGGCGCGGGCGACGATGCTCGCCAGCACGAAGGGCACGAAGCTCATCTTGAACACGCCCGCGGCGATCGTCAGCACCTTGTAGGGGAAGGGCGTCCAGCCCTTGGCAATCAGGATCCAGGGACCCCAGGCGTCGAACAGGGCTGCCGTCTCCGCATACCTCTGGCCGTAACCGTAGAGCCTGAGTATCGGTTCGCCAATATATTCAAAGAGATAGTAGCCGATGGCATAGCCCGCCACCCCACCGATGACCGAGCCGACCGTGCAGATCGTGGCGTAAATCCACGCCTTGGCGCGCTGTGCCAGCACCATCGGCACCAGCATGACGTCCGGTGGAATCGGGAAAATCGAGCTTTCGACGAACGCCACCCAGAACAGCGCATACGGGGCCTTTGCGTGCCCCGCCATGCGCATCATCCAATCGTAGGTTCGTCGCAGCATCCAAGCTGCTTAGGCTGCGTCCTCGTCAAAGTCCATGCGACGCCTGTTTACCTGGAAACCCTAGCTGCAGCCCTGAGCCTTGGCAGCATCGCAAAGCATCGGACCCTTCTCTGCCGCGCGGTTGCCGAAGAGGCTCTGCAGCAACCGCCAGACCGCTTCCGAGCGCTCCCGGCGCGCGCGCCGGCCGATCTCACCAAGGGGCAGAGGCGCGATTTCCATACTGCGGCGGCTCGGCTGGTTTTTCATTTTATTTTTCCTCACTCATGATCATCTCAACGACCATTATTTACCTTGCCTCTTGCAGGGAAGAAACTGATAATTCCTAACGCTAAAGATGAGAAAAACTCATTGCAATGTCACGCTCCTTGCCGCCCCTGAATGCCCTGCGTGCCTTCGAAGCCACGGCTCGGCATGCGAGCTTCACCCGCGCCGCTGCCGAGCTGCATGTCACGCCGGCAGCCCTGAGCCATCAGATCCGAGGCCTTGAGGAGTTCCTGGGTCATAAGCTCTTCCATCGGAAGTCCCGATCGATCGTCCTGACGACTTCTGGGGATTTGATTTATCCCGGCCTCAATGCTGCATTCACGCAGCTGAGACGGACGGTGGATCTGCTCGAGCAAGGGCGCGACGACCGTATCCTCGTCGTTAGCGCACCGCCCGGCTTTACGGCCAAGTGGCTGGCTCCCCGCCTGTATCGATTTCTCGTCGCGAACCCGGAGATCGACACCCGCATTTCCGCCTCGCAGGCCTTCGCCAATTTCGCCGGCGACGGCGTCGATGTTGCCATTCGCAACGGCCGTGCGCCCTTTCCCGGCCTGTTCTCGGAACAGCTCTTCGACGTGCGCATGCTGCCTGTTCTCAGCCCGCGCCTCCTGTCTGAAGTCGGGGATCTCGTGACGCCGGAAGACCTCAGGCGAGCGCCCCTTATCCATGACGATTCGCTCAGCGCTCTGGCAGGCTGGCCCAAGTGGGCCGATTGGTTCCGTGCCGCCGGAGTCGGCGGCGCCGACGATATCGATACCGGACGCGGGCTGCGTTTCAACAGTGCCGATCATGCCATCGAGGCAACGATCGAAGGTGCAGGCGTTTTGCTCGCGCACAAGGCGTTCGCGTGCGACGACCTGCGCACAGGACGTCTCGTGGCGCCTTTCGAGATCGAGATCACGGCCGACCGGGGCTTCCATCTCGTTTGTCCCAGGGGCCACGAGAGTCGCCCGAAGATCAGCGCCTTTCGCGCCTGGATTGGGGAGGAGGTCCGGCGCCT
>JBKKCB010000364.1:0-5911 GCA_046713545.1 Hyphomicrobiaceae bacterium | reverse complement strand
TGTCGCTCAAGAACGATCAGGTGTCCATCACGTGGCCGGATGCGCTGAAGAACCCGGTCTACGAGCGCATCCATGCAACGCTTGAGAAGGCCGTGGCGGCAACGGGGGGGACGTATGTCCCCAATCCCGTCAGCAACAAACTGCTCGGCGGCAATCTCATGACCGTGCACCCGCTCGGCGGCTGCGGCATGGGCGAGGATCGCACGCGCGGCGTGGTCGATCACAAGGGCCGCGTGTTCGATGCCGATCCCGCCAAATCCGCGGACGCGGTCTACGCGGGGCTTTACGTCATGGACGGCGCGACGGTGCCGCGGTCTTTGGGCGTGCATCCGTTGTTGACGATCACGGCGCTGGCGGAGCGATCGATGCTGCTGCTGGCGCGTGACTTGGGGAAGGAGCTGCCGCTTGGGCCTGCTGCACAGGCACCGCAGCGCGATTTCAAGGCAGCCACGCGCGGTGGAGAGAAACGGCCGGGGCTGATGGCGCGCATTCTGGGGCGCGGGACCGGCTGAGCCGGCGATTTTCGGGAGAGGGAGCATGCGCCTCGCGCGCGATCTGGACCAGCTGCAGCCACACTATGATGCCGTCGTCGTCGGATCCGGCTACGGCGCGGGTGTCGCTGCCTCGCGGTTGGCGCGCATGGGATTCAGCGTGGCGGTGCTGGAGCGCGGCCGCGAGTTCGCCATCGGCGAGTTTCCCGACACGCTGCCCGAGGCCACGCAGGAGTTTCAGTACGTCTTCAACGGCATCCATCAGGGCAAGCGGACAGGGCTATACGAGCTGCACTACGGGCGCGACATGCACGTGCTGGTGGGCTGCGGGCTCGGCGGAACGTCGCTCATCAATGCCAACGTCGCGCTGCCGCCGGATGGGCGCGTGTGGGAAGACGCGCGCTGGCCGACCGAGTTGTTTCATGACGATACGCTCGAGGAAGGGTTTGCGCGCGCGCGGCGCATGCTGCGGCCCGTGCCTTATCCCAACGACAAGTCGCTGGACAAGCTGGCGCGCCTCGGCGAAGCGGCGGCGGCACTTGGCGGCGAGCTCTCGTATCCGCCCATAAACGTTGCGTTTCAGACCGGGCCGAATGCTGCGGGCGTCGTGCAGCCAGCGTGCAACCTGTGCGGCGACTGCTGCTCGGGATGCAATGTCGGCGCCAAGACCACGGTGCAGATGACCTACCTGCCGGATGCCGTGAATCACGGAGCTGAGATTTTCACCGGCGCAACTGTTCGTCACGTGAGCAAAGAGGCCGGCGGCTGGCGCGTGCTGTATACGCCGACGTCGAGCCGGCGCGACGGTTTCCGGTCGCCCGAACGCTCGGTGGCGGCAAAAATGGTCGTGCTCGGCGCGGGGGCCTTGGGATCAACGGAAATCCTGCTGCGGTCGCGCGCAGAAGGCCTTGCCGTGTCGGACCGGCTGGGACAAGGCTTCACCGGCAACGGCGATGTGCTCGCGTTTGCCTACAACGGCGACAAGCCGGTGAACGGGGTGGGCGTCGGCGTGCCGGCGCGGACCGACATCGCGCCGCCGGGACCGTGCATCGCCGGTGCGATCGATCTGAGGCATTCGGCAGCCCTCGAAGACGGAATGATCATCGAGGAAGGCGTGCTGCCCTCGGGCCTCGCGGAGATCTTGCCCGCAACCTTCAGCATCGGCGGCAAGCTGTTCGGCAAGGATGGAGACATCGGTCTGCTCGACGAGCTGGGAGAGACGGCGCGGCGGGCCGAAAGCGTGCTGCTTGGGAGCTGGCGTGGCGCCATGCACAACACGTCGACATTTCTGGTGATGGCGCACGATAGCGGCGATGGCCGTCTGGAGATGGAGGACGACCGCATCCGGGTGGATTGGCCGGGCGTCTCGGCGCAACCGGTGTTCGCGCGTATCGGCGAGGCGTTGCGCAAGGCCTCTGCCGTCAACGGCGCAACCTATGTCCGCAATCCCATCCAGAACACTTTTCTTGGCAAGAACGTTGTCACCGTGCATCCGCTTGGGGGTTGCGGCATGGGCCGCGACCGGACCCAGGGCGTGGTCGACCATGCGTGCCGCGTTTACGACGCCAGCCCAGATGCGGGACCGATAGC
Source organism: Hyphomicrobiaceae bacterium (assembly GCA_046713545.1). GTDB lineage: Bacteria > Pseudomonadota > Alphaproteobacteria > Rhizobiales > Hyphomicrobiaceae > CADEFX01. Next base: position 3,830 of record JBKKCB010000364.1, on the reverse strand, counting down.
GGTCCACGAAGGTCTCTACGTATGCGACGGGGCCGCGGTCCCGCGGCCCGTGGGCGTCAATCCGCTGCTGACCATCACGGCCCTGGCCGAACGGGCCATGATGCATGTCGCAAAGAGCAGCGGACGCGAGTTGGGCGATGCGCCCAAGGCCGATGCGCCTGTCCGTACCCTCCCTGCGGTGGCCACGCGGCCGGCGACAGGATTGGGGGCGCTGGCCCGCAAAATCGGGTTCCGCGATCTGACGGGCATGGCGGCCGATACGATTGCGACGTTGAAGACGGCAGGCAAGGGTGCGGAGACGCCAGCGGCGGCGCAGGGCGGTAGTGGGTCCGTTGCGGGCGTCGAATTCACCGAGCGTATGGCCGGATACGTGTCGGACAAGCCGGGTATCGACTACACCCAGGCGGCAATGACGGGAAAGGCGGCAGGGGCCGATTTCAGCTTCACGGTGACCGTGCGCATCCTGGATATCGATGCCTTTATCCGCGACCCCGCGCATGCCGGTACACTGGCCGGCACAGCGATCTGCCCGGCGCTGTCGCCGGACCCGCTCGATATCAGCAACGGCGTTTTCCGTCTGATGCGCGCGTCCGACGAGGCTGTCGAGACAAGGCTGTTCGAGTACCTGATGACCCTGACCGCACGCGATGGCCGCAGCTTCGACTTCAAGGGCGTGAAGTACGTGCACGACGACCGCCGCGCCGATCTTGTCGCGGACACGACAACGCTGTTCGTCGATCTGGCGGAAGCGGGAGGCGCGGGAAGTACGGCGCGCGGGATCTTGCGCATCAAGCCTACCGACTTCGCCAAGCAGATCCGCACGCTCAAGCCGGTCGGCGGCGCGTCGCATGTCGAGCGGGCGAGTGCCGTGGCAAAGTTCGGCGCCCTGTTTGCGGGCCAGCTGTTCGACGTCTATGGCGATATCTTCGCTCCCGTCAGGCGCTTTGATCCGGGGCGGGCCCGCAAGAAGCGCGGACTGAGGGCGGGAGAGCCGGAGGTCCATGGGTTCGTGACGGCGGATGGCAAGCAGTTGCGGCTCACGCGCTACAAGGGCGGCAACAAGGGCCCGCTGCTGTTCAGCCATGGCCTTGGCGTCTCGAGCCTCATCTTCCGCATCGACACGATCGACACCAACCTGCTCGAGTTCCTGTACGAGCACGGCTACGACTGCTGGCTGCTGGACTTCCGCGCCAGCATCGACCTGCCCTATGCGAAGGATGCCTGGACGGCCGACGATTGCGCCAAGCACGACTATCAGCCCGCCGTGGATCTCATCCGCCGCGAGACCGGCGCCCAGAGCGTGCAGGTCCTGGCGCATTGCTTCGGCGCGACGACATTCGTCATGGCCATGCTCGGGGGACACCTGACGGACGTCCGGTCGGCCGTGATTTCGCAGATTGCGGCCGACGTGATCGTGCCCTGGTATCCGCAGCGGCTGCTGGCCTATCTGCGGACGCCGGCGGTGTTCGATCTCATGGGCATTGCCGCGGTGAATGCCAGGGCCACAGTTGCGGATGGCGTCGTCAATCGGGTTGCGGACGCGCTGATCAGGGTGGCCGTGCCGTTCCAGCGCGAGGAACGATCACGCAATGCCACATCCAACCGCATTACGGCGCTGTATGGCCAACTCTACGAAAGCGATCAGCTCAACACGCTGACGTTCGAGACCGGGCTCCCGGAAATGTTCGGCGAGGCCAATATTGCCGCCTTCAAGCAGCTTGCACTGATTGCCCGGCATACGACGATCGTCGATGCCGGGGGCAACGATGTCTACATGCCCCACCTGGAGCGCCTCGCCATCCCGGTCTCATTCATCCATGGGGCCGAGAACGCCTGCTTCCTGCCCGAGAGCACGGCGCGCACGCTGGCCAAGCTGTCGGCGCGCAACGGAGCGCATCTCTACGACCGCCACGTGATCCCCAACTATGGGCACATCGATTGCATTTTCGGCAAGGCAGCCGCCGTGGATGTTTACCCGAAAATGCTGGCACATCTGGAAGAGACGGCTATCGTCACCTGACATCATCACCACCCTATTGGAACAATGCAGAAGCCAAAGAAATCGCGTCAAGACCGTGCGAGCACAGCCTCTTCGCGCGTGTCCGAACTGCGCCACGACCGCCTGGAAGCCCGGCGTGAGGCCCTGCTGCGTCGGCTCGACAATCTGGACGACGCCGCCAAGAGCAGCCGGGGCTATCGAAGCACAGTGACGCTTCTCAACCAGAAGTATCGCAAGGCGAGCCTGGCGGCGCGTCTGGGCATTCTGCAGGCCGCGACCTTCATGATCGAAGTGCTGGAGATGCTTCCGTTCGTGTGAGCAGGGCATGGCAGCAACGTCCGGTGTGTTGCAGCATCTTGCGTGTCGTCCTGTCATGTCGGACAACTACCGCCATCCCGACGACAGGGGTGCAGGATCGAGCGCGAGAATGACACCATCACAAAGCCTGTTCGCGCACTGGTATTTTCACATCCCCAATCTGATCCTGGCTGCGCTCACCTATGCGACCGTTGCCCGCGGTATCCTGTCGGCGCTGTTGCGTGAAGACCGGCTCATCATGCGCGTGTTCAACAGCGTGACAAATCCGGTCCTCAGTATCGTGGGTGCCATCACCCCGCGGATCGTCCCGTTTGGCTTGCTGATTGTGTTTGCTGTCGTCTGGTTGCTCGTTGCGCGTATCGCGCTCTTGTTCACGTTTGCGGTCCTCGGTATTCGCACGTCCTAGGCAGATCAGCATGCAGGCGACCGCGTACACTTCCGAAAAGCTTCTGCATTACGTGCTGCTCGTGGCCACGGCAGGCTTGGCCGTGCTGAACGGGTTGCATTCTTCACCCCTCTTCGATCCGATGCTTTTCTTCCTGCACCGGGTGGCGCCGGGCTTTTTGGCGCCGATGCTGCTCTTCTATTTCAACTCTCTGCTGCTTGCGCTGGCGACGCTGCTGCTGGCAGGGGTGCCCGCGGCACTTTACGAACGCGTCAGGGGCTTTAAGAAGAGCACGCTGGTGTCGCTCGGCATCTGGCTGGTCGCGACATTGCTGCTGTCGCTGCCCGGCCTGATGGGGGCCATCGGCAGGGATTGAGCCCACAGATGAGCACAACGACCTACGACCTCGTCATCATCGGCGGCGGCATCAACGGTTGCGGTATTGCGGCGGATGCGGCGGGTCGCGGACTGAAGGTGCTGCTGGCCGAGAAGGGCGATCTGGGCGGCGCCACGTCGTCGGCAAGCTCGAAGCTCATTCATGGCGGGCTGCGCTACCTCGAGCATTACGAGTTCCGGCTGGTCCGTGAAGCGCTGGCGGAACGCGAGGTGCTTCTCAAGAAGGCACCCCATATCGTTTGGCCGTTGCGGTTCGTGCTGCCGCACGTTCCCGGGTTGCGGCCGCCGTGGATGATCCGCGCGGGGCTTTTCCTGTACGACCATCTCTACCGGCGCCGCGCGATTCCGGCATCGCGTGCCGTCGATTTGCGGACCGATGCGGCGGGTGGTCCGCTGCGCCCGGAGCTCGCCTCCGGCTTCGCCTACTGGGACTGCTGGGTGGATGATGCGCGCCTCGTCGTTCTCAACGCGCGGGCTGCGGCTGACAAGGGGGCCGAGATCCTGACACGCTGTCGCGTCGAAGGCGCGCACGCTGAGCACGTCGAAGGCGCCAGCGCAGGGGGCGGCCAGTGGCGGGTGAAGCTGCAATCGGGTCAGGAGCGCCGTGATGTGGCGGCGCGTGTGCTCGTCAACGCGGCAGGGCCGTGGGTCGAGGCGGTCGAGACCACACTCGTGCACAATGGCTCGCGGCGACGCCGCGGCGGCATCCGGCTCGTCAAGGGCAGCCACCTC
>JBKKCB010000363.1:0-4022 GCA_046713545.1 Hyphomicrobiaceae bacterium | reverse complement strand
GCCCGCGAGCGTGACGAGGCCGGCGCCGATGCGCAGCGCGCCGCGTGCGCCCAGGCGCGCGGCACCGGTGGCGTCGGGCGGGCCCGACACGACGACGGCGTGGCCGCGTGTGTATTTGTGCGCATCGGGAGCGGGCTGCGGAAACGCGTCGCGCCACAGCGCGGGCGCGTTGGCGTGCGTGGCGGGACGGATGGCGTCGAGGACGGACGCGGGGATGCCGATGGCGGCGACGGTGACGTCGCCGCAGAGGCGGCGGCCGGGGTACAGCAGGTGCCCCGGCTTGCGGCGGAAGAAGGTGACCGTGCGGGTGGCGGCGATCACGGGGGAGTCGTCGCGGAGCGGCGCTCGGGTCCTGCCGGAGGCGGGCGATAAGGAGTCCAAGGGAGCAGAGCCGGTGTTGGCATCCAGGCCGGAGGGCACGTCGACGGCGAGAATGGGGAGCCCGGAGCGGTTGGCGGCAAGGACGAGGTCTGCCGCTTTTTCAGTCAGCGGGCGAGTCAGGCCGGCGCCGAACAGGGCGTCGATGATCAGGCGGGTGTCCGGGCCCATCAGGGGGGGTGATCGGGAGTGTTCGGCGGGTGTCCGGCCGGGTGATCGGGACAGGAGCGGATCGGGCGTTGAGAGGGCGGTGGCAAGGGTGGGGCCGGTCCAGCGGGCGGCCATGCTGGCTGCGTCCCCGCGCAGGTTTTGCGGGTCGCCGAGAAGGGTCACGGAAACGGAAAAACCTTGGCTTTGCAAGAGTCTGGCGGCCACGAAGCCGTCGCCGCCGTTGTTGCCCGGGCCGCAGAGAATGAGGATGCCGCTGCCGGCGGGGACCATGGCGGCGGCGGTTTCAGCGACGGCGCGGCCGGCGTTTTCCATCAGCGTCAGGCCGGGGATACCTTGGGCGATGGCGCGGCGGTCGGCGTCGGCCATTTCGGTTGTGGTGAGCAGCTCATGCATGATAAGCCGATGTTCTGAATGGGTTATTTTTCATGTTGCAGACGCCACGGGGACATGCACAAGGTGTCGGCAGTGGCGGGGATAAATCGCCTGGAAATTAATCTGACTGCCTGATTAGTATCCATTTACGATCTCACGCTGACCTCCGACGACCTCCGTGAAAACCATACAAGCACCTGATCGAATTGGCTTTTATACCATAGATAACCAACTGGCACACGGCGTGCTTTGGTCAGCAGGATTCGCATGCTGGTGCGCCCGTCGCCCGGCCAAAGGATAATGCGCGCATGAAGAAAATCGAGGCCATCATCAAGCCATTCAAACTGGACGAGGTGAAGGAGGCGCTGCAAGAGATTGGTTTGCAAGGGATAACGGTCATCGAGGCGAAAGGCTTCGGGCGCCAGAAGGGGCACACCGAGCTTTACCGCGGCGCTGAATACGTGGTTGATTTCCTGCCCAAGGTGAAGATCGAAGTGGTGCTGCCCGACGAAACACTCGAAAAAGCTGTCGAAGCCATTCAAAAGGCTGCAAGAACGGGGCGCATCGGCGACGGCAAGATCTTCATTTCCACGATCGAGGAAGCGATCCGTATCCGCACCGGCGAAACCGGAGTGGATGCGATCTAACTAATCCGATGATTTCCCTTCGGTTCCAGTTCTGACGGGACCGAACGAGCGAGTAAGTTGCTGAGACAAACAGGGGAGCCAAGATGGCAGACAAGGCAATGACCGCGGGTGACGTTCTCAAGATGGTCAAAGACAAGGACGTCAAGTTCCTGGATATCCGGTTCACGGATACCAAGGGCAAGATGCAGCACGTAACCGCGGATGCGTCATGCGTGGATGAGGCCATGTTTGCTGATGGCTACGCGTTCGACGGCTCTTCGATCGCCGGCTGGAAGGGCATCGAATCGTCGGACATGACGCTGATGCTCGATCCCGCCACAGCGCACATCGATCCGTTCTTTGCGCAAACGACGATGGCCATTTTTTGCGATGTCATCGAGCCCTCGACCGGAGAGCTCTACGAGCGTGATCCGCGCGGCATCGCCAAGAAGGCCGAAGCGTACATGAAGAGCACCGGCGTGGGTGACAGCGTCGTGTTCGGACCGGAAGCTGAATTCTTCATCTTCGACGACGTCCGCTTCTCGTCTGATCCCTACAATACCGGCTTTCGCATCGATGGTACGGAACTGCCGTCCAACATGGGCACGGAATACGAGATGGGCAATCTGGGCCATCGTCCGCGCGTGAAGGGCGGTTATTTTCCAGTACCGCCCATCGACAGCGCGCAGGACATCCGCTCGGAGATGCTGTCGGTCATGGCCGAAATGGGCGTCGTGGTCGAGAAACATCACCACGAGGTCGCGGCCGCACAGCACGAACTCGGCATCAAGTTCGGCCCGATGGTCCAGCTTGCCGACCACATGCAGATCTACAAATACGTCATCCATAGTGTTGCCCAGGCCTACGGCAAAACCGCCTGCTTCATGCCCAAGCCCGTCTTCGGCGACAACGGCTCGGGCATGCATTGCCATCAGTCGATCTGGAAGGGCGGCACACCGACCTTTGCGGGCAACAAGTATGCCGACCTGTCCGACACATGCCTCAACTACATCGGCGGTATCCTGAAGCATGCCAAGGCGATCAATGCCTTTACGAACCCGACGACCAACTCCTACAAGCGTTTGGTCCCGGGCTACGAGGCGCCTGTACTGCTGGCATACTCCGCCCGCAACCGGTCAGCGTCATGCCGCATCCCGCACGTGACGAGCCCGAAGGCCAAGCGCGTCGAGGTTCGCTTCCCCGATCCGGCAGCCAATCCGTATCTCGGCTTTGCCGCGATGCTGATGGCCGGTCTCGACGGCATCCAGAACAAGATCAATCCTGGCGAGCCGATGGACAAGAACCTCTATGACCTGCCGCCCGCGGAGCTCGCCAAGATTCCGACGGTAGCGGGCAGCTTGCGCGAGGCGCTCAATGCGCTCGACAATGACCGCGCCTTCCTGAAGATGGGTGGCGTCTTCTCCGACGACATGATCGATGCTTACATCGAGCTGAAGATGGCGGAAGTCGAGCGCTACGAGATGACGCCCCATCCCGTCGAATTCGACATGTACTACTCGGTCTAGCCGAGCGGACCACGTTCGGACGCATGTAAGGGGCGGCCTTCGGGGGAAGGCTGCCCTTTGCTTTACCGGCAGATTTCGAGAGGCCGATCGCTGCGGCCAAACCTGCTGCGGGAGCGAGCAAAGCCCGGCTTGCTAGTAGTAGGCCAGCGCGGCAACTCCGACGACGACGACGGTTACCACCGCCAGGCGCGCACCCCACGCACCCGCGCGGCCTCTTCGCATCGACAGCACTGGTCCGTGGCGAAGCTGGCCAAGTCCCATCAGAAACATGCCGGCCGACGCTCCAAGCACCAGGGAGGCATAGTCGATGCTGAGCAGCGCGGCTTGAACGATGGCGCCGCTCCCGCCTGCAAATCCAGGCGATCCCCGCAGCACGACATGCGCGGCGGCAGCAAGCAACACTGCCAGCAGCGCAAGAAGCCCAAGTGCCCTGCGCATCGCCGAATCCTCCGGCCGACTTTGCTTCACCATGAGCCGATGAGGCTCTCACGGACTCTAGGCGCTGATGGCAAAGGGCTGGTTAATGCGCACGTCGGAGCACCCGTTACGCAACCCGCCCGGCAATGAATACGGCACTGCGCTCGATGGCGGCGATCTCTTCCGCCACGGTGGCAAATTCGGGATCGTTGCGGCCAAAGGCCCCCACGAGCTTTTCCAACTCGGAGTTCTTGCGCTTAATCCGGATTTTCTCCAGATAGATGGCCGACACCGCCGGCTGGAAGAACATGTCGCGGTCGCTCTGGGTCAGAATAAGGCCCTTGAGCCGGGCGTCACCTGTGCGAAACTTGTTCAACGTGACCAGCCGCAACGCCCCCTGATATGTCGTGAGCAGATGCACGATGCCCGTATGTGGACTGATGTACAGCCCACCTGCATGGCTGTTGGATACTGTTGCATTGTTCGCGCTGCGAAATCGCTGCAGTTCGAAGAATCGAAGACGATGCAATTC
>JBKKCB010000362.1:0-2118 GCA_046713545.1 Hyphomicrobiaceae bacterium | reverse complement strand
GTGGTCTTCGCTGATGCGGCTGGCGGCGGGGATGGCGCGAGCGACGGCGCCTTCCAGGCGTGAGCGTTGCCAGTCGGTGCCGTCGGGCAGGGGCACGATGGTGTCGACCGAGTACTGCGCACCGGTGTTGGCGCTGCGCCAGCGGCGCGTCGTGACGTCACCGTTGACGATGGCTTCCACCATGGCCGGGAGAAGTGCGCCGTCGTCGATGGGGCAGCTCTCATAGGATTCCGGGCCGATGACGATGTCGAACGACTGCTGCTCGAAATGCACGATGAGCTCGAACGGGCACGCGTTGGCGGCGGCGGGCTCGACGGATATGCGCCAGTAGGTGCCGGTTTCGGTTTCGTCGATGCGCGCTACGCTCGCGAGCCGGGCGAGCGTTGTTTTGATCTGGCCGATGACGGCGCGCAAGCGTGCGCGAAAAGTGTCGTCTTGGAGCATGCGACGCGAGTCTCGTTTCTCATTCATCCCCTCTCCCCATCGTTCTTCACGATGGGGAGAGGGTTAGGGTGAAGGGCAGCGGCATATTCTGAGCAAGATCCTGCCCCTCACCCCAACCCTCTCCCCGTAAGGACGGGGAGAGGGGGAACGTCTCTTACCCGAAATTCCTCCGGTCGCGGACGGTCATTTGGAGGGTGCGGCAGGCCTTGCCGAATCATCCGATGAGCCAGGGCCCTTCTTGCATTGCCACGCCGAGGGCTGGCAAGCGATGCCGGGCGTGGAGCAGTCGACCTTGGCGCCAGGTCCGCGGACGCAGACCTCGCAACCGTTCGTCATCTCGGTGCATTGGGGGTTGGCGGTGGCGAATTCCGTCAGGCCGTTTGGAATCGGATCGGCCTGGGCTGGTATGAGGGGCGCCGTGAGTTGGGCTTTGGCCGGTCCGGGCAGGATCAGCGCCAGCGCCAGTATCGCGCAGCACATCCGAAGGCCAGCCGTATGACCGCGGGTGCGCATGGCGCCTAATACTGGCGGGCGGGATCGACCACGTTTTCCACGGGCTGGCCGTTCATGTGCGCGCGGACCTGGCGCAGCATGTAGCGCACGATGGCGTTGGTTTCGCTCTCCGCCGCGTTGTGGGGCGTGATGACGATGCGCGGATGGCGCCATAGCGAGCTGGTTTTGGCCAGGGGCTCGGTTTCAAACACGTCGAGCGATGCGGACTGCAACTCGCCCGCATCGAGGGAGGCCAGGATGTCGGCCTCGATCTGCAGGGGACCGCGGCCGGCATTGATGAGCGACGGGCCAGGCAGGCGCGGGTGGCGCCCCGACCGCGAGAGGCCGCGGAAGAGGTCGCGGTTGAGAATGCCGCGCGTATCGGGCGTGTTGGGCAGCAGGCAGACGAGGATATCGACGCCGGCAAGGAAGCCGGCAAGCTGGTCGCGGCCGGCATGGCAGGTCATGCCGGGGATCTGCTTGGGCGTCCGGCTCCAGCCATGCAGCTGGTATCCGAGGGCCGAGAGCGCCTTGGCTGCCGACGCGCCCATGACGCCCAGCCCCATGATGCCGACGCGGACTTCGTGCGCCGCGGGCTCGGGCAGGTATTTCCACTCCTGGCGCGACTGCTGCTCCTGAAACTCGCACATGCGCCGCTGATGCCAGAGCACATGCAGCGCCACGTACTCGGTCATGCGGCCGGTTAGGTCCGGATCGACGTAGCGCACGATGGGTACGCGCGGCAGGTCGGGGTCCTTGAAGAGATGATCGACGCCGGCGCCGACCGAGACGATCAGTTGCAGGTTGGGCACCGTCTTGAGGGCGCCCAGCGGCGGCCCCCACGCCAGCGCGTAGCGGATGTCCTCGATGCGGCCGGCGTCGGGCCAGATGCGCACGTCGATGTCGGGAGCCTGGGCGGCGACGGCGGCGGCGAACTGGTCCGAGCGCTGGCTGCCGATGATGAGAAGCGTCATGCGATGCGATGCCTTCAGGTCGCCACAGCGGCGCGGTGGGTGACTTCGAGATTGAGGGCGGCGGCCAGGAGCGCCTTGGTATAGTCGTCCTTGGGCCGGGCGAAGATGTCGGCGGCGGGTCCTTCCTCGACCACCTTGCCATTCTTCATCACGATGACGTAGCTGCACAAGGCGCGCACGACACGCAAATCGTGGCTGATGAAGAGAT
>JBKKCB010000361.1:0-4490 GCA_046713545.1 Hyphomicrobiaceae bacterium | reverse complement strand
CAGGGCCGTGACGGCCGCACCGACCTCCGGTTGCATCTGCGGGGCAAGGAAATGTCGTTCGGGCGCTTCCTGACGGACGACGAGCGGCACGACTTCGCCCAGGCCCTGACCGGCGCCCTCGCCCAGGCCCGCGGCGGCGCTCGAATCTAATAAATGCATGCCCGGAATCGGGTCGCCAGGGAGAGACCGCATGCCTAGGGTTCGGGACAACAGACATCAACCGAACGAGACAGCCATGCTTCAGGAAACCACGATGACCAATATCGCGCCGGCGCCGCCAAGGCCCTCGCGCGACTATGACCAGATCCGCCGTGCCATCGCCTTCCTCTCCACGGCCTGGGAGGAGCAGCCGAGCCTGGACCGCCTTGCCGAGCACCTCGGACTGAGCCCGGCCCATTGCCAGAAGCTGTTCAAGCGCTGGTGCGGTCTGAGCCCAAAGGAATTCGTGCAGGCCATCACCGTCGACCACGCCCGCGGCCTGCTGACCGACTCAGCGAGCGTCCTCGACGCCGCCCATGAGGTCGGCCTGTCGGGTGGCGGGCGTCTGCACGATCTCTTCCTCACGCACGAGGCCATGACTCCCGGCGACTTCAAGCGCCGCGGCGAAGGCCTCGAGATCGCTTACGGCTTCCACGACTCGCCGTTCGGCGAAGCCCTGCTTCTCGTCACCGAGCGCGGCCTTGCCGGTCTGGCCTTCGTCGATGAGGACAAGGGCCAGACGCGGGCCGAAGCCCTGGCCGACATGAGTGGTCGCTGGCCCAAGGCCCGCTTTGTCGAGGCGCCTACGAGAACGGCCCCGCACCTGCGCACGATCTTCAACACGCCCGGGCGCACGCGCGAGCAGCCGATCCGGCTGGTGCTGATCGGCACCGACTTCGAGGTGCGCGTTTGGGAAACGCTGATGAAGATCCCCATGGGCAAGGCGGTGAGCTACACCGACATCGCGCGTCACCTGGGCCACCCCACGGCGTCGCGGGCTGTCGGGTCGGCGGTGGGACGCAACCCCATCTCCTTCGTCGTGCCCTGCCACCGCGTGCTGCGCGGCGACGGCACGCTCGGCGGCTATCACTGGGGCCTCACCCGCAAGCGCGCCCTCATCGGCTGGGAAACCGGCCGCATGCGCGAGCTCACCGGCGCGGCGTCGGGCTCGATCCAAAAACACTGATGGGCTCCTGTTTTCCCCCTCTCCCCGTTCTTACGGGGAGAGGGTTGGGGTGAGGGGCAGCGGCACACTCCGAGCAAGGTCCTGCCCCTCACGTCGTGTCGAAGACACGCCTTCGGCATGCCCCTCTCCCCATGCCTGATAGTGGGCATGGGGAGAGGGGATGGATTCCGCCATCCACTTCACCTGGATTCCCGGAAGCCATGAGATCATGCCTTCGGCATGAAGCGCGGTTATCCGGGACCTCCCCCGGCAATTGAACTACACGCCCTCACGTCCGCAACGAATCCGCCAGCGCCCGGAAATATCCCTCCGACGCCAGCAGCCGATCAATCCGCGCCGCATCCGCGCGCTGCACCGTGCCGCTGATCAGGCCCTCCTCGGCCAGTCCCTCCAGCCGCCGCCGGATGCCGTGGAGCCGCCGCCCGTCCACGCGTCCCTCCAGCGCGGCGACGATGTTCTCCACATACCCAGACAGCCGCCCCAGCTCGCGCACCGCCACGCGCTTGGCCGGCCGCTCAGCCGGATCGCGCTCGATGCGTTCGAAGGCCTCCGCCGCGCGGCCGAGCGTGCCCGCGATCTGCTCGGCAAACCGCGCAATCTTTTCGCGCTGCGTGCCGTCCAGCGCCGCCAGCAGGCCGTGCCATTGGCGCATGACCTGCGACAGCCTCAGGAGTTTCAGCGTGTAGTCGACCAAACGCAGGCGCATGCTCGGGCCCAGGATGCTCGCAATGCATCCACGCAAGCTAAAGCGCCGCCCTCAGCCGGGGATAACTCCGCCCGCGCTTTCGCTGCACAAGCCTAACGGATCGACGGATCGGCGAAGCACTTGCGCATGGACTCGCAGCGATGCGAGCCCGAGAAATGCATGCTGTCGCCCTTGGCCGGGCTGATGAACTTGCACACCTCTTCCACGCCATCGGCGTTCAGCCAGCCTTGCCGGCGGCCGCGCTGGACCGCGAAACAGTCGGCCGTCTCCTCATCGGGGCCGCGGAACTGATGCCCGCACTCGTGCGCGAAGATCCACAGCTTGACGACCGTGGACACCTTGGCGATCAGCTTGGGATTGAGGATCAGGAACCCGGGGTAGGCCGCGCCGTAATCATCCAGCTGGCCGTCGAGCACCGTCGGCCGCTGCCCGCAGGTCATTTTGCGGCCGTCCAGCTTGAGCTCCCCGGCGGCGACGATCTTGGCCTCGCCCCCGACATGGGCGGCGTATTCCTCAGGTGTCGGTCCGGCACCGGCCACGACGGACCCGGCCACCAACAGCGCTGACACAATGGCAAGCCTTGCCAACAGCTTGGAACGGCGCCCGCAATCGCGTCTCAAACCCTTTACCCCTGTACCCTGGCTCTGTGGAAGAGCCGCACCTTGCACTCGATAGGCTCGGCGGTTCAATGCGCCATGTTGCACCTTTGCCCGAATGTGGGAAGGCGAGGCGCACCGGTCACAACTCAGTTGCCCGCCTGGGCCTCCAGCGCTTCCATATCCGCATCCGACAAGCCGAAATGATGGCCGATCTCGTGCACGAGGACATGAGTGACGAGCCCTCCCAAGGTCTCATCACCCTCCGCCCAATAGTCGAGAATCGCCCGCCGGTAGAGGAACACCATGTCGGGCTCGCGGCCCGAATCCATCACGCTTTTGCGGTCGAGGCTCACGCCCTGGTACAGGCCCATGAGGTCGAAGGGGCTTTCGATATCGAGGCTTTTCAGCACCTCGTCGGTGGCGAAATCCTCGATGCGGATGACCACCCCCTCGCACATGCCGCGGAACTCCTGCGGCAGCCGCTCCCAGGCGTCCGCCGCAAGCTGCTCGAACTCTACAAGCGTGGGTGCCGTGGCCCCGCGCCAATCCACTGCCATGGCCGCCTCGATGGTCAAGTCCTTTCACCGCGGTGATAGGGCACCTGCGCGGCCTTTGCCAGTGAATGCAGCAGAGCTATTCGATGACCGCGATCACCTGGCGTACGCCGACGATCCGGCGCAACGCGTTCTCGACCAGCTCGGCCGTGCGCGGGCTGACGGCACTGAGCCGCAGGTCGACCGACAGCTCTGAACCATCGCCCGACTCGCGGGAGGCGTGAACACGCGTGGGCACCTCGCCCAGCTTTGCCACCGGCTCCAGCAGGCGCGGCAGGAACCCCGGATCGGACGGCCCCACCACGAGATAACGGGCGTTGACATGTTTGGGATGCGCAGAAACGGCGGCTTGCGCCGCGTGCAACTGTGTAGACATCTGGGAAAAATCCTCGGCAACAACGATCACGAAATGCGGCTCGATCCGGGGGCCTCAGGCCACCGGGGCGCTAATTCGAATGACGATCGATGTGCGAGTGTGACAACGCATGGCCGGGAGATAATCACATCTCGGTAAAGACTTCAACAACAGCGCCGTTTGAACTCAAAAGAACAGGCGTTTGAACGCACACAACGCTTCGATTGAACTCACGGCCGCGCCACACCCAAAAGTGTCATCCCGGGCCTCGTGCCCGGGACCCATCGCCCCACGAGTCCGGAAGCCCGATGTTCGCTGAGCCGCACCACACAAACGCGACCGTTCAAGTCTGCGGATCAATGGATCCCGGCAATAAATGCACTGCCGTCCGGTTCAGGTGTGAAGGATCGGGCGATTGTCTTGGAGCCCGACAGGGTCGCGCGCACGTCGGACATGACATCATCTTCTCCCCGTGCATTCCCGGACGCCGCGCAAGTCTGCGCGGCGAGCCGGGACCTTCCCCGCTGGTAAGTGCGCCGTGCAGCCGCAAAGATTACGAGCAGTACGTCCGGGGACGCAAATTGAGGGATTGGAGCATTTCATCTCGACGCAAAGCGTGCTGAATCGGACAGCCGTGGACCAAATCCGAGGATGACACTGAATTTTGCGGCAGGCTTGGATAACAGTCGCCGCGGCCATGCCCCATGAAGGGAAAGGCCGACGCAACGAACGTCGAGAATGCCCTAGCGCTTCAGCACCGAGCGGATGATGGCGTTCTTCACCTGGGTGATGATGGAACGGGTGATCGAGCGCGTGACGTCGCGCGCCATCAGTTCGCCCATGGACGCGCCGCCCCGTGGTCCGCGGCCGAAGATGACGTTGCCCCAGCTGTTCTTCTGGGCCTCTTCCTGTTTGGCCTCGGCCTCCTCGGCAGCGGATGCTTCCTCGCTCTTTTTCTGCAGGACCTCGTAGGCCGAGGGGCGATCCTGAAGCTCCTCGTATTTGCCGAAGACAGGGCTATTCTCGACGAGCGTGCGGCGTTCCTCGGCCGTGATCGGGCCGATGCGGCCCGACGGCGGGCGGATCAGGGTGCGCTGGACCATCGACGGCT
>JBKKCB010000360.1:0-9799 GCA_046713545.1 Hyphomicrobiaceae bacterium | reverse complement strand
GACGAGATGGGCAATCGCTACTATGTGCAGTCCAAAGGCGTGGGGCCGCTCGATGTGCCGCGCCGCTGGGTGATCTACAATGGAGAGGCCGAGGCCTCCAAAGTGTCACCCGACTGGCATGGTTGGATGCACTATACCGTCGACACGCCCCCGACCCAGGAGAAGTACACGCCCCGTCCCTGGCAGAAGCCGCATCTCGAGAACAAGACCGGCACGCCCGAGGCGTGGCGCCCGTCCGGCTCCATCCTGGGCAAGGGCAAGCGTCCCGCAGCAACCGGCGACTACCAGGCCTGGAAGCCGGACTAGAGGTTCCATGGTGGCGCCATCTTTCGCAGGCATGACGCGATTTTTCCCAGGCGCGCATATCGTGCCGGACAGGGTGCCGTCGTACGCATGACGAGGTTTGATTCAGGCCCACGGCTATCGCGCACCCTCCTGGGCAGCGCGCTCGTGTGCGTGTTTGCCACCTCCGCCTCCGCCCAGCGGATCGAGAACGCGACAGCCATCTTTGCCGCGCTCGACAAGGTGACGGCACGCATTCAGAAGCTTGAAGTGAAGCTCGGTGACACCGTCACTTTCGGTGCGCTCCGCATCACGCCGCGCGCCTGCTATACGCGCGCGCCCACCGAAGCGCCGAAAACGACGTCGTTCGTGCAGGTCGACGAGATCCTGCTCGACGGCAAGCAGAATCGCATCTTTTCCGGCTGGATGTTCGCCGAGAGCCCTGGCCTCAACGCCGTCGAGCATCCTGTGTTCGACGTGTGGCTGACGGAGTGCACGCAACCGCAGCGCGGCAGCGCGCCGCCTCCGGCCAAGGGCACCTCGCCAGCCCAGAAAGGCCAGCCGGCCGACCCTCCGGTGGAAGACGACTCCTTCCGCCGCCGTCCGCGCCGGTGACAGAGGCTTAAACCTGGGGCTGGCGCTCGATGATATCGAGGATCTCGTCGGCGCCGGTGCGCTCGGGCAGCGCGAGGAAATCGGAGGCGCGGGCGAGAGCCGGTTCGAGCAGCTTGTGGAAATCGCCGCGGTCCACCTCGACGGTGCCGAACTGGCGCAGGTGATCGGTCACGAACTGGGTGTCGAGCAGCGTGAAGCCGCCGTGGATCAGGCGCGCGACAAGATACATCAGCGCCACCTTGCTGGCGTCGCGCTCCGTCGAGAACATGCTCTCGCCGAAGAATGCGGCGCCGAGCGCCACGCCATAAAGTCCGCCGACCAGCCGCCCGTCCCGCCACGTCTCGACCGTGTGGCAGTGGCCTTGCTCGTGCAGCGCGCGATAGAGCTCGCGGATGCGGCTGTTGATCCACGTCGAGCGGCGCCCCGGGCGCGAGTCCGCGCAACCGTCGATGACGCCGTCGAAATCGGAATTGATGCGCACCTCGAAGGTGGCGGCCCGGATCGTGCGCGCCAGGCGCCGCGGCACGTGCACCTTCTCCAGCGGCAGGATGCCGCGGTGCTGCGGCTCGATCCAGTACAGCGCCGGATCGTCGGCGCCCTCGGCCATGGGGAAAATCCCGCACGAGTATGCCTTCAGCAGCACCTGCGGTGTGATTTCGATCACGATGTCGTCGCGCGACGTCATGAGGGCGGTCTGTCCCGGTCGCCAGCCAATGAAGCCAATCTGATATCTAGGGTTGTGCCAAGAATTTTTCGAGCCAGTGAATATCATACATGCCGTTGGCGATGTCGGGATGCCGCACCAGTTCGGTGAACAAGGGCGTGGTGGTCTCGATGCCGTCGATGACGAACTCCGACAGGCAGCGCTTCAGCCGCATCAGGCATTCGTTGCGGTTCTTGCCGTGCACGATCAGCTTGCCGATGAGGCTGTCGTAGTTGGGCGGAATGCGATAGCCCTGGTAGGCGCCGCTGTCCACGCGCACGCCGAGGCCGCCCGGCGGATGCCAATAGGTGATCTTGCCGGGAGAGGGGCGGAAGTTCTTGGGGTTTTCCGCGTTGATGCGGCATTCGATGGCATGGCCCTGGAACGTGACCTCTTCCTGCTTCAGGGTCAGCGGCGCGCCCGACGCAATGCGGATCTGTTCGATCACCAGATCGAGGCCCGTGATCATCTCGGTCACCGGATGCTCGACCTGAAGGCGCGTGTTCATCTCGATGAAGAAGAACTCGCCGTCCTCGTAGAGGAACTCGACCGTGCCTGCGCCCCGGTACTTGAGCTTCTGCATGGCGCGCTGGACGGTCTGGCCGATCTTGTTGCGCGTTTCCGCGTTGAGCGCGGGTGAGGGGGCCTCTTCCCAGATCTTCTGGTGGCGGCGCTGCAGCGAGCAGTCGCGTTCGCCCAGATGAATGGCTTCCCCCTTGCCGTCGCCGAACACCTGAATCTCGATATGGCGAGGGCGGGTGAGATATTTCTCGAGGTAGACGCTGTCGTCGCCGAAAGCCGCCTTGGCCTCCGAGCGCGCCGTCTTGAGGGCCATGTCCAGGTCTTCTGGCGTGCGCGCCACTTTCATGCCGCGACCGCCACCGCCGGCCGCAGCCTTGACGAGCACGGGAAAGCCCATCTGCTTGGCGATCCTCATCGCCTGGGCCTCGTTGGTGATGGCGCCGTCCGACCCCGGCACCACCGGAATGCCGAGCCGCTTGGCCGTTTCCTTGGCCTCGATCTTGTCGCCCATGATGCGGATGTGCTCGGACGTCGGGCCGATGAAGGTGATCTGGTGCTCTTCGAGGATCTCGGCGAAGCGCGCGTTCTCCGACAGGAATCCGTAGCCCGGGTGAATGGCGTCGGCTCCCGTGATCTCGCAGGCGGCAAGCAGGCGCGGAATATTCAGGTAGCTTTCCGACGCCGGCGGCGGGCCGATGCAGACGCTCTCGTCGGCGAGGCGGACGTGCATGGCATCGGCGTCTGCGGTCGAGTGCACGGCCACCGTGGCGATGCCCAGCTCCTTGCAGGCGCGCTGGATGCGCAGCGCGATTTCACCCCGGTTGGCAATGAGAACTTTGTCGAACATGCTTCCTCGGCCGTGAGTGGTCAGTTGGTGAGTGGTGAGTGGTCGATCGTCATTCGCTGCACCACTCACCACGCGCCACTCACCACCTCACCAATTTATTCAACAATCACCAGCGGCTCGCCGAACTCGACAGGCTGGCCGTTCTCGATGAGGATTTCCTTGACGGTGCCGGCCTTGGGCGCGGGAATGTGGTTCATCGTCTTCATGGCTTCGATAATCATCAAGGTCTGGCCCTGCACGACACGGGTGCCGATGTCGATGAACGGTGCCGCCCCCGGCTCCGGCGACATGTACGCCGTGCCGACCATGGGCGATTTCACACATCCGGGATGACTTGCGGGGTCCGGGCCGGTCTTGACCGGTGCAGCCAATCCGTCGCTGCCGCGTGTCGTGCCTGTCGCGGGCGCGGGCGCCGCCTGCACCACGGCGCTGGCCATGGTCTGGCGCGCGACGCGAATCTTCAGCCCCTCGCGGGCGATCTCGATCTCGCTCAAACCGGTCTCGTTCAGCAGTTCCGCCAGCTCCCGGATGAGAGCCTTCTCGGAGCCGTCACGGTCTTTCGTGTCTTTGGCCATGTCTTCCGTCCGCACGTTCGGGCGCGTGAGCGCCTAACCGGCCCGGCGCTTGGTTGCGCGGGTCCCTTGATTGAGAATATCGGCCAGCGCGTCGAGGGCCAGCAAATAGCCCTTGGGTCCGAGCCCGCAGATCACGCCCGTCGCTGCCGGCGACACATACGAGTGATGCCGGAAGCTCTCGCGCTTGTAGATATTGGAAAGATGCACCTCGATGGTCGGCAGCTCGGCAGCACTGAGAGCGTCGAGAAGGGCAATCGACGTATGCGTCAGGGCACCGGCATTGAGAATGATGCCCGCCGCCGCGTCCCGCGCATCCTGAATCCAGGTGACGAGCTCGCCTTCGTGATTGGTCTGCCGGAAGTCGACGTCAAGGCCCAGGGTCCGGGCATGCGTCTGGACCCGGCCGCGGACGTCGTCCAGGGACTCGCGGCCATAGATGGCCGGCTCGCGCCGGCCGAGCATGTTGAGGTTTGGCCCATTGAGCACATAGACCGGCTTCGCCATCGGGTCTCGCTGTTGTTCATACAAGCCCCGGCGAGGCCGAAACGGCTTCGCGCAGTGGCACAGGACCGCAGAATGCAACCAGCAGCCCGTGTACCAGCTTTCTCGCAAGCGCGAAAGTGCGCGCCTGCCGTCCGGTGAATGCCGGGCTTTTGCCTAGCAAACCGCGCAGCCGGTCTTGCGCACGTCGGCCACATGCCCGCTGATGACCTCGAGCAGGTTCTGCGGCGCCCCGGCGATGGCACGGTCCCCGACGAGGAAGTGGGGCGTGCCGTTAATGCCCATCTTCTGGGCCAGGTTGCGGACCGTCTCGATCTCGGCCTTCACCTCCGGCGCTTCCATGTCTTTCTTCAGCTTGGCCATGTCGAGGCCGAGCTTGTCGACAGCGCGCAGCGCGGTCTGCTCGTTGATTTCTCCGCGCATGGTGAGGAGCACGCGATGGACTTCCCAATATTTGCCCTGCAGCTTTGCGGCCAGGGCTACCTTGGCGCCTTCCTCGGAACCCTTCGACAGGATCGGCAGCTCCTTGAGCACGACTTTGACCTTGGGGTCTTTCTCCACCAGCTTGGCGATGTCGGTGAACGCGCGTTTGCAGTAGCCGCAGTTGTAGTCGAAGAACTCGACCACCGTGACGTCCCCGTTCGGATTGCCGGCGGTCGGTGCGTTGGGCCGGCGGAAGATCTCGCCGGCACTCTCCTTCAGCGTCAGCTTCAGCTTTTCGGCCTGCAGCGTGTCCATCTTGGCTTCGAGGGCCGCCTGGACATCCATCATCACTTCGGGATTGTTCAGCAGGTAGTCTTTGATGATTTTCTCGATCGCGGCCTTCTGGCCCGCCGAGAACGGGCTCGCCTCAGGTGTCGAGCCGGGCGTGGCCTGCGCCAGCTGAATGGCGGTGGATTTGCCCTCGCCCGCTGCAAGGGCGGGGATGTAGGCAACGCCCACAACGGCACCGAGCAGCACCAGTCCGGCGCCCGCGCATGCTGCAGCCCTCTTGGAGAACAGGCGAAAGAACGTGCTCATGATGTCTGGCATGGCGCAATTGGGCTCCTGAGGGATTTGTCCGGCCTTCTTAGCCGTTAGGTCGGGATCTTGTAATTCACGATATCGCCAGCCCGGATCCACTCTGGGGAACCGTTTCGCAGTCCGACCTGGGCGCGCTTAGCGAATATTTGGGCTTGTTTGATGTCGCCTTCCAGAAACAAGGCCTCCGCGGTGGCCAAATTGGCCTCGGGAAGCTTGCTTTTGGCGCTATAGCCTTGAGCCAGGATGCGGTAGGCCTGCGGGTTGGGATCGTCGATCAGGGACTTGCGCGAGATTGCGATCGCCTCGTCGACGCCAGCCACGTTGTCGGCGCTGATAATGGCCTGGGCCAGACGGACGCTGATCAATGGGGCATCGTTCAGCAGCTTCAGCGACGCGCGCAGGGCGGGGATGGCCTCGCGCGATTTACCCGAGCGCATGAGGAAATCGCCCTTCAGCTCATGGAAGTAGGGATTGTCGGGCTTCTCGCGGATCAAAGCATCGACCTGCGGAAGCGCCCGCTCGACGCCGCTCTGGAAAAACGTGGCGATGGTGCGGGCATACCGGGCCGGCAGGCTGTTGTCGCTGTTGGGGTAGCGATTGAATACGACGGTGGGCCGGTCCAGGTACCCTGCGATTTTGGCGCGCATCAGATCGTGCCGGAGCTGCAGCGCGGGCGGGTCCTTCTCGGCGGCGAACGGGCTCTTGGCCACTGTGTCGCGCAACTGCGCAAGGCGGTTGGCCGCCACGGGATGGCTGCGTGCGAAGGCATCCTGCGTCGCCCCGGACGCCGAGATATATTCTTGCTGAGCGAACCGCTCGAACGTGTCGAGCATGCCCTTTCCGGACTGCCGCGTCGTCGTCAGGAACCGCAAGCCCGCCTGATCCGCCGATGACTCCTGGGCGCGCCGGTCGGCGAGAAGCGAGCGCATCAGCAACTCGTCGCCCCCCATCATGACGCCGGCTCCGGCTCCGGCAGCACCCTGTCCGCCGCTCGCCCCGCCGGCAACCATCAGCCCGATACCCAGCAGCTTGATGAGCAGGCTCTTGGTCTGGTCGCGGGCTATGCGCTCGCGCAGCTGGGCCAGATGCCCGCCGGCGATGTGGCCGGCTTCGTGCGCGATGACGCCGATGACCTGGTTGGGCGTCTCCGACTGCTGCAACGCCCCCGTGTGGATGAACACGTTGCCACCGTCGAGCACGAACGCGTTGAACGTTTCATGCCGCACGATGCGCATCTGGATGCGGCCCGATCCGAGTCCGGCCGCCCGGAAGATTGGCCGCGAATAGTCCTTGAGCAGGTTTTCGATCTCGGTGTCGCGCACCAGGCTCAGGTTCTGCGCTGCGGCGGGCCGTGCCGTGGCCATCGCAAGGCTCGCGAGTCCGATCGTGCCGGCGACCAGGGAGATCCTGATGCGGGAGCGGGGCGGCTGATGGTGCGTGTTGGCGCGCATGGGCTTTCGAATTGGTCTGTCGCGGTCTCGACGCCTGGACGGCGTGAAGCTACGTGCGGTCCCATTGACGGTCAACGCGGCGACGCAACGCGCTCAGGTATCGCACAGGCAATGCTGGCAAACGTCCCGCCACGACACTATAAGCCCGGATGGCTGCCGCGTCCCGCGCCGGCGGGTGCGACAACCGGTGACCGGGCCAATCCGATAACCGCCATCTCGTTGCGATGCTGTGGCGCGGCGGTGGCGATTTGAAGGCATGTACGGCGCACGCGCCGGTCTGTCGCAGGCAGCGGGGGCGCTTGGAGAATTTCGATGCCGAACGACGATAGGCTGGCCGCCGCGCAGGGCCTGATGTTGCGCCCGCCGTCCGAGCGCAGCGCCATCGATCCGTTCATCGTCATGGACGTGATGCGCGCGGCTGCCGCACGCGAGGCGACAGGCGCGCGCGTGATCCACATGGAGGTTGGCCAGCCCGGCACGGCCGCGCCCCGCGCCGCGCGCGAGGCCGTGAAGCGGGCGCTCGACACCGACAATCTGGGCTACACGCTGGCGCTGGGCATGGAACCTCTGCGCGAGCGGATTGCGCGGCTGTATCAGGAGCGGCACGGCGTTCACGTTGCGCCGGAGCGCTTCGTCGTCACGAGCGGTTCGTCGGCGGCCTTCGTGCTGTCGTTCCTGGCCCTGTTCGACGCGGGCGCGCGGGTGGCGCTGCCGGCGCCGGGCTATCCCTGCTACCGGCATATCCTGACGGCGCTCGGAGCTGTCCCGCTCAGCCTGGAGACGGGTCCCAATACGCGCTGGATGCCGACCGCCGCCCAGATCGACGAGGCCGCCGCCCGCCACGATCTGGCCGGCCTGCTGATCGCCAGTCCCGCCAACCCCACGGGCACGATGCTGGAGCCGGAACGGCTCGCCGAGATCATCGCCATCTGCCGCAAGCGCGGCCTGTGGTTCATCTCCGACGAGATTTATCACGGGCTGACCTATGGAATGCCGGAAGCCACCGCGCTGCAGTTCTCCGACGACGTGGTGGTGATCAACAGCTTCTCGAAATACTTCTCGATGACCGGCTGGCGCGTCGGCTGGATGGTGGTGCCGCCAGGCCTCGTGCGCACCATGGAGCGGCTGGCACAGAACCTCTACATCTCGCCGCCCGCGGTGGCACAGGTAGCGGCGCTGGGCGCGTTTGACGGGATCGAGGAGCTGGAAGCCAATCGCCGGGTCTATGCGGCCAACCGCGATCTGCTGCTGCGCGAGCTGCCGAAGGCCGGCTTGTCCAAGATCGTGCCCGCGGACGGCGCGTTTTACCTCTACGTGGACGTGGGCGACTACACCGGCGACAGCCTCGCCTTCAGCAAGGCCATGCTGGAGGAAACCGGCGTCGCGGCGACGCCCGGCGTCGATTTCGACGCGGGCCGCGGCCGGCGGTTCGTGCGCTTCTCCTATTCCGGCACGACGGCGGATATGGGCGAAGCGGCCGAGCGGCTGCAGGGTTGGTCCCGGTTGAAGGGGTGATGCGTATCTTCCCCCTCTCCCCGCGTGCGGGGAGAGGGTTGGGATGAGGGGCAGCTCCAAACTCCGAGCAAGATCCTGCCCCTCACCCTAACCCTCTCCCCATGAAGGATGGGGAGAGGGGATGCAGTCCCGGCTTGAGTTTCGGCACCGTAGCCTTCATGTAAGCAGCCGAGGCCGCAGGAATCACGGAAATGCAGGACAAAAGCGACGCCGCGCTGGCTTCTTTGCCGAGCGCGCTTGATCCAAAAGCCGACACGCCGCTCGCGCGCGAGATCGGGCGCCGGCGCACGTTTGCCATCATCGCCCATCCGGATGCGGGCAAGACGACGCTGACGGAGAAGCTGCTGCTGCTGGGCGGCGCCATTCAGCTCGCGGGCGACGTGCGCGCCAAGGGCGACCGTCGCCGCACGCGCTCGGACTGGATGAACATCGAGCGCCAGCGCGGCATCTCGGTGGTCACGTCCGTGATGACGTTCGAGTATGACGACCATGTGGTCAACCTGCTCGATACGCCGGGCCACGAGGACTTCTCGGAGGACACCTACCGCACGCTCACCGCCGTCGATTCCGCCGTCATGGTGCTCGACGCGGCCCGCGGCATCGAATCGCGCACGCGCAAGCTGTTCGAGATCTGCCGCATGCGCGACATCCCCATCATCACCTTCATCAACAAGATGGACCGCGAGAGCCTGGAGCCGCTGGAGCTGCTCGATGCCATCGAGAAGGACCTGGCGCTCGATACGACGCCCATCGTGTGGCCCGTCGGCATGGGCCGCGATTTCAAGGGTACGTTCGATCTGGCCACCAGCCGCCTGCGCCGCATCGGGGTTGACGATGATGAGGTTGCGCTCGCCGGTCCGGAAGATTCTCGTCTGGATGAGCTTGTCGATTCCGATGTGCTGAAGAAGTGGCGCGAGGAGATCGACCTCGTGCGCACCGCCGCGCGTCCCTTCGACCTGGAGTCGTTTCGCGAGGGCCACCTGACGCCGGTCTTCTTCGGCTCCGCGCTGCGCAACTTCGGCGTGCGCGATCTGCTCGATGCGCTGGTTAAATATGCCCCGCCGCCGCGCGCGCAGCAGGCCGACAAGCGCCTCGTGGTCGCGACCGAGCCCGGCATGACCGGCGTCGTGTTCAAGATCCAGGCCAACATGGACCCGAACCACCGCGACCGCATTGCCTTCCTGCGGCTGTGCTCGGGCAAGCTCGTCAAGGGCATGAAGGCGAAGCTGGTGCGCACGGGCAAGCCGATCGCGCTCAACGCGCCGCAGTTCTTCTTCGCGCAGGACCGCTCGATCGCGACGGAAGCCGTGGCGGGCGACGTGGTCGGCATTCCCAACCACGGCACGCTGCGCATCGGCGATACGCTGACGGGCGGAGAGGAGCTGAGCTTCACCGGTGTTCCTAACTTCGCGCCGGAAATCCTGCGCCGCGTGCGCGTGGCCGACGCCATGAAGGGCAAGCAGCTCAAGACCGCGCTCGGGCAGATGGCGGAGGAGGGCGTCGTGCAGCTTTTCTCACCGCTGGATGGCACGGGGCTGATCGTCGGCGTGGTCGGCGCGCTGCAGCTCGACGTGCTGGTGGCGCGCATGGCGGCGGAATACAGCCTCGAAACGGCGCTCGATCCGGCGGGCGTCGAGCTGGCGCGCTGGATGCAGGCGGACGATCCCGCCGCGCTGACGGCGTTTCTGGAGAAATTCCGCACGTCGATCGCCGAGGATGTGGACGGCGATCCCGTCTATCTCGCGCGCTCCCAGTTCGACATGGA
>JBKKCB010000359.1:0-10049 GCA_046713545.1 Hyphomicrobiaceae bacterium | reverse complement strand
GCGAACAGCAGGGTGCAGGTCGCGATCAGCGAAATGGGAATGGTGACGATCGGGACCAGGGAGGCACGCAGCGACCGCAGGAAGAACAGGATCACCAGCACGACCAGCAGAATGGCCTCGCCGATGGTGTGGTAGACGGCCTTGATCGACCGATCGATGAAAACGGCGCTGTCGTTGCCGATGGTCGCGCTGAGCCCTTGCGGCAGCGACTGATTGATCTCCGGCAGGACCTTGCGCACGGCATTCGACACGTCGAGCGGGTTGGCGACCGCCTGCTTGATGACGCCGATCGAGATCGCCGGCTTGCCATTGTAGAGACTGTCGCGCCGTTCATCCGCTGCACCCAGCTCAACGCGTGCCACCTCGCCGAGCTTGACCTGATGGTTGTCGGCCATCTTGATGATGATGTTGCGGAACTCTTCGGGCGTCACAAGTCCCGTGCGCGCCAGGACGGAGAACTCGCGGTCCCGGCTCTCGATGCGGCCGGAAGGAAGCTCGACGTTTTGCGTCCTCAAGGCATTCTCGAGATCCTGGACCGTGAGATTGAAAGCGGCCAGGCGCTCGCGGTCGACCCAAATGCGCATGGCATAGCGGCGCTCGCCGTAGATCGTGACATCCGCGACGCCGGTGAGGTTTTTCAGACGGTCCAGCACAACGCGATCGACGTAGTCGGTGATCTCCAGCGCGGACATGCGGTCGCTCGTGAAGACCAGGAACATGATGGCCTGGGCATCGGCTTCGACCTTGGCGATCGTCGGCTCCAGCACCTCGACCGGCAAGCGGCGACGCACGCGGCTGACACGATCGCGCACGTCGTTGGCGGCGACATCGGGATCCACGTCCGACTGGAAGCGGATGGTGATGCGGCTGGACTCGGCACGGCTCGTCGATTCCAGCACGTCGATGCCGGGAATACCGGCAATGGAGCCCTCCAGCACCTGCGTGATCTGGCTCTCGATGATGGTGGAGGAGGCACCGGGATAGCTGGTCGAGACCGACACGACCGGCTCGTCCACGTTCGGGTATTCGCGAACGGTCAAGCGGCCGTAGGAGACGATGCCGAGCAGAACCAGCACGAGGCTTAGCACGGTGGAGAAGACCGGGCGCCGGATGCAGAACTCGAACAAGCTCACGAGCCGCCCCTCTTGACGGCCGGCGCAGGACGGCCCGGATCGACGATCTCGACCGCCGCGCCGTTGCGCAGCTTGAGCTGCCCTGCAGTGACGACCTGCGCTGTGGGCGTCAATCCCTCGAGGACTTCCACCTCGGCGCCGCGCCGCTCGCCGAGCGCGACCTTGCCTTCAACCGCTTTGCCATTCTCGATGCGGAAAACGTAGCTTTCCCCACCGCGCGGCACGATTGCGCTTTCCGGCACCAGAACGACTTGGCGAGTCTGCTTGCCCTTGACGATGATGCGCGCGAACAGGCCGGGCCTCAGCACGAAGTCTGCGTTGGCAAGCCGGGCCCTGAGCTGCAGCGCCCGCCCGTTGACATCAACCTGGGGATCGATGGCGTAGATCTCACCGGCAAACGTGCGTTTTGGTATTGCATCGACCATCACATCGACCGTCTGGCCGATGTTGATCGACGGAAGAAACAGCTCCGGCAATTTGAAATCGACCTTCAAGACGTCGATCTTCTCGAGATTGACGATCGCCGTGCCGACCGCGATGAAGCCGCCCGGCGAGATTTTGCGGATGCCCACGCGCCCCGCGAACGGCGCTGAAATCGTATGCTTTGCCAGGCGCACCCGCTGCAGTTCGAGTGCGGCGCGGGCAATCTCGAAGTTCGCGGTTGCCTCGTCGATGGCCTTTTCCGTGACGTTGCCGGTGCGCGAGAGCTGGTCGGCCCGGGTGTTGTTGGCCTCGGCAAGATCGAATCGAGCCTTGGCATCGGCAACTTCAGCTTGGGCAAGGGAGGCATCCAAGGTGACCAGCACGTCACCGGCATTGACGGTTCCGCCTTCCGTGAAGCGGATCTCGGCGATGCGGCCGGCGATCTCGGAGGTGATCTGCACCGACTCGTCCGATTGCAAGCTGCCTATGGCGCGAATGTCGGTGGTGGTGGTGGCGCCTCGAGCTGTTTCGGCCTCGACCGCGACAGCCCCTGCGGCGCCCTTTCCCTGCTTCTTCGCGGCAACGGTTGTCTCAGACGTTTGTTGGCGCGGTGCGGATCGCGTGCCGGCCCACCAGGCTACGAGCCCGGCAGTCACCAGTACCGCCGCCGTAACCGCCACCCAGTTGCGCCGCATTCGTTCCTCGCCGGCCTGGCTCAATCCCATTCGGTGATGGGATCGAGCCCGTCTGCTCAACTCCAACGGTGCTAAAGGCACAATCCCGTCGCATCCCGCCAATCGCTCGCGGCCTAACGCGTCACGGGCAGGACGGTTGCCTTCGCACTACGGTGTTGCCGATGATGAACCTGGATAGCGCCATTGCTTCCTCCATCCGGGAAAGACATGCGCCCGGCTAGGCTAAGAGGGCTCCAGGGCAACGTGCAATGACCTGACGAGTTCTGGCGGTTCGTGCTTCGTTCGCGAACGGCACCGGAATGCCGACAAGGGCGCCCCGCGCATGTAGTCGTCAGGCGCTCCTGGAAACGCGGCACAATCTCATCGCCAAATGGACAAGGCGGACTCACGCGGGAGCACGATCTGACCGGCTGGGCTCACAGCGAGAGCAATTTTGCAGCTGAATAATGCGTGATCGGCGCGAGCATGGTCTCGAGCATTGAGCAAAGCGGCTTCGAGCGATGGCGCTGCAACCAGCACGTATCCGTGACGACACATCAGCCCAATCAACCAATTCGCCCGAGTTGCGGTGTACTGCGATCCGCAATCCGAAAACGCCGGCGCCTTCGCTCTGCAGTCTCGAATTGCGCCCGCAATGGCCGACCCCCGTGTTGGTGCTCTGGAAACACCCCACGCCCCGGTCCGCGCCAATGTCACAGCCGTCCAATGGTCATCGGCATCCTCGTCAGCCAGGGCGCTTCCAATCCACGCCAGGCAAGCAAGCAAAATCAAGGCACCGCGATGGATGATCATTGGCGTGATCCCCGATGAAATAGGCCGTCGGCCAGCATGGGATCACGGTCACATCAATGGAGCGTCAGGCCAGCGTTAGAGCCCGGTAGGTCTTGGCTGCCTGTGGACCCTACGAACGGAACTTTCGTCGCTAGGCAACGTTGCCAGCCATCAAATCAGAAAGGGCAACGTGATGGCCGGCAATCAATTGATCTCGAGTGGACGCGTAAAGGGCACCGGCGTGTACGGGCCGGATGATGCCAAAGTCGGGCAGATCGAAGCCTTGATGATCGAAAAAGTGGCTGGCCGCGTTCGCTACGCGGTGATGAGCTTCGGCGGCTTTCTTGGCTTGGGACATAGTCATTACCCGATCCCATGGGCAGCGCTCAAATATGATCCCGCGGTTGGAGGATATAGAACCGGTATCACAGAGGATCAGCTCAAGGCCGCACCAGAGAACACCGGTTGGGATCGCGAATGGGAGACCCGCGTTCACGGTCACTACGGCGCTCCCCCGTATTGGGCGATGGGAACACCCATCTAAAACAGTAGCCCGGCCTAAGTGGCCGGGCTTTCCGTCTAGGAGCCACAAAACGCAGGCAGTTCGCCCAGCGGAAACACCGGTTCTTGTCAGTCAATCGCAGTTGGCGTCAAAGGCATCGCTCTTGCCGTCCGACGCCACAATCACAGCCGAGACCGACCATCCGCGTTCGATTGCTGCCCTCACGAGGTCGTCGCTGCACTGATCCTCGTTCCACTGGGCAAATTGCCTCTCCAGCCATTTGGCGCCAATTTTCTCGAGAGGTACCGTTGCTGTCGTCTTTATTTCTATGGTGCGCTGGTCGCAACGGACAATAATTCCGCCGTGACGCATGCGAGGGCCGAGTGCGACTCCCGGCGAATTTTCCGGTTGTCGCGATGCGGCCAGCATCGACAGGCAGAATGCCTCGTCGTCTAAGGCGCCGGACTGAACGGTCGAATACGAGGCTGCACCGAAAGCGACTTCGCTGGCCGCTATTATCCAGATTGCTGCGATCACGTGCATCGCACGCCCTGCTTTATGATCATGCCGATTGCCGGCCGCTGTTGGGGAAAGCCGAAAACTTCGGCAAAAGCCAAAAAACTGTCGGCAACGGACATACTCGTCGGTTGCGTAACGTTCTCCGGTCGAATCCGTTGCGCAAGCGAACCCCAATGGAGTCAGATAGATGTGCGACGCCGACGGCGCCCCTGTCCAGCGAGTTCGTGTTGGGTGCCGCCCCCTCGGCGCCTGATGCCTCTCGCCGCGGCTATCTGATCCGCGGGAAGGAGTGCTACTGTGCGAAATTGGGAAGCCAGTAGCAATGGAACCACCGGCGGACTGTTGTGTTATTCGCCGCGACAATTCTCGAAACGGGCCGGGCCTCTAGCCGCTTGTTGACGCGTGCGCTTCGGTGCGGCGCCGTTTCGGTCCGGTTAGAACTGGAGGAATCCCGTGAACCAATTTGCTGGGTACGAGCAGGTCTGCGTTGAGGGCTTCCCCGAGAACGGGCCGGGTCAACCTGTACGAACTGCCGAAGCGCAGCGATACCTGCGCGAAGCAGCACTACTTGCGGCCGGAAAGCATTTTACCGCCGATGAGTACCACCAGCTCGAGACCGATATCTGCGCGGGTCTCGTAGACATCCGCATTTATGACGGCGGATTGGTGCTGATGCGGCAGTCTGATTGACTCTGCCGCCTCCGACAACGGAAGCTGTATTCCTGTACCCGGTGTCGGAAACGCGTGCAGCGCGCTTGTCCTTGGCTGATCGCCAGACGCCCCCGCCGCCTGATCGCCCTGCTTCACGATCTGCTCGAAAAGCCGGTGCGTGAGGCCTCTCTCCCCAGACTATGCCTTTTCCGTCGGGTTTGGAGCTAACTGCTTCGGCCAAAAGTGCAAATGTACTCTTCGAGCGGGCCGCAACGATGCGCCCATCGAACGCCGTTCGTTCTCCAAGCCATGCCTGCGACACCTTTTGAAATTGGCGCGATGCGCTGGCCGTGCTGGCCAACCCTTTCGCAGATGTGGGGGAATTGACTTCTACAAAGGCCTAATCGACAGTCAGGCACAAGAACATAACAACGCTCCAGGGAGGAAATTGATGAAGCGTTTTGCGCTTGGCTTGTTTGCCTCGGCTGCCGCTCTTCTGCTCAGCGGACCTGCCATTGCCCAGAACACGATCAAGGTGGGCGTGCCGATGCCCCTTTCCGGCCCGGCGGCGCTTTATGGCGAGCCCGCTGTCAAGGGCGCCCGGATGTTCGTCGACGAGATCAACGCGGCCGGCGGCGTTCTCGGCAAGAAGATCGAGCTCGTCGTGCGCGACAGCAAGGCCTCGGCCGACGAGGCGGTGCGCGTCTCGCGCGAGCTGATCCTCAAGGAGGATGTCCAGTTCCTGGTTGGCACTCTCACCTCGGCGGAGGGGCCTGCGGTCTCGACGATCGCCAAAGAAAACAAGATCATCCTGATCGCGCCCATTCCCAAGACAGACCAGCTGACGGCTCCAAAAAACCTGCATCCTTACGTCTTCCGCACGGCCGCCAACACCACCATGGAGGGCCGCTCGGTGGCTGAAATCATCGCCACTTGGAAGGATGTGAAGAAGGTCGCGACCATCGCTCACGACTACGCCTATGGGCAGGATGTTGCGAAGTCCTTTGTGGAACATCTCAAGAAGCTGCGCCCCGACATCGAAATCGTCGATCAGCAATGGCCGAAGCTCGGGGAGGGTGACTACTCACCCTTCATCAATGCACAGATGGCCAAGAAGCCCGAGGCTGTGTTCTCCGCCATGTGGGGTGGCCACTTCGTCACCTGGGCCAAGCAGGCAAAGCCGCTGGGCTTCTTCGATCTCGTGCAGAACCGGGTCGTCAACGGCGGCGAGGCCGGTTCCGTCGAAGCGACCCGGGCGCTCGGTGCCGACTATCCCTTCGGGATCTACGGCAACAGCTACGACCTCGCGGTCTACGACGGTCAGTCGGACGCGCACAAGAAATACATCGAGCGAATCAAGGCCTACACGAAGGAGGACCCGCCATCGACGTGGCCTCTGACAGCCTATGTCGCCATGCAATTCCTCGTCGAGGGCATCAAGAAGGCGGGCTCACTCGACAGCGACAAGGTCGCCAAGGCGCTGCTCGACCTGACGATCGACGCGCCGTTCGGCAAGCAGACGATCCGCGCGTCCGATCACCAGGCCGATCGCGGCCAGTTCTACGGCAAGATGGTGAAGGGACCTGCCGGCAACGCCATCATGACGGAAGTCAAGTACGTCGACCCCAAGCCGTTCATGGATTGATGCCGCTTTTGCAGTGCAAAGCGCCGACCCCCATCGTGGGCGGCGCTTTGTCCGCGATCTGACCTGGGAGACCATGCCATTGACGCGCCGAACGGGGTCCACGCACGAAGGCGCGTGGCATGTCTGAGCTGCTTGATCCGGTCTTTCTTCTCGGCCAGCTGCGTTCGGGCCTTACCACAGCGATGTTCCTCTTCCTCATCGCTTCGGGCCTGTCGCTGATCTTCGGCGTCCTGAAGATCATCAACTTTGCCCACGGCTCGCTCTACATGATCGGGGCCTATATCGCCTGGAACATGACGCTGATCCTGGGCAATACCTCGATCGGCTTCCTCGGCGCCGTTGTGGTCGCCTCGGTGAGTGTCGGGATCCTCGGCGGCATCGTGGAGCGCTTCCTGCTGCGCTACATGTACAAGCGCGAGGAGCTTTATCAGCTCCTCTTCACCTACGCGCTGGTGCTGATCTTTGCCGATGCCTGCAAGTATATCTGGGGGACACAGCCGCACTCGGTGTCGCGCCCGCCGATGCTATCGGGCAGCTTCGATCTCTTCGGGGTACGCTTTCCACACTACGATCTCTTCATCATCCTGCTGGGCCCGCTCATTGCGCTAGGCTTCTGGGGGCTTCTCAACCGCACCAGCTTCGGCCGCATCATCCGCGCCGCCGCGCTCGATCGTGAGATGCTGGGCGCCTTGGGCACCAACGTATCGGGACTCTATTCGGCGATGTTCGTGCTTGCGTCCTTCCTGGCCGGATTGTCGGGCGCGCTCGTCTCGCCGATCAAGAGCGTCGTGCCCGGCATGGACGTGGAGATCATCATCGAGGCGTTCATCGTCGTCGTGATCGGCGGCCTCGGCTCGCTGTGGGGCACGCTGCTGGGCTCGCTGATCTACGGCCTCACCTTGGCGTTCGGCATCCTGATCTTCCCCCGTTTCTCCATCTTCGCGGCCTTCGTGATCATGGCCGTCGTGCTCGTCGTGCGGCCATGGGGCCTGTTGGGGAGGCCGGTGAAGTGAGTCTGCCCAAGCGCATTCCCTGGACCCTGGTGCTGTTCCTCATCGCCCTCTTCATCCCGGCCTTCGGGTCCCGCTACTACACGTTCCTGGCAACCGACATCATCATCTTCGCGATGTTCGCGACCAGCCTGAATCTCCTGCTGGGTGTGACCGGGCTCGTCCCCTTCGGCCATGCCGCCTACTTCGGCATCGGCGCCTACGTCTGCGCGATCTTCATGAAGGATCTGAGCGTGCCATTTCTGGCCGCCTGGCTGGCCGGCGGCCTCGGCGGCGCTCTATTCGCGGCGTTCTTCGGCTTCTTCTGCGTGCGCCTCACCTCGGTCTATTTCTCGATGCTGACGATGGCGTTCGCGCAGATCGTCTGGGCCATCTGCTTCAAATGGAACGACGTGACGGGTGGCGAGCAGGGCTACCCCAACGTGCCGATGCCGAGCATGGCGTGGCTGGAATGGATCCCATGGGTCGCCGACCTCCGGATCGATCACAAGTTCTTTTACCTGACGCTGATCCTGGCCGCGCTGTCGATCGCCGCCATGCGCCGCATCGTCCACTCGCCCTTCGGACGCATCCTCACCACGGTGCGCGACAACGCCGAACGGGCACAGTTCATCGGCATCGACGTACGCCGTTATCGGCTCATCGTGTTTTCGCTGGCCGGCGGATTTGCCGGTCTGGCCGGGGGCCTGTTCGGCATCTTCAACCGCGGCGTGTTTCCCGACTTCAGTTATTGGCCAAAGTCGGCCGAGGTGCTGATCATGACCATCCTCGGCGGCATCCATCACTTCTGGGGGCCTTCGGTCGGCGCCGCCATCCTCATCCTGCTCAACCAGTACATCGTGTCCTACACCGAGTACTGGCCGTTCTTCCTGGGGCTCATCCTGCTCGTGCTGCTGTTCGCGTTTCCGGGCGGCGTGGCCGGCGCATTCGCCATGCTGGTCCGTGGCGTGCGCTCCGTTGCCGGAGGCCGCGGCTGATGCTCGAGTGCCGGAACCTGCGCAAGACTTTCTCGGGTTTCGTCGCCACCAACGACGTGAGCCTCAGCGCGGAGAAGAACCGCATCACGGCCGTGATCGGTCCCAATGGGGCGGGCAAGTCGACCCTGTTCAACCTGATTACCGGACACCTGGAGCCTGACAGCGGCGAGGTGATGCTCGAAGGTCGCGACATCACTGGGATCGCGCCGCACAAGATTTGCGGCCTGGGCATCGCCCGCTCGTTCCAGCGCACCAACATCTTCGCCAAGCTGACCGTTTACGAGAACATCCAGGCGGCGTTCATCGCCCACAGCGGCCGCGGCTACAACATGTGGAGGGTGTCCGAACGCCTGTTCCGCAACGAAACGCAGGAGATGATCGAGCATCTGGCGCTCCAGGACATCTCCGGCACCATCGCGGGCGAGATCAGTCACGGCGCGCAGAAACAAGTGGAGCTCGGCATCGCGCTGGCCGGCAAGCCGCGCATGCTCCTGCTCGACGAGCCGACCGCCGGCATGAGCGCGCAGGAGACGCACGAAAGCATCGCCCTGCTCGACCGCATCGCCAAGGAGCGGGAGCTGACGCTGCTCTTCACCGAGCACGACATGGACGTGGTCTTCTCCATTGCGCACACGATTGCCGTACTCCACCAGGGCCGCATCATCGCCATCGGCGCTCCCGATGAGGTGCGCCGCAACGAGGAGGTGCGCCGCGTCTACCTCGGGGGAGGCAAGCATTGACGCCGCTCCTCGAAGTCGACGGCATACACACGGCCTATGGCAGCAGCCGTGTGCTGTTCGGGGTGTCGCTCGACATCAAGCCCGGCGAGTGCGTCTGCCTGCTCGGCCGCAACGGCGTCGGCAAGACCACCACCATGCGCTCGATCATGGGGCTGACGCCGCCCTCGCAGGGCCACGTGCGTTTCAAGGGCGATGATATCACCGGCTCCGCGCCCTACCGCCTGGCGCGCCGCGGCATCGGCTATGTGCCCGAGGATCGCCGCATCTTCGCCGAGCTCACGGTGTGGGAAAACCTCGACGTTGCCGCCCGCTCCACCAATCGGCCAGGACAATGGACGCTCGCGAGCGTGACCGAGCTCTTCCCGAAGCTCGGCGAGCTGCGTGAGCGCATGGGCGGGGTGCTGTCGGGCGGCGAGCAGCAGATGCTGACGATCGCGCGCACGCTGATGGGCAATCCTGAGCTTCTGCTGCTCGACGAGCCTTCCGAAGGCCTGGCACCCGTTATCGTCGAGAACCTCCTCGCCCAGGTGCAGCGCCTCAAGGGCGAGGGGCTCACCATCCTGCTCGCCGAGCAGGGCGTCGACTTTTCGCTTTCGCTCGCCGACCGGGTGTATGTTCTGGAGAAAGGCGCCGTGCGCTTCTCGGGCGCCGCGGCCGAGCTCAGGGACGACGCGGCGCTGCGCAAAAAGCTGCTTGAACTTTAAGCCCGCCAGTCAGGGAGAGACGCATGCCCTTCGTCAACATCCGCATCCTCAAAGGCCACCCGCAGGAGCGCAAGGACGAGATCGCCCGCCGGGTCACGGAGACCATCAGCGAGGTGGCGAAAGTCCCCAAGGACGTGATCTGGGTGGTGTTCGAGGACGTGACGGCGGACGACTGGTACGTGGGTCCGTCGCGCGTCAGCGAGCTGCAGAAGAAGGCCGGCGCGAAGTCATGAGTGGCGTCGAAATCCGCGATCAGCGCTTCGAAAGCGTCGTCGGCCG
>JBKKCB010000358.1:0-3270 GCA_046713545.1 Hyphomicrobiaceae bacterium | reverse complement strand
CGCGCGGGGAAAAGCTCGATGCGGCCATCGTCGGCGAGCCGTCCAATCCGCAGGCGCTGGGCGACGAGATCAAGATCGGCCGGCGCGGCTCGCTCAACGGCGAGCTGGTGGTGGCCGGACGCCAGGGGCATGTGGCCTATCCGCAGATCGCCGACAATCCGGTGCCCAAGCTGGCGCGGCTTATCGACCGGCTGTCGTCGACGCCGCTCGATGCGGGCACGCCGGACTTCCAGGCCTCCAGCCTGCAGTTCACGGTGATCTCGGCGCCGAACACGGCGACCAACGTCATCCCGGCCGAGGCGCGCGCCAAGTTCAACATCCGCTACAACGATCTGTGGCGGCGGCCGAAGGTGGAAGCCTGGGTGCGCGAGCAGTGCGCCGCCGCGGCCAAGAGCATCAATGCGGGCTACACGCTGAGCTTCTCGGGGACGGGCGAAGTGTTCCTGACGCAGCCCGGGCCGCTGGTCGACACGATGGCTGGAGCCGTGCGCGAGGTCACCGGACGTACCCCGGCCCTCACAACAAGCGGAGGCACCTCGGATGCGCGCTTCATCCAGGCGCATTGTCCGGTGATCGAATTCGGCCTCGTCAACGCCACCATCCACGCCGTCGACGAGCGCGTGGCCATCGCCGACCTGGAGGCGCTGACCTCCATCTACGAACACTTCCTCGCGCAATTCTTTGCGATCGCCTAGGCTGTGTGTGCGGGTGCCTGAGGACGGAGACGCTGGCGGCAACGTCATGGTGATGCGGATTTTAGCGACTGCCTGGCTGGCGTTTGTGTTGGCGCAGATTGCCGCCTTTCCGGCCGTGGCCGGCGCGCTGAGCGGCGAGGTGTTCTACCGCGAGCGCGTGGCACTCCCGCCCAATGCGGTGCTGGAAGTCAGCCTGCTGGACGTGACGCGGCCCGGCGGCCTGGGCGAACTGGTCGCCTCGGTGCAGATCCGGCCCAATCGGCAGGTGCCCATTCCGTTCGAGATTCGATTCGGCGACAGCGACATCGAACCGCGCCGCAGCTACGCCGTGCGCGCCAACATTCTCGCCGGCGGACGGCTTCTGTTCGTCAGTGCCCGCTCGCAGCGCGTGCTGACGCACGGGCATCCGCAATCGGTACGCATATTGATGTCCGCCGTCCTGTCGCTGGCGGCTGCCGGGAGCACCGAGATGACAGAGCTGGAATGGCTGGCCGAGGACATACGCGGCGGCGGTGTCATCGACAATGTGCGAACCGCACTCAGCATCAGCGCAGGCGGCGAGGTCAGCGGCTCGGGCGGCTGCAACAATCTGCGTGGCACGGCCCAGCTCGACGGCAACAGCCTGACCTTCGGCGCCATCGCGACCACGCGCAAGATGTGCCCGCCCGCCGTCATGGATCAGGAGGGAAAATTCCTGCGCGCGCTCGAGCTGACGCGTGAATTCCGCATCGATGGGCCGTATCTGAAATTTCTGGACGGCACCGGCGCCGAGCTGATCCGCTTCACGCAGTTGCGCTAGGGTGTTCTCGATTTTTGTTGCATTCCCTCTCCCCGTGAAAGACGGGGAGAGGGGGAAGTAGCGTTTACTCCTCATCGGAAAACCGGTTTCCATTTTTCCGGAAGCATTCTAGCTCTTGAGTCCGGCCACGCGGACAAAACACATGCCTGATGCCGAACTCCACAACGCCATCCTGAAATGTGCCATCGGCTTGGAGGCGCTCGATACGCCTGCGAGCGTGCTCGACCATCTGCACAAGACGCTGTTTCAGGAGCTGCAGCTGTGCGTGCTGGCGGCCGGGCGCTTTCCGTTGAAATGGGGGGATTGGAAAACGGTCGAGAAGGGCAAGTCCGTCTTCGTGCATCGCAGCGTTCCGCGCGGCTGGTGGGACGAGTATGCCGTGATGGCGCGCCGCGACCCCGACCCCGGCCTCATCATGGCGCGCATGAGCCTGGCGCCGTTCACGTGGACGGAGAGCCGGCACATGCTGGAGCCGCTGGGTGTCGATCGCTGGTCGCATGAGCTGGCGCTGAAGTACGGCATGCGCGACGGCTTCACGTGCCCGGTCGGATCGCGCTGGGTCGTGTCGTTCTGGTCGCGGCGGGTTCTGTCCGGCATTCTGTCCGAGCAGATGCGCGCCATGATTTTCATGGCGGCGAGCTTCGCCGTGATCCGCCTGGAGCAGATCACCGGCCCTGACCCCAACCGCGTGGGCAGCGTGACACCGCTGACGCCGCGCGAGCTGAGCGTTCTGCGCCTGCTCTCCATCGGCAAGCGCACGGCCGAGATCGCCGCGCATCTGGGCCTCGGCGAGGAAACCGTGCGCAGTCACATGAAGAAGGCGCAGCGCAAGCTCGGTGTCACGGACCGGACACACGCGGTGGCCGATGCGCTGCGCCAGCGGCTCATCCCGTGAGGGAGAATATTATACTTGACGTACCACGACGATCTGCTACATTGGAATCACAGGAGAATTCCATGGCAGACCTTCTTTCACACAAGCGGTTCGTAGACGAGCAGGCGGCCTATGACTGGGTTGAGGCTCACCTGTGGCCCCATGGTCCCCAGTGCCCCCACTGTGGCGTGCTGGAAGACCGCATCACCAAGCTACAGGGCAAGTCCACCCGCATCGGCACCTACAAGTGCAAGGACTGCCGCAAGCCCTTCACCGTGAAGGTCGGGACCATTTTCGAGGACAGCCATATTCCCATGCGGCTGTGGTTGCAGGGTATTGCCCTCATGTGCGCTTCCAAGAAGGGCATCAGCAGCAACCAGCTCCACCGAATGATGGGCATCACCCTCAAGTCGGCTTGGTTCATGTCGCACCGGCTGCGCGAAGCCATGCGCTCGGGATCGCTCAAGCCTCCCATGGGCGGCAAGGGCGGCATCGTGGAAATCGACGAGACCATTTACGGACGCGCTTCGACCCATCCTAGGGGCCGCAAGCGCAAGGCTCCTTCAAGAGCCCAGATCGTAATCAGCAACGCAACGCACAGGAACGTCATTCTGTCTCTCGTTGAACGCGGCGGCGAAGTGCGCAGCTTCCACGTCGAGGGCAGCACCGTCAGCCAAGTCATCCCCATCGTCGAGGAGAACGTTGCCAAGGAAACGGCCATCATGACGGATGGCGCGCCGATCTACCGAAACAGGCTGGACGACTTCGCCAGTCACGATCGCGTCGACCATTCCAAGGACGAGTATGTGCGTCACGAGGAAGGCCGCCCCGTGATCCATACAAACAGCGTGGAAGGCTACTTCTCCGTGTTCAAGCGCGGCATGCGCGGCACCTATCAGCAC
>JBKKCB010000357.1:0-4721 GCA_046713545.1 Hyphomicrobiaceae bacterium | reverse complement strand
CGTCGGACCCGAGGCTTAGCGTCATCGTCAGAGTCCCCCTCAGGGGCGGAGCGGCAAGGGCCGAACCGTTGTAAGTTTGGGGATGCGGCGCTCGCCGCTCCACGCACCACGACTGGACCGCCAGCCGCCAGTCCCCGGTCATCCACGCCCGGGGGAGAGCCGGCGTACGTGATCGCCGGCAGCAGGTGGCACGGATTCGCTGATGTCTCGTGCCCAGTCGCAGCCCCCGGATCCAATCGCAGACAACCAGCTCTTGCCTGCGCCCTGGGTGGTCAGATCCGGGATGGCCACAGAATAAGATCACGGAGAAGGGCGGGGATAACTTGCGCGCAAATTTTGCGCACGTGGTGAATGGCAGGCGGGTTCCCATGCGCTGTCGCCGCAGCTTGGCGGGCGAGCGGGCTGGCGTGTATAGCTCGCGCGCACACTGAACCCCTTTGCGCGCGAGAACGATGATGCTGGAGTGGATGTTCACGGCCGATGGCTGGGTCGCCTTTCTGACCTTGTTCGCCATGGAGGTGGTGCTCGGCATCGACAACGTCATCTTCATCTCGATCCTGGCCGCCAAACTGCCGGTCCATCAGCAGGCCAACGCCCGCTACATCGGGCTCGGCCTCGCCCTCGTCATGCGTATCGGCTTGCTGCTCACGCTGACGACCATCATGCAGCTCACCGCGCCCTTGTTCACGGTCTTGGGCGAGGAGTTCTCCGGCCGCGACCTGGTCCTGCTCGGCGGCGGCTTGTTCCTTATCGCCAAGGCGACCATCGAGATCCATCACATGATGGAAGGCCGGCACGAGACGCGCTCGGCCGCGCAGGCGACCTTCGGCATGGTCATTGCCCAGATCGTGATGATCGACCTCGTTTTTTCGCTCGATTCCATCATCACGGCCGTCGGGCTCACCAACAACGTCAACATCATGATCGCGGCCGTCTGCGCCTCGATGGTCGTCATGGTCTTGGCATCGGGCCCCGTCTCGGCTTTCGTCAATCGCCATCCCACGACCAAGATGCTGGCGCTGGCCTTCCTCGTCATGATCGGCGCGATGCTCGTCGCCCACGGCTTCGACGTCGAGGTGCCGAAAGGTTACGTCTACACGGCCATGGCGTTCGCCGTGCTGGTCGAAGGCTTGAACATCAGTGCCCGCACCACCGCAGCCCGCACGCGCGCCGCCGGCGTGAACACCGGCGAAGCGCTCGACCGGCTCCTCGCCCGCGCGCGTCGCAACGGTGCCTCGGCCGTGCAGCTCGCGGCCGATGACGCGGGCGCGGTGCGAAGCTGGATCGCGATCGGGAGCACGCTGCAGGAGGACAGCGCGTGTTCCGCGATCGACTGGGGTGCGCTGAAGTCGGCCATCGAGACGCGTTCGGCAAAAGGGTCGACGCTGATCGACGGCGTCGCGCACGGCATTTCGGCGTGCGTCTCTCCTCCCGATGAGCGGCCCGCCGCACTGATCCTGTTGCGCCAGGAACCGTGACGGTGCGTGCTGTGCGCATCGCACGCAGGCGACATCGATGTGACACCCGTTGTTGCTTGCATGCCTTTGCCGCCGAATCCTGATAGTCGGGAAATCGGCCATCACACGGCCTGCATCGGATCATTGTGACGCCCGGGCATCACCACACACGTTCGTGCGCGAGCTTGTGAATATCCTGGTGATAATCAAGCGCGGTTGCGTTGCGCGGCTCCGGGCGGGCTGAGAGGCTGGAACGCAACGCGAATCAACCCCGGGTCTGCAACCCATATGCGCAAGACACCCGAGTCCCTTATTGCTCCGCCTGATGCTGCGCCCCCCGCGCAGTCCCGCATGCGTGACGTGTTCGTCGTGGGCGCCATGACGCTGGTCGTCATCGCCCTCGGCACCGGCCTGCGTCTGCAGCTCGGCGTTGCCTCGGCACACGCGCTTGCTGCTGCCATCGCTGTCTGGATCGGTCTCATCTCCCTGCATCTCGTGGTCCGCCGCGCCCAGGGCGGGGCGGTACGGCCGATGCCCGTTCGGTCGATGGAAAATCCGCGCCCAGATCTTGGTCGCCTGGCAGCGTCGCCTGCCGTGCAGAGACGCCGGCAGGCCGAACCGGTATCGGAGCCGGCGCCGCGATCTGAGCCGCCGCCGCTGCCCGCGACAGCTTCGCGGCAGGTCGCACGCGATACGGGCTCGGAGCGATCACCTGCGCAGACAAGCGCAGCTCTGGCGCAGACGGCAGCGACAGCGCACACCGCGCAGCCGCGTCCGAGCCTCGATGAGACAACCACCGCGCCGCCGCGGGCGATGGGGTGGGACGTACGCCCGGGCACCGTGCGCGACCCGCTGGCCGCAACGCCCAAGCCCGCCGTCTTTCCGCCGCTGGAGCAGACCGTTGCGGCTGCTCTCAAGGCAAACAGCCTGTCAGCTCGCACTGCGGGCGCCGAGCACGCGCACGATGCCTCGGCCAATCCGGCTCCCGGCGCGCGGCCTGCTCAGCGTGGCGCCGTAGCCGAAGCCAGGCCGCCACTCGTACCGCCCCGCCCTTCCGCATCCGATGCCACCGCTGAGGCGGGCGCCTCCAAGTCTGCCGAAATCCAGTCGATGAAGACGGTCATTGAGCAGCTTGCTCGGCAGCTCAACGCGCCGGTCGAGCCCGGTGGGACGGCAGATGAGTCAGGCACATCACCCACGCCGTCCGCGCCGGAACAGGACGGTGCCGAGCAGGCCATCACGCGCTCCATCGAAGCGCTCAAGGCGGCCAGCGGAGCCATGCGTCACGTGGCGGCCACGCCGCGGCCGGGTGCCGGTATGGCGGGGAACCGGGGCAGCGCTGCAAGTCAGGGCGCGACCGCCGACCCGGGCGTGTCGCGCATTGCGGCCGCCATCGCCGCCAGCCAGTACGAAGTCTATCTCGACTCCATTGCCGGTTTGGCCGACCACAAGACACGCCACTTCGACATATCCCTTCGGGTCAAGACCGAAAGCGGCTCGGCGCCTGATGCTGACGAATGCGCGGCCCTTCTTGGCAGTGGCGCCGGCACGCGCCTCGACGCGGCGAAGTTGCAGCGAGTGGCTCAGATTGCGTCCAAGTTGAGCAGCCGGGGCGCCAGCGCCGCGCTGTTCGCGCGCCTGATGCCCGAGTCGCTGGTCGACGACATGGTGCTGGAGACGTGCGCTGAAATTGTCGGGCGCGACGCGGCCATCGGCCGCCAGCTGGTGCTGTCGTTCCGGCAATCGGCCATCCGCTCCTTTGCCAAGGATCACTGGGAGACGCTGGCCACGCTGTCCGAGAACGGGTTGCGGTTTGCCGTCGAGGAACTGTCCGATCTGGCCATGGACTTCGATGTCCTCAAGACGCGCGGCTTCCAGTTCGTCAAGGTCGACGCGGCGGCGCTCCTCGCGGGCATGCAGGCGCACGACGGCATCATCTCGCCGGGTGAAGCCTGCCGCCGCCTGACCGATACCGGTCTGTCGGTGATCGTGGGCGGCGTGCTCGACGACGCTACCGTGTCCTGGGCCTTGGGGCTCGGCGCGCCCTACGGTCAGGGTGCCCTATTCAGCTCGCCGCGCCCCGTGAAGGATCTCGGCTCGCCGCAGGAAGCCGCCGCTTGATTGCAGCACCCGCGGCGGCTAGAGCAGGGGAATGACGCCAACCGCGCCGTCCGGTATTCCCATCCTGCCCTCGATCTCGTCGCTCGCCGCAGCAGCCGACGTCTGGCTGTCCGACGTGTGGGGGGTCATCCACAACGGCCGCGCCTCTTTCCCGGCCGCCGTCGACGCCTGCGCGAAATTTCGCGAGCACGGCGGCACTGTCGTTCTCATCACCAACGCGCCGCGGCCCGATGCGGCAGTGGCCGAAGCCCTCGCGCGTCTCGGCGTGCCGCGGTCAGCCTGGGACGCCATCGTGACGTCCGGCGATGTGACGCGCGATCTCATCAAGCCTTGGGGCCGGCGGCCGCTGTTCCATCTGGGGCCGGCCCGTGATGCCGGCATCTTTGACGGCCTCGATGTGTCGTTCGCCGGCGCCGATGCGGCCGACGTAGTGGTGTGCACGGGTTTGTTCGACGACGAGACCGAGACACCCGAGACCTACCGCCCGATGCTCGAGCGGTTGGCCGCGCGGGCGACGTCCATGATCTGCGCCAACCCCGATGTGTTCGTCGAGCGCGGCGACCGCCTCGTCTCATGCGCCGGCGGCATTGCGCAGCTCTATCAGGCTCTCGGCGGCACCGTGATCTATGCCGGCAAGCCCTATGCGCCCATCTATCAGCGCGCCTTCGACCTTGCGGCCTCGCTGCGCGGCGAGACCGTACCCAAGCAGCGCATCCTGGCCATCGGCGATGGTCTCAAGACGGATCTCCTCGGCGCCGGGCAGGCCGGCATCCCTAGCGTCTTCATCGCCAGCGCTTTGCACGTCGATCCGAGCCGCGACTTCAACGACACGCTGCTTGCCGATCTGTTCACCGGCTATCCGTATCCCCCTATCGCAGCGCAGCCCGTGCTGCGCTGGTAGCGACCCGGCTGCACCGCTAAATCGTCAGTACGATCTTGCCGACGTGCTGGCTCGTTTCCATGCGCCGATGCGCATCGGCCGCGGCAGCCAGCGGAAACATCGAGTCCATGACGACTTTGACCTGTCCTGTGGCAAACAGCGGCCATAACTTTTCTTCGATCGCCTTGGCGAACCGCGCCTTCACCTCGCGTGTGCGCGGCCGCAGCGTCGACCCCGTGAGCGTCACCCGCTTCATCATCAGC
>JBKKCB010000356.1:0-7109 GCA_046713545.1 Hyphomicrobiaceae bacterium | reverse complement strand
CCATGGTGTCGCGCCTGATAAACCATCGACGGGCCGGATCCTCGGATACGAGCGGACTCAAGACGCTCTACTTCGGCGGCGCTCCGATGTACGTCAGCGACCTCAAGAAAGCCCTAGAGATCTTCGGTCCCAAGCTCACGCAGATCTATGGCCAGGGCGAGTCGCCCATGACGATCAGTTTCGTTTCGAAACGGTTGCTCGGCCAGAAAGATCATCCTCGCCGCGAGGAAATTTTGGCGTCCTGCGGCGTGCCGCGGAGCGGCGTCGACGTCATGGTCGTCGACCGCGCAGGCCGTGAACTGCCCGCGGGCGA
Organism: Hyphomicrobiaceae bacterium; assembly: GCA_046713545.1. GTDB lineage: Bacteria > Pseudomonadota > Alphaproteobacteria > Rhizobiales > Hyphomicrobiaceae > CADEFX01. The sequence continues at coordinate 6,796 of JBKKCB010000356.1, read as the reverse complement.
GATCGGCGAAGTGATTACCCGGTCCGACTGCGTTATGCGCGGGTATTGGAACAACCCGGAGGCCAATGCCAATTCGCTGCGCGATGGCTGGCTCTGGACAGGCGATCTAGGGTTCACCGATGCCGAGGGCTTCCTCACCCTCAAGGATCGATCCAAGGACATGATCATCTCCGGCGGCTCCAACATTTACCCTCGCGAGCTCGAGGAAATTCTGCTCACCCACCCTATGGTGCTTGAATGTGCCGTGATCGGTCGCGAACATCCGGAATGGGGCGAGGAGGTGGTTGCGTTCGTGGTGGCGCGTCCGGAAACGAGGATCACGGCCCAGGACCTCGACACCCTCTGCCTCGACAACGTCGCGCGCTACAAGCGGCCGCGTCACTACCGGTTTGTCGAGAACCTTCCTAAGAACAGCTACGGCAAGATACTCAAGACGGACCTGCGGCAGCTCCTGAAGGAAACTGGCAATGCGTGACGTGGCGATCACCGGGGTGGGCTCGACATCCTTTGGGAAGCACGACGGCAGGGGACTGGAGAGCCTTGCCGTCGACGCAGCCAACAACGCGCTGAAGAACGCTGGCGTGGAGCGCAAAGAGATAGGCGCCCTGTACCTCGGCAACTTCATCGCCGGACCACTGAGCGGGCAGGAGGTTTTGGCAGGCATCGTCGCCGACGAGCTTGGGTTGGGGAACATACCCTGCACCAAGGTCGAGGGAGCCTGCGCCTCCGGCGGCATTGCCTTCCGTCACGCCGTGCTGTCGGTCGCCGCCGGCCTGTGCGATGCGGCTTTGGTGGTGGGCGTCGAGAAGATGACGCACGCCTCGGGCGGTCAAGTCACGCAAGCGCTCAACTGCGCCATGGACAACCGGTCCGATGGGCCGTCCGGGCTGACCTTCCCTGGGCTGTTCGGCCTCGCCTGGCGCATCCACGCCGCCAAATACGGAACGACGCGAGACGAGGTCTCAGCCGTTGTAATCAAGAACAAGGCGAATGGTCTAAAGAACCCCTTGGCCCAGCTTGGCGCCAACCTGAGCCTGGACATCATCCGGCAGTCGCAGCTGATCGCTGATCCGATCCGGCTCTATGACTGCTGTCCGGTGAGCGACGGCGCCGCCGCCGTCGTTGTGGTTGCCAGGGACCGCGCGAAGGGGGCGTCTGATCTCCCTATCGACGTGCTGGCCTCCGTGCAGACCCGCGGTTCGCCTAGGATTGGCGGCCATCAGGACATCGTTTCCTTCGATGCGACGGTGAAGGCGGCCCAACGCGCCTACCAGGCCGCCGGCATGAGTCCCAAGGACATCGACTTCGTCGAACTTCACTACTGTTTTTCCATGGCCGAGATCATCGATAGCGAGGACCTCGGGCTGGTCCCCCGCGGCATGGGCGCCAAATGGGCCGCCGAAGGCCGTACGCTGGTCGGCGGAGACATTCCGATCAATCCGTCGGGGGGATTGCTGGCGAAGGGCCATCCGGTCGGCGCCACAGGCGTGGGGCAGCTCTACGAGGCTGTCATGCAGCTGCGCGGCCTTCATGCCAACCAAGTCAAGAATGCCGGTGTCGGCATGACGCATAATCTCGGCGGTGCGGGCATCGCTTGCACGGTGAGCATCCTAAAGCGATCGGATGCGTGACAGGCGGAGAGCGCGATGGCCGGAAACGCTGGCATGGTCAACGTTCTGAGATGCAGCAATTGCGGCACACTCGATGCCGGTCCGCGTGAGATCTGCCCATCCTGCCACGAGCGCGCGTTGCAGCGGCATGAAGTGGCGGGAGATGGTAGGCTACTTACCTGGACCATCATCCGCCGCCCGCCGGCCGCGTTTCGCTCCGAAGGCTCCTATGCGGTGGCCGTGATCGAGCTCGATGCCGGGGTGAAGGTGACCGGCCGCCTCGAGAGTCCGGAGGACGTCAAGGACCTCGGCACGCGTGTGACATTGGCGCGCAGCAGGGATGGGGTCGCGATATTTCGTGCCGCCTAGAGGGTCGCACCAACTGCAAGCATGACCAAATAACAGGAGGAACGAAATGACTATCAGACAATGCTGGGCCGCCGCCGTCCTGGCGGCGCTCGCCTTCGCGCCAACCTCACTCTCGGCCGACACCGTCAAGATCGGCGTTGTGCAGGGACTGAGTGGCCCGCCCGCGATCACCGACTTCGGTGAGTCCTACCTTCAGGGCATCAAGTCCGCGGTGAAGGACTATGAGACGGCGGGCGGCAAGCACAAGATCGAGCTCGTTGTCTACGACGACGAGGCCAACCCGCAGAAGGCCGTGTCCCTTGTCAGCGCCTGATGCAGAACGACAAGGTGCCCGTGATCATCGGCACCGTATCGAGCGGCAACGTGCTGGCGTTCGCGCCGATCATGCAGAAGGCGGGCGTGCCTCTGGTGGCCGGACCTTCGATCGCCACCAACATCACCGCACAATTCATCAATGAGACCCCCAGCTACATCTTTCGCTGCTCGATGGTGGAGAAATTCCAGATCGAGAACATGCTCGAATGGGGCGTGAAGACCTTCAAGAAGATCGGTCTGGTGCACTCCACTACCGGCTATGCCGTTTTCGCTGCCAAGGAGATCCAGGAAGGCCTCAAGGCCCGCAATGTGCAGCTCGTGGCCGTTGAGTCGGCAGCCCCCAACGTGAGCGATCTGACGCCGCAACTTCTGAAGATGAAGGAGGCCGGCGCGGAGCTGGTCTTGAATTTCCACGAGTCGTTCGAGCTGATCTACCGGCCGATGTCAAAGCTCGGCTACAAGCCGACGGTCGCCGGGAACTGGGGACTCTCCTCGCAGAAGGTCCTGCAGATCGTCGGGCAGCAGGAGATCGAAGGCACCGTAATGGGTCAGGCGCTGGACATGTCGCTCGACGCATCGAAGGTCTTCGTTGCCAGAATGGAGAAGGAGTACGGCAAGGACTTCCGCTGGCCGGTCATTGCGGCGCTCGGCTATGACGCCGCCCAGGTGGTCCTGAAGGCGATCGATACCGCCAAGACCATCGATCCCAATGGCGTCAGGGACGCGCTCGAGGCCGTGGACGGCATCAAGACCATCTCCGCGACGCCGCCTAAGCCGTTCGGTCCAAAAGACCACGAATGCCTGGACAAGGAGCACGTGTTCCTCGGCGTCTGGAAGAACGGACAGGTCGTGCGGCTGAACTACTGATGTCCGACCACCCTTCGGACTGATCAGCCCCTGGAGGCGGCATTCTCATGTCGGGAGCCAACTTCGTTCAGCTTATGCTGAGCGGTCTGGCGATGAGCGCGATCTACGCGCTCACCGCCACCGGTCTGTTCATCGCGCACCTCGCCACCACGCGCATGAATTTCGGCCAGGGCGAGTTCTTGATGATTGCCGCCTACCTCAGCATGGGCTTGCTGCTCGCCGGCGTTCCAGTCCTGCTTGTCGTCGCAGCTGTCATTCTTGTACTGGCTATGATGGGCTGGGGTCTGGAGCGGTTCGCCATCCGGCCGCTCGACCGCCTTCGCTCGCTGGCGGGCGGACAGTACTCGTGGGTGCTCACCACCATGGGTGTCGCGCTCATCATCCAGAACGTCGTCACGCTGTTGTGGGGAAAGTCGTCGCAGTATTCTCCGCCCCTGTTCTCGGGCAACCGCCAGAATGTGGTGCAGTTCCTGGGCGTCGGCGTGTTCGTCGAGGAGCTGCTGGTTATCGTAGTCGCGCTTGCGGTCATCCTGATCTTCTACGCCGTGCTTTACCGAACTAGGCAAGGGCGCGCGATCTACGCGGTTGCCTTCAGTCCGGAGACAGCGTCGCTGCTAGGGATCGACGTCCGCCGCACGGTCGTCCTTGTCTTCGTCATGGCGTCCGTGCTCGCCGCGATCTCCGGCGTGCTCGTCGGGCCGATCGTGACGGTGCATCCCCACATGGGGCTGGTGTTCACTGTGAAGGCCTTCGCCGTGGCATCCCTCGGCGGCTTCACCAATCCCCTGGGCGTGTTGGTAGGGGCGATCGTCTTCGGCGTGGTGGAAAGCTTCTCCAACTACATCAATTCAGCGTTCGGCGACCTCTATCCCCTGCTTCTTGTCATGGCCCTGCTCGTCATCAAGCCGAGCGGACTCTTCGGAGAGGCAAAAGCCGATGTCCGCTGACAAGCACGCTAGGCCCTGGCCGCGGAACGGCACCTATCTGGCCATGGCTGCGGCCATCTTTGCCTTTCCCCTGCTCGTCGGGAACACGTTCCACATCCATATCGCACAGACCCTGCTCTACACGACGATCGCGGTGATCGGCCTCAATATGCTGCTCGGCTTATCGGGCCAGATGTCGCTCGGCCAGGCCGGCTTCTACGCCATCGGCGCTTACGGCTCGGCCTTGCTGACGGCCAAGCTCGGCTGGCCGATTGCAGCGGGGATGCTTGCGGGCATTCTGCTCGCGGGCTTGGCCGGTTGCCTGGTCGGACTCATCGCGCTGCGCACGCGTGGCCTCTACCTGGCGATGGCCACGCTGGCGTTCGGCTTCATGACCGAGATCGCCGCACAGCGCTGGGTCGATCTCACCGGTGGTACGATGGGCGTCTATGGAATTCCGGCGCTCGAATTCGGCTCATCCAAGATGGGAAAGACCTACTTCCTGTGGGTGGTCGGGGCCGCCTATCTCGCTGTGCAGATCGCCAACGACTACGTGATGAGCTCGCACATCCGCCGCAAGCTGCTGGCACTAAAAGAGAACGAGAGCGCCGCGCGCACGACCGGCATCAACGTGCCGCTTTGGCGTACCACCGTGTTTGCAGTGAGCTCTCTTGCGGCGGGTACAGCGGGCGCCTTCTTCACGCATCAGAACGCCTACATCAACAGCGATGCGTTTACGCTTGGCCTGACCTTGACCATGCTGATCGCGACAGTCATCGGTGGGCTGGGCACGTCCTACGGGCCGCTGATCGGCACACTGATCACGCTCATGATCGCGGAACTGATTGCTTCGCTCTACGACGTTTCACTCCTGGTCAATGGCCTGATACTTCTGAGCGTCCTCCTGCTGTTCCCGCAGGGTGCGATCGGGCTGGTGCAGAAAGTCGCTGCGCTCTTTCGGGGCAGGGCGCACGACAGGACACCTGAGATTGCCCAATCGGGGTCCTTCGACGCATTTGCACCTAATGTAGCGCCAGCTTCTGCTGGTCCCACGCTCGTCATCGAGAACTTGTCCAAGTCCTACGGCGGTGTGGTGGCGGTGAGCGACGTTTCCCTTACAGTCGACCGCGGCACGGTGCATGCTCTCATCGGCCCGAATGGAGCGGGCAAGTCCACGCTCATCAACTGCGTCAGCGGTCTTTATCGCTCCGATTCCGGTCGCATCCTGCTGGGTGGCAAAGACGTATCCGACTTGCCAGCGCATGCGAGGGCCCGCATGGGGCTTGCACGCACCTTCCAGAACCTTCAGCTCGTCAACAGCCTCACGGTCATGGAGAACCTGCAGCTCGGCATTCGCTCGACCCAATCCGTCGCCGCCGACTTCTCCTCCTGGCTGCTTTCCGGGGCTTTCGAGGCGGGAGAGCGCGCCCGCGCCCTCGACATCCTCCAGCAGTTCGGTATGGCGCACCTCGCGGCGGCATTCCCCGAGGATCTCCCCTATGGGCATCGCAAGCTCGCGGAACTTGCGCGCGCCATCGCCGAAGAGCCGCTCGTCATGCTTCTCGACGAACCGGTCGCGGGCCTCAACGACCGGGAGGCTCAAGAAATCGCGGGGGTCATCCGCCGCATCCGCGATGCTGGCACGTCGATTCTCCTGGTCGAGCACAACATGGACTTCGTCATGCAGCTCGCGGATCGTGTGACGGTGCTCGATCATGGCGAACGGATTGCGCAAGGCGCCCCTGCCGAGGTTCAGAAGGATCCGCGCGTCGTGGAGGCCTACCTCGGTGCTCCTCTCGAGGCGTCATCGGTCACGCCCGAGGAGGCTACGTCGTGATCCGGCTCGAGAAGGTCTGCGCAGGCATCGGCCGCGTCCAGATCTTGCGCGATGTGGACATTCGCGTCGAGCCCGGCAAGCTCGTTCTCGTGCTTGGCGCCAATGGGGCTGGCAAGACCACCCTGCTGCGCGTGATCTCCGGCGTCGTCCCGCTCTGGAGCGGGAAGCTGCTGTTCGGCCCCGACAGCATCGCAGGTCGGCCGGCGCATGAGTTGGCCCGCTTGGGCCTGGTGCATGTCCCGCAGGGCCGGCAGATCATACCGACCCTGTCCGTGGAGGAGAACCTGGTGATCGGCGCTTCACATCTGCCGGGCATCAACAAGGACACGATCGCGCGCCGCCTCGAGCAGGAGTACGCCCGCTTTCCCGTGCTCAAGACCCGGCGCAGCCTAGCCGGCGGATCGCTTTCGGGTGGCGAGCAGCAGATGCTGGCTGTGTCGCGCGGCTTGATGATGGCTCCGAAGCTGCTCATGCTCGATGAGCCATCGTTGGGCCTGGCACCCCAGATGGTCCAGCGCATTCTTGGGGCGCTCTCGGGCCTCGCCAAGAGCGGTATTTCGGTCCTGCTGGTGGAGCAGAAGACGATGGCACTCGAAATCGCCAACCACGTTCACATTCTGAAGAATGGAGCGATTGTACATTCGGCTGCCGCAGCAGACGTGCGTGATCACGAGGAGCTATTCAGACATTACTTGAGTTAATGGCCTCCTGCTGATGACTCTCCCTGCTAACGCGGACAATGTCGGTTCATGGCAGGGACCTGCCGACTTCCACGATGCAGCATTCCGTCAGCTATCGGGGCTTGCTGACCTCATAAGCTAGCGGTGAGACCGCCTTCAATGCGGCGGATGTTGCGGTGGGCGCGGTCAGTG
>JBKKCB010000355.1:0-7090 GCA_046713545.1 Hyphomicrobiaceae bacterium | reverse complement strand
TAGCGGCTCTGCAGCAGCATGGCCGCGGCCATCACTGCGAGTGCGCCAAGCGCGATGGACGAAACGAGATCAGGCTCCGCATCCTCATCGCGAACGCCGGCATTCGGTTCGATGCCGATGAACAGCGCCGCCAGCACCAGCTGAATCAAGACATGCGAATAACCCGCCAGCGTCCAGTCGCCGTCACCGGGCGCCATCTGCATGAGGAATGGAAAGGCCCAGAGCACGGCGCCCGCGACCGCCAGTGCCGCCAGCCACAGCCAGCGCCGCAACCGCGCCAGGCCATACGCCGAGGCAGCCACAACCGCGAGATAGATCACCACCGGCCACGGGTTCGGCTTGTCGGACGAGACCAGCATGGGCGCAACGTAGGCGCCGGCCAGACCCAACCCCGCAAGCGCGGGCCCATGCAATGCGGCCGCAAGCATCGTGCCCACGCCCACCGCGCCAAGCAGAACGAAGGTCAGCGCCGGACCGATGAACTGATACAGCGCGTGGGCCGCGTAGATCGTGCCGAATGCCGTTGCCGTACCGGCAGCCGTCAACACGCTTGGAATATGCGCGGACGGAATCGTATCGATCGGCAGCGCCCGCTCCGTGCGCCGGAACCACTCGCCCGCCGCAATGAGTGCCGACGCAAACAGCGCACCCATGACGATGCGCGCGCCCGGCCCGAAGAAACCCTGCTCGATGGAGTAGCGCACCAGCAGCAAGCCGCCCAGGCCCAGCGCCAGGCCGCCGACCCACACCGCCCACCGCGTTCCAAGCCGCTCCTCCAGCGTCGTCGTCCGCGCACCGGGGGTATCCGCGACAGGCTGAACCGGCGGTACGGCGCTATCTTCAGTCGCGCCGAATACGGGCTCACGTCCTTGTTCGTCCGGCTGCTCCGGAGCGGCATCGGGATCAGTTGCCTGCTCGACGGACTCATGCTCGACGGCAGCGGCGGGACCGGTCGACGGAGTCTCCACCGCATCGCCGCGCCGCAACGCAGCCAATTCGCGCTGAACCTGCTCATGCCTGACCTCGCTGGCCTCCAGCCGCGCGTTAATGGCCTCGAGGGATTGGCGGATCGACCTCACGGCGAACAGGGCGATGACGGCTAGGATGAGTGCCAGGAATTCCATAGGCAGACGATATCCTGCGGTGAAACCGGAGATCACTACGCCACGGAAGGCATACCGAATCGAATTCTGTCGCAGGATCGTTAAATTTTGAGATAGCTGGTTCGACCTGCACCCCATCATTGCGCCTTGGCGAGGGGAGCGAGGCCCCCTAGACTTCGGCAACGACAAAGGGGGGTGACGCGCATGAAAGAATGGGTTGTCAGCCTGGAGGCGGCCAAGACCGCCCCGATCCCTGCGGGCGCCAGGTCAGCCCTGCTGATGCGTCATGGCACCATGACGCTGCGCTTCTATCAGCCTCGCGGCACCGACCCCCAAACTCCGCATGACCAGGACGAGATCTACATTGTCGCCGCCGGACGCGGCACCGTCGTCTCGGGCCCCAGCGAAGAGCGGCTCGACCGCAAACCGTTCGGTCCGGGCGATGCCATTTTCGTTCCGGCCGGCCACGTGCATCGCTTCCTCGATTTCAGCGACGATTTCGGCGTCTGGGTCGTGTTCTGGGGGCCCAAGGGTGGAGAAGCGCCCCAATCCTGAGATAGCATTCGTCCCTGTGACCTGCTCCAATCAGGTCCTCATCATCTCAAGGAGGACATCCGATGATCCATGAGCTGCGCGTCTACTACTGCATCCCCGGCCGCCTGCCGAACCTGCTTAAGCGCTTCGACACCATCACGTTGAAGATCTGGGAAAAGCACGGCATCAAGCAGGCCGGCTTCTGGACTGTGCTGGTCGGTGAGTCGAGTCAGGCGCTGTACTATCTCATCGAGTGGGAGAGCATGGCCGACCGCGAGAAGAAGTGGACCGCGTTCCAGGCCGACCCGAACTGGATCAGCGCCCGCGCCGAAACCGAGAAGGACGGCCCGATCGTCGCCAAGGTCGCCAACTCGTTCCTGCAGCCGACTTCGTTTTCAGCGGTGAAGTGAGCCGCCTCAATTAGGCGCCGGACATGAAGATCGTCTTTCACGGCGCCAACGCCAGCGCGTTCGAGCCGGGCTTTGCCGGCCTGCTCGAACGTCCCCACGATATCTCAGCCGTCTCCGATGCAGTGGAAAGCGCCGCCGAGCAGAAAATTTTTCGCGACACCGACGTGCTGATCGGCATCAAGCTCGATGCAACGATGCCGAAGCCCGAGCGGCTGCGCCTGTATCATGCACCCGCCGCCGGCACGGATGGCATCGACCGCCAGCGACTGCCCGCATCCGCAACCCTGTGCAATTGCTTCGGCCACGAGAATGCGATTGCGGAATACGTCATCGCCGCGTTGCTGACGCGGTATATTCCGCTTGCCGCCGCGGATCGCGATCTGCGCCAAGGGCAATGGACATTCTGGCCAGGACGGCCGAACACACTTCGCCAGGAGATGGGTGACAGCACGGTCGGCTTGCTCGGCTTCGGCCATATCGGCAAAGCCATCGCTGCGCGCGCCAAGGCCTTCGGCATGCGCGTCACCGTCGCCAACCGCAGTCCGGTCGCGGCATCCCCGCTCGTCGACAAGAGTTTCAGCCTCGAAGCCTTGCCTGCGTTTATGGCTTCGGCCGATGCCATCGTCGTCTCCCTGCCCATGCTGCCCGAATTGTGCGGCATCGTCGGCGTGGGCGCCCTTGCCGCCATGCGGCCAGACGCCGTCATCATCAACGTCGGGCGCGGACCTGTGATTGATGAAGCGGCCCTATATGACGCCCTGAAGGAACGGCGCATCGGCGGCGCCGTCATCGACACCTGGTACGTCTATCCGGCAGACGCTGATCCCACACCTCACCCCTCGCGCCAGCCATTCCATGCACTCGACAACGTGATCATGACCCCGCATATGTCCGGCTGGACCAGCGGCACCATTCGCCGGCGCCAGCAGACGATGGCCGACAACATCAATCGCCTGCAGCGCGGCGAACGCCTCGTCAACGTCGTCTGAGATCAGACCTAGCCCCTCGGCTGGCGAGCGCGGCCCGACTATGTTACGGAGCGGTACGTTTCAGGCTCAATCAGATGAAGGTAGAGCGCCCATGACCGCCCCCGGCTTTCGTACCGAAACCGACACGTTCGGGCCGATCGAGGTTCCTGCCGACAAGTATTGGGGCGCGCAGGCACAACGGTCGCTCGGCAATTTCAAAATCGGCTGGGAAACGCAGCCCAAATCCATCGTTCGCGCCCTTGGCGTCGTCAAGCGCGCCGCAGCCGAGGTCAACATGACACTCGGCAGGCTCGAGCCGAAACTCGGCGAGGCGATTGTTGCTGCCGCTCAGGAAGTCATCGACGGCAAATTGGACGCGCATTTTCCCCTTGTCGTCTGGCAGACCGGCTCTGGCACGCAATCAAACATGAATGCGAACGAGGTCATCTCCAATCGCGGCATCGAAATGCTGGGCGGCGTCATGGGCTCCAAGAAGCCCGTGCATCCCAACGACCACGTCAACATGAGCCAATCGTCGAACGACACCTATCCGACGGCCATGCACATTGCCTGCGCCGAGGAAGTGACGCACCGCCTTCTGCCGGCTATGCGCCATTTGCACAGCGCGCTCGAAGCCAAGGCCAAGGCATGGAGCAGCATCATCAAGATCGGACGTACGCACACCCAGGACGCCACGCCGCTCACGCTCGGCCAGGAATTTTCCGGATACGCCAAGCAGATCCAAAACGGCATCAATCGCATCACGATGACCCTGCCGGACCTGATGCAGCTCGCCCAAGGCGGTACGGCCGTCGGCACCGGACTGAATGCGCCCATAGGGTTTGCCGAGAAGGTCGCCGAGCGCATTGCCGCAATCACCGGCCTGCGCTTCACGACGGCACCCAACAAGTTCGAGGCGCTCGCGGCACACGATGCCATGGTCATGAGTCATGGCGCCATCAACACGGTGGCAGCGTCGCTGTTCAAGATCGCCAACGACATCCGCTTTCTCGGCAGCGGCCCCCGCTCGGGGCTGGGCGAGTTGTCCCTGCCCGAGAACGAGCCCGGCTCGTCCATCATGCCGGGCAAAGTGAACCCGACTCAATGTGAAGCCCTGACCATGGTGTGCACGCAAGTGTTCGGCAATCATGCCGCGCTCACTTTCGCGGGCAGCCAGGGCCACTTCGAGCTCAATGTCTTTAATCCTGTCATGGCCTACAATTTCCTTCAGTCGGTGCAGTTGCTGTCGGATGCAACAGTCTCCTTCACCGACAACTGTGTCGTCGGCATCGAGGCCCGCGAGGACAACATCAAGGCCGCGCTCGACCGATCGCTGATGCTGGTCACCGCGCTGGCCCCGAAGATCGGCTACGACAACGCTGCCAAGATTGCCAAGACCGCGCACAAGAATGGCACGACATTGCGCCAGGAGGCGGTAAGCGGCGGCTATGTTACCGAGGCCGAGTTCGACGCCATCGTCCGGCCGGAAAACATGATTGGGCCGGGTTGAGTCGATGGCAGACATCATCAATCTTCGTCAGGCGCGCAAGCAGAAGGCCCGAGCGGAGCGAGCGACGGTGGCCCAGTCCAACCGCGCCGTTTTCGGCCGCAGCAAAGCAGACCGGTTGAAGCAGAACGCCGAGACGCTGCTGACGCGCCGGCGCCTGGATGCTGCAAAGCGCGACGTGCCCGACGAAGCCTGAGACGCGCCGCCGATGTCACGCCCGGTCAAGCGCTCCTTCAACATCGCCGGCCATCGAACATCGATATCACTGGAGGCGCCGTTCTGGGCCGCGCTCAAGGACGCCGCGGCGCATGAGCGCGTACCCGTCGCGCAGCTCGTCGCGCGGATCGACACGGGCAGGAACGGCGCCAATCTGTCAAGCGCCGTCCGAGTCTGGCTGCTCGACTACTACAGATCCGCGGCGCCAACATCAGATGCGTGACGCTCGCATCAATTGCTGCGGTCGCGCATGTCCCGCAGGATCTCTGCCGCTGTCGGCGACCGCGCTTTGGCGGCAGGGGGCGCATTGCTCGTGCCCGGCACTGTGTCGCCGAAAACCGTCGACGCACCAGACACGCTCGGGCGCTGCTTGGCATCCGTATCACTGCGGCGCAAGGCTCCCTGGCGATCTTCCTCGATGCGTTGACGTTCGATCTCGAGAGCCCGCGTCCGCTCGGCCTCCTGCCTTACGCGTTCTTCGTCGCTGTGGCGCAGGCGCTCGAGCTCGTCGACATACCGCTCTATCTTGCGGACGCTGAGTTCACGCTCCAGTGCGTCCGTCTGCAGCTTCGGCTCCACCATACCGAGATTGGCAAGAGGACCGACGTAGACGACGGATACACCTGGCAAGGCGCCCTTCCCCAGGCCGCCCCGCCCCGGAGCGGGCTTGGGTTCGATCCGCCACTCGCTGTCGAACACCATACTTTCCGTATCTATCGTCGTGCTTCCCGTGGCGCGGCCATCCGATGTCTCGAGCACGACCGGCTCGATCTTCGCCGTACCGTCAGCCAGCGCGATGCCGATATTGCGAGGGCCCAAAGCCAGCGCCCCGGTGCCCAACCCTTCTTCCAGCCTGCGCCGCAGCTCTCCTGCCAGGGTTTCGCCTGGCGCGACAAGAGCAGCAAGGGCGGCCGCATTGATCGCCGCCGGCGACAAGCGGTTGAGCTGTGCGCGCCCGAGGGCGATCTGACCCTTGCCCCGCGCGGCCGAAACGAGCGTGCGCGGACTGAGGCCGATGCTTGTAAAATCCAGTCCGAACGACACCTCGCCCACCGCCGCGGGTCGATGCACGGACCCGAACCGTTCCAAACGGGCGTTCGCCAGTTGCATCTCGCCCTGAACAGAAATGCCGTCGGCGATTTTGCTGATGTCCAGGCGCGCTGAGGCCTTGCCCCCAAGCGCGTCGGCATTCCGCAACAGAATGTTGAGCTTTCCGGCCACAGATCGCGCTTCGATCTGCGCATCGGTGACGCTCATGTCTCGCGCCAATCTCAGGGTCGGCGTACTGACACGCAGGTCGATATCGATGTCCGCAAGGGCGCTCATGTCAAGCGCCGCCTCAGGCCACGGCGTCGCAACACTCGTGGTCTCAACTTGACGCCCCTCATCCCTGATGCGGCTGTCTGCCAGCAGCATCAGCAGACGCGGGACACTGACCTCACTGACATGCAGCCGGCCGCTGCCTCGTGTTCGCGCGCCACCCAGCTCGAAACTGGCCTGACCGCCAGCCTCCAACCCGGCGAGCATCAATTGTCGTGCCTCGATCTTGAGGGTGCTGCGATCGAGCACTGTTCCAAGCGTCGCTTGCACGGGGATGCCCTCTAGTCCCTGCCTGCGCGCCGAGCCCATGAGCACCGCTGTCCGGCCGAGATCATCGGCCGTGAGCCGTGTCTCTCCCTCGATCGCCAGACCAGCCGTTTCGTCGATCGCAACACGCCCGCGAAACTCGCCACCGATCCCGGCAGCATCGAACGTCAGGAGAGTAATCAGCCCCCGCGCCGGGACACCGATCGCCTTTACCGTGGCCACCGCGGGCGTGCGGACGTCGCGTGCCGAATCCCCCGCCAGCGCATCGGGCAATACCTGAGCGAGAACCTTCGAAACCTCGGCCCCGTCCAGCGATGCAGAGAGATTGACGCGTTGCTCACGCCATGAGGCTCCTGCGTCATCCAGGGATGCCCTGGCCGTGAGGCGGCTGCTCGCGGCCATGCCGTCAAGGGACAGGTCGAATGCGGGCATGCCTTGCGCGCCGATGACCAGATTGCCGGCCAGTCTCAATGGTGTGATCGCCTCGGCGCGGCGCAAGGAGGGGCGCAGCTGCTGGGGAACTGCAAACATGTCGGCGAGCTGATCGAGACCGCCACGCGCTGTCGAAATTTGCCCGCCGATGCTCCCCTTGGGCCGGTTTCCGGCTAGACCCGTGACCGTTCCACTCAGCTCTGCCGTCAAACCATCACCGGCTGAGAACTTGAGCAACGGCAGTTTCAGCGTGTCTCGATCGGCCGCAAAGTCCAACGAGACGTCACGCAACGTGTGTTGACCGGCAACGAGACGCCCCGCACGGATATGCAC
>JBKKCB010000354.1:0-6014 GCA_046713545.1 Hyphomicrobiaceae bacterium | reverse complement strand
TGTTTGTGCGAGATAGCTGCATAGGCACTCTTTGCGTAATGGACGTGCGGCCGCGCCAGCTTAGTTCGGAGCGGCTGGCATTGCTGCGCGATCTTGCGGCAATGGTTGAGCAAGAGCTGCGCCAACCTCAAAATTGAAGGTGCCCTTGCCGTAGACGTCGACTGCAAGGTGTTCAGACGGCGGCGTTTGCTGTTGAGATCTACGATGGAAACGCCGCTCGCGCTCCAACGCCGTGATCGGCGAGGGAGCGCGCTAAGATGCGGTGCGTGAACTGGTCTATTCAATTTTGATTTTGGCAAGCTCAATGAGAGCCGCCATGGCCTTTGTGTCTTCCTCCCGGAACTTGACCATCTCCTCTATCGATTGGACCACCGGCGCTGCTCCGGCCAAGCGAAGCTTTTCTCTCATCTCATCCGTCTGCGAATGCTTGACGATCTCAGCGTTGATTTTCTGCTGGATATCCTTTGGCGTGCCTGCCGGAGCCCAAAGACTGAACCAGATCGGCACGTCGGCGCCGGGATAGCCGAGTTCGGTCAACGTTGGGATTTCCGGAAAGTCGACGCTGCGCTGAGAATGGTTGATGTTGAGAAGATTCAGTTTGCCGGCCTTGACATGTGGCAGCGTGACGGGTTCGTTCATCATCTGCACGTTGTTGCCGAGGATGTCGATCAGGGCATCGGCACCGCCGCGGTAGGGCACGTGCAGGATGTCAACTCCCGTCTTGAACTTCAGCATTTCCAGCCGGAGGTGGGGAGCTGTGCCTGGGCCTGACGAACCAAAGGCGAGCTTGCCTGGGTTCTTTTTGGCGTAGTCGACCATCTCCGCAAACGTCTTCACGCCGACGGAACTTTGGATCACAAAGCCTGTGACGACATCTCCGACGCGCGCTACCGGCTCTAGGGCTTTCGGATCGTAAGGGACCTTGCGCAGGAGTGGTAAGTTGACTGTCGTGGTGTTCGATGAAATCAGCAGCGTGTAGCCGTCCGACGCCGCCTTTGCGGCTGCCTCGGTGCCGATCAACCCACTGGCGCCGCCTCGGTTTTCAACGATGAACTGCTGGCCGAAGATCTGGCCAAGCTTGTCCGCCCAGGGACGGGCCACAACATCCGTGCCGCCCCCGGCCGCAAAGGGCACAATGATTTTTACGGGCTTGTCCGGCCACGCCCGGGTCTGGGCCGTAGCCGGTAACGATACGCCGGCTGCGATGGCGCTGGAGCCCAAAGCGATAAATTGACGACGATGCATGCGGAAACCCTCCTCCCCATTCTTTTCACCTGGTCGCTGTGCCTTGAGTGGCTCAAGCGAAGCGCGATTGGAGATTCAGGCCCGCGTTCAAAGGCTCTTTTTTTCACGGAAGCCAACCGCAGCTGGCGAAAGCATAGGCATGGGCGTTGCGCTTGTCACGATCAGAAGCATTCGCTGAGCGGCGGCCACGGCGATGTCGACGGTGTGCGGCTCGCCATGCAGAACTCCGACGCTCCGGTCGCCGAGTGGTACGCGCGGTGAATGCACCATATGCCTCAAGTCGTGCGCTTGCTGGTCTCAACGCCCGTGAACATGACGTGCAAAAAAATGCCTTAGGCGCGCCGCGTTGCGGGCTTCGAAAAATGGCTACAAAAAACCATCTGGCGCTTCGCCAAGAAGAATCTGGCCGACCGCCTCGAAATGGCTCGAGCGCGATTGGATCTGCTGGGAGAGTGTATGCATGTCTCGGAACCGCCGCTCGAACGGGTTGAGTGCCCCCGGAAATATCGCGTCGACGCCGGCGGCTTTATAGACCCAGTCGACCACCTCTATCGCGACGTGAATGGCATTCGCGCAGGCGAGCCGCACCCGGCCACGATCTTCCACCCCGATCGGCGCGATCTCGTCAGCGCGAGCATAGATATCGGCGAGTGCCTCCAGCAGATAGGCGCGTGCCGAGCCCAGCCCAGCCTCGCACCGGGCAACGTCTGCGCGAACGGTGGCGCTTTCCGCCAGCCGCCCTTGCCCCCGCGGGGTCTTGCGCTGGGCGAACTCTACAAAGGCCGACAGCATCGCCCGCGCCGTACCGATAGCGACTCCGGCCACACCGACGGCATAAAGGCCCTGCATCGTGAAGGCATAGAGCGGTCCCGACTCCCTGCGCAACGTCGGATCTTCGCGCGTGCTGCTGAAGGCCTCCGACACGAAGACCCCATCCACCCGGTAGCTGTCGGAACCCGTGCCCCGCATGCCGATCGTGTGCCATGTGTCGAGCAGGGTCGCCTGCTCCACAGGCATCAACAGGGTGCGGACCGTCGGGCGGCCAAACCCGTTCTGGCGTAGCGTTCCGTCCGCCTCGCGCACGTGCGCATGCACACCGATCCAGTTGGCCTGCCGGCACCCGCTCGCGAAATCCCACCGGCCGCTGATCCTGTAGCCGCCGGGCACGGCCTCTGCTACGCAAGCATTGGGCGGTCCCCACGCGACGATGGTGCGCGGGTCGGTGAAGATGACGCGTGCCGTTTCCAACTGCAGAAATGGCGCGATCAGCGCCGAGCTGTTGGCGACAAACATATTCCAGCCGACAGACGCGTCGTAGCGCGAGACGGCCTCGACCGCCTGGAAATAGATGCCGGGTTCAACCTGTTCACCGCCGACTGTGCGCGGCAGCAGCAATCGGAACAGGCGGGCGTCGTGCAGATCTGTCAGCAGCGGCTCGCATATGAGGCGCGTGCGCTCGATCTCTTCGCTCGCTGCCGTGATCCGCTCGCCGAGCGCAACTGCACGCCGGATCGGGCTGTCGTTGCTCGGCTGCTCCATGTTGATCGCTCTCTCCCCAATGGCAAGCCGAGCCCTTCGTCATCTCGTCCGGAGCATGACACTCGACCAGTTCGCGCCATGGTAGCGCAAGGCGAAGGAATAATTCAGGCCTCTGCGTTGCAGCCTCGTCGTGGCTGGCATGGGCAGGCAATCCGTACCTGATGGCACTGCCGATGGCCTCTGTCCCGTCCCGCTAGCGTCCCGCCACGCGAACCGATTATGGCTTCAGCAATATATGCTTGGCCTGCTCGATTGTCGCCCGCGCGTAGGCAGCCAGCCGCTCGTCCGACGCGCTGCTGATCGGGTGATCGATCACTGCGAACTTGAAATCCGGCACCCCTAGCACGCCGCACATGAGCTCCGCCGCGCTCACAAAGCGCGTCGTCATTACGCCTACGGCCGGAACGCCATTCCGTTCAGATGTTATCGTGTCATGCAGACTGCACGACGAGCAGCTGCCTCAATCTCCGACACCGGTGAAGACCGCGTGCCAGTTCGTGAGCTCTTGCACGATGTGGACATCCATCGGAGCGCTGTAGTTTGACTTCTCGCGCCAAATGACATGAGCCGCGCCCATATCCTCGCGCAGCATACGATCGAGATGCGTGAAGTAGCCCTTCGTGCCTTCCTTGGCATTGTTGATGATGCCGACCGTCAGCCCCTCGAAGGACGAGAGCCTCGGCGCGAGCACCACGCCCGCGATTTTCTTTTCGTTGGTAGGATCCAGCACTCTCATTGATCGTGTCCTTGCATGGTTCCCTCTTCCTGGCCAAAGCTCTCAACGCCTCGGCGGCTCACAATCCACGCACGCGCCGATTGCTGCCGTGACGGCTCGGGTCTTGCTGCCCATCCAAGGCGCAATCACTGCGCCAAAGCCACCGGCAGGACCGCCAGCAGCGACGACCAGCAGATCGTCGGGAGACTGCAGCGCCGGATGCACCTTGGTGGCTCGATCTCGCACGACCGAGCCTTTACCGACATTCGCCCATTCGCCACGCTGCACGCGTGCGCGTTCGAAGATGAACTCCGCAATATCCCGCTTCGTCCAGCCTGCGGCCTGTATGTGATCTCTCAGCTGCTTCGGAATGACGATCACGTAGTTCCCGCCATAGATCGAGTAGTGGAGCTGATTGGCACGCATCTCGGCAGCGAACGTCTCCAGGATTTCTTTTGGATCGGTCGTCCACTCATTCATGATCTGGCGCGGCCCCATAGCAGCGAAGACCGTTACGCCCGAAGTGCCCTCAGGCATCCCGCGCTGAATATGGAGCGGTTCCCACGTCATGTCTTCCTCGTCCTCGGCGAGGCAGTACGAGAACTTGCCGGGATGCCCGAGCGTCGCGCGATCGACCTCGCCGGGCCGAAGATCCATAAGATTGATCAACGCGAGGCGAATGGCGCGGCCAATAACCGAGGTCGTGCGATCGCTGTTGCCAAGCGCATTGAACGTGCTACTCGCGCCGATTTCCAGCCGTATTGGTCCATTGATGATGACCATGATGGCGCAGCCGCCCGTGCTCGACGTCACGCCATGCAGAAGAAATTCGTCCTTCATCATGGCCTGCCACGCCGTCGCGACGACGGGAAAGTGCATCGGCAGGCACCCAGCCATAACTGCGTTGATCGCGAGCTTCTCGGCCGTGATCGGCTGCGTACGCACAGGTTCGATGCCGAAGAATGATCCGGCGGCATACCGGCCCATTCCAGGCACGCCCCGACGGCCGCTTCCGTCGGCGGCACGACCGGGAGGCCGTCGGTCCAACCGCGGCTATGGAAGAACTCCTGGGCTGCCGCGAAGTCCTCGACCTCGTGCACCGTCGACGTCAGTGGCGGCTTGATGGAAAGCTGCATGCTCATAGCGGTGCTCCCGAGCAATACGCAGGTTCCCCGAGTATGCACGGCGTGTCATTCGCGCGAGACTCATGCATGGCGCCCGATGGCCTTCTCGGATTTCAATGCTGCCAATTCTTCACTCGAGAAACCCCACGCTTTGAGCGTTGTCTCCGTATGTGCGCCGAAGGCCGGCGGACCGCCCTTGACGCTCGACGGCGTCCGGCTGAACCTCGGTGCTGGTCCCGGCTGCACGATGCCGTCGACAGTGACGAAGCTGCCTCGCGCCCTGTTGTGCGGATGATCGGCAGCTTCCGCAAAGCTCAGCACCGGCGCGAAGCAGATGTCCGTACCCTCCATGAGCGCGCACCATTCGTCGCGCGTCTTCTGCCGGAAGAGTGCAGCGAAGCGCTCGCGCATCTGAGGCCAGTGCACGCGATCGAACTGCGGGGGGCACGCGGCAGGATCGAGGCCGAGTGTGCGCAGAAGGAGATCGTAGAATTTCGCCTCGACGGCACCGACCGATATGAACTTGCAATCCTTCGTTTGGTAGCAACGCCAGAATGGAGCACCGCCGTCAATTAAGTTGTCCTCGCGCTGCTCGGACCATTCACCCACGGCGGCGAGTCCAAAGCAGGCGAGCGCAAGATAAGCAGAGCCCTCGGTCATGGCCACATCGACGACCTGTCCGCGCCCAGAGTTCTTTGATTCAAGAATGCCGGCCAGCAGTCCGGCAAGCAGAAACATCGCGCCACCACCCATATCGCCGACGACATTGAGTGGTGGAACGGGCTGCTCGCGTGGGCCGATGGCGTGCAAGACGCCGGATAGCGAGATGTAGTTGATGTCATGCCCCGCAGCGGAGGCGAGCGGACCATGCTGCCCCCAGCCCGTCATACGACCATAGACGAGCAGCGGATTGCGCTGGTGGCAGACCTCGGGCCCAAGCCCGAGCCGCTCCATGACACCGGGGCGCATGGGGTCAATGAGTGCATCTGCCTGCTCGATCATACGCAGCAGTGTCTGCACGCCCTTGCGATGCTTGAGGTCGATTGCGACCGAGGGGCGCCCTCGCCGGCGTACGTCAGCTTCGGGGCCTGCGAACTCGAAGCCGAGGCCGGTCGGCTCGGGCCGGTCAATGCGGACAATATCTGCGCCCATGTCGGCAAGCAGCGAAGAGCACAGAGGTGCCGGTCCGATACCGGCAATCTCGATAATCTTTATACCTGCGAGCGGTCCGCCCTTCGCTTGCATCATCAGTCACCTTCCGTATTGCATGCGACGATCGCAATCATAGTGCAATCCCCGCCGATAACGTTCGGCATCTGGATCGTTTCCTCGAGCTCGTCATCGGTGGTCGTAGGGCCGCGGCAGTTCACCACCAGCAACCTGCTCATCAA
>JBKKCB010000353.1:0-8664 GCA_046713545.1 Hyphomicrobiaceae bacterium | reverse complement strand
CTGGCCGGCGCGACCGGCCATCCAGCGACGAGAACGCGTCAAACTCTTGCGTCGTTGGGCAGGTCGGCTGGTTGGCCCGCATAGATGATCTCACCGCGTTCTATCACATACAGCCGGTCGGCGAAGTCGGGCACGTGATGCATATTGGATTCCGCGATCAGCACCGCATGGCCAAGCTGTCGGATCGATGCAAGGCCCTCGACAATGGAGGGCACGATGGCGGGCGATAGGCCCTCGGTGGGCTCATCAAGCAGCAGCAGCTTGGGATCGAGGGCCAGGGCGCGTGCGATCGACACCATCTTGCGCTCGCCGCCCGACAGCTGCTGTCCGCCCCGCGCGCGGTAGCGCTCGAGTTTGGGGAAAACACGATAGGCCAACGCCTCGCGCTCCGCAGCGGAACGACCAGTTTCCCGTGTCCAAGTCGGCATCAGGATGTTTTCGGCGACGGTGAGATCGCCGAACACTTCGCTTTCCTCCGGAGCGAAGCCGATGCCGAGACGCGCGATGGCGAACGGGCGCAGCCCCTTGAGGTCGCGCCCCTCCAGAGTAATTGAGCCCGAGACCGGTGCCCGTTGTCCCATGATGGTGCGAAACGTGGTGGACTTGCCGGCGCCGTTGCGCCCGACCAGGCACACGAGCTCGCCCGCGGCGACATCAAGCGAGACGCTGCGCAAGATCGGGCTGCCGTCGATGTCGACAACGAGATTCTGCACGCTCAGCATCAATGGCCCCTGCGCTTGCCGACCACGGTCTCGATGATGACCGGATCGGAGAAGAAGGGTCCGGGTGGCAGGTCGGCCAGGACCCTGCCTTCCGAGAGCGCAATGATCCGATGCGAGTACGACGCCACCAGGTCCATATCGTGCTCGATCAGGATGATGGCCTTGACGCCGGCTGTCTTGGCCGCATCGATCAGGGTTTTCATGAGCCCGTGCTTCTCGGCGGTCGACACGCCAGAGGTCGGTTCGTCGAGCAGAATAACCTCGGGGTTCAAGGCAAAGGCGGAGGCGACGTCCAGCAGCTTCTTCTCGCCTTGCGAGAGCAAGCGCGAGGCACTTTCCAGCCTACCGTCAAGGCCGAATATGCGAGCAATCTCGTCGACCCGCGCCCGCACCGCGGCATCCGCTGATACGTCCGAGAACAGCCGCCAGGGCTTGCCTTGTTGGGACACGACGGCAGCAGCGATGGTTTCGGCGACGGTCAGCTGCGGGAAAATCTGCACGAGCTGAAATGTGCGCGCCATGCCGCGTTTCGCCAACGCAACGGGGCCGACACCGGCGATGTCGGCGCCCTTGAAAAAGACCTGCCCTTTGGTTGGGACAAGGAGTCCCGTCAGCAGGTTGACCAGCGTGGTCTTGCCGGCGCCGTTCGGCCCCACGACCGACACAAACTCACCCGCGCTGACGGCGACCGAAACGTCATCGAGCGCGCGAAAAGCGCCGAAATCTTTCGACACGCCCTTGGTCTCGACGAGAGGCGTCACGCGGCCACCTCGCGTTTGCGTCGCGTGAAGCGGGCTGCGATGTCGCCAGCGATTCCAGAAAGGCCGCGCGGAAAGAAGATCACCATCGCGGCCAGGATGGCACCCAGAACAAAGCGCCAATACTGGGTGATTGACTGGAGCTGGTCCTGCAGCAGCGTAAGCGCCAGCGCACCTGTAATGGGTCCCAAGAAACTCGAAAAGCCGCCGAGAACCGTCATGAATACGAGATGCCCGGAGTGCG
The DNA here is from genome assembly GCA_046713545.1 of Hyphomicrobiaceae bacterium. GTDB lineage: Bacteria > Pseudomonadota > Alphaproteobacteria > Rhizobiales > Hyphomicrobiaceae > CADEFX01. Next base: position 6,940 of record JBKKCB010000353.1, on the reverse strand, counting down.
TCCAATGTACGAGCTCGGGATCGGCCAGGCCAATCCGGAAGCCGAGGATGGCGCCGCCGATCGCGCCATAGACCGCCGAGATCACGAACGCGGCCAGCCGGAACTGGTAGACACGCACGCCCAGGTATTCGGCCTTCTGCGCGTTATTGCTGAGCGCGCGCAGGTGCAGGCCGAATGGCGAGTGCACAATGCGCCACATGAGAAGCCCAGACAGTACCAGCAGTGCCAGGCAGTAGTAGTAGAACGGGCCAGCCAGCAGCTCGACCTTGTTGTAGGCCTGAAACTCGAAGCCCAAAATAGTCATGCGCGGAACGCGCATGCCGCTGTCACCGCCGGTGAGGTGATAGAACTTGAACAAGATCGAATGCGTGAGCATGCCGAACGCAAGCGTCAACATGCCGAAGAAAATCCCAGTGTAGCGTACGCACAGAAGCCCAACGGGCAGCGCGATCACAGCAGCGCCCAGGGCTACGCCAAACAGCACGATCTCAAAGCTCTTGATGCCGAGCACGCCGGCGATGATGGCAGCCCCGTAGGCGCCGAGGCCAAGGAACATGGCATGGCCAAAAGACAGCAGCCCGGTGAAGCCAAACAGCAGATTGAAACCGAGCAGCGCGATGGCATAACCGAAGAACGGGATCAGCAGGTTGGCGTAGAACGGCGGCGCCAGTAGCGGTACCAGGCCGAGCGCCGCGACGGCCGCGGCAACGAGCATGAGCGTTGCGCCGCGCATCACGTTGCTGGCTTTCCAAACAACCCGGAAGGCCTGAACAGAAGAACCGCGATCACGATCAGGTAGATGGCAAGGATCTCGAACTCGGGATAAACGACGAGCGACCCCGCCCGGATCAGGCCCACCAGCAGCGCGCCAACGAGCGCGCCAGACATGGAGCCGAGGCCGCCGATCACCACTACGGCGAACGCCTCGATCACGAATTCGATGGCCATGTCGAGCGACGCCGCCGACGTCGGCACCACGAGCGCCCCGCCGACAGTGCCGAGCAGTGTGCCGAGCGTGAACACCACGGCGTACACGCTGCCGACATTCACCCCCAATGCTTCCGCCATCGTACGGTTCTCGGCCGTCGCGCGCAGCAGGCGGCCATAGTTTGTGCGCCGAAGAAAGAGGCCGATGAAGAACGCGGCGGCGCCGGCAGCGGCAATCACCAGCAGGTTGTAGACCGGCACACTCAAGTCGCCCCAGGTCAGCTTGCCGTATACGAGGTGAACATTGTTGAGCGATTGAGGATTGGCGCCCCACACGAAACGCAGCACGTCCTGGAACATCAGGACGAGCGCGAACGTCAAGAGCAGCTGAAAACTCTCATCGCGATCGTAGACGGTGCGCAACAGGCGCTCGATTGGTGGCCCGACCGCGGCCATCAGCACACCGGCGACAAGGAGAGTGGGCAGCAGCATCCAGGCGGGCAAGCCGATGTTCATGGCTACGGTTACCAGCGTGATGCCGAAATAGGCGCCGAGCGCGTAGAACGAGCCACAGGCGAGATTGACAATTTTTTGCACGCCGAAGACGAGCTGTAGGCCTGCAGCCACCAGGAACAGCACGGCGGCATGAAAGATGCCGCCGAGCAGGAGATTAGCGAACAGGGACATGAATCGCTGGCCGGATCGTCAGATCTTGAACTGCGCCGTCTTAAGCCAGTCCCAGAATTTCGCGCCCGGCGGCTTCTGCAGATCGGCGGAGTACATCGTCTCGATCCTGGCCGGGTCGAGCGTGACGAAGTCGTACTTATTGTTATGAGTGGAGAAGCCTTGCACGAAGGTCTGGTCGGCGATGTTGTCCTTTCGCCAGCTGCCCTTGCCGCCGAGGCTTTCGATCGAAAGACCGTGCATGGCACCGATCACATCATCGACGCCGGGCCATTGCCCGCCCTTGGCCTTCGACGCCTTCTCCACGGCCTCCTTGTAGGACGCGATGGCGAAATAGGCGCGGTCGGCCTCCCAGTTGGGATGGTCCTTTTGCTTGTCGACGTACCAGGCGACGAACTCCTTCTGCATCGGAGTGGCCTGCGGATTGTCGAAGTAGAGCGTGTTGTGGCCGAAGATCATGCCCTCGGGCGTAAAATCCTTCTTCATCAAGGTGTGCTGCCAGCCGGCCGCCGGAAACACCAGCTTGGTGCCCTTGGTCAGCTCGGCGGCGTGCGCCTGCTTCATGAAGACGGGAAGATCCGCAAATAGAAGCGAAGAGAAGATCAAATCGGGGCTGGCAGCCTTGAGCGCCGCCACATGGCTGGTGAGCTCCATGGTGCCGACCTTGGGCCACTGCTCGGTGACGACCTCGTGCTCGATATTGAAGCGCTTCAACAGGGCGACGAAGGCGGCCATGTTGTTGCGGCCGTAGGAATAGTCCGGGTTAATGCCGGCAATCCGCTTGAATTGACCCTTCCAATGCTTGATGGCCAGCAGCGAGGACATCACCGCCTCGCATTCATTGTCGGTGCTGCGGAAAAGATACTTGGGATTGAGAAGCTTCTCGTCGACCCCGTCCTGCGTGGTGCCGTCCCAATAGATTGTCAGCGCGCGCGCTTCTTCTACCACTGGGCCAAGCGCCAGGCCGACACCGGTCGAGACGATGCCCATGACGCAATCGACCTTCTCCTGCTGCACGAGCTTCTGGAAGCGCTCGATGGTGTCCTTGGGGCTCGTTTCCTCCTCGACCACCAGCTGGATCTTCCGCCCCGCGATGCCTCCGGCCGCGTTGAACTTCTCCACCGCCCACTCCGTGGCACGCAGACCGCTGATGCCGGCGCTGGCGGCAATGCCGGTGCGAGGTGCCAAAATGCCAATCTTGACAGGCCCTGCCTGTGCGATCGCTGGCATAAAAACACCGGGCGATGTAGCGGCTGCGCTGGTGGCGGCAAGCGATTTCAAGACGCGGCGGCGTGAAAGTCTCATGGGACGTTTCCTCGTACTGTTGCGCCGTCATACGCGGCTTAGGGTGGATGATATATCACCCGCATGTCGCCAACAACCGGCACGCCGGGGGCCGTGGACGCCCCTTCAGCGCGCGCTACGTAATCTACTAGGCGCACCATCATGGAAGGTGGCAAACACGCCATGGGCTCTTGTTGCCCTCTGCGAAATGGCCAGCGCTTCGGCGGCCACTAAGCTGGATGAGTCGACGCGACAAGAAATAAGCGCTCAGGAGAAATACTGCGTCCACCACTTCATCCCCCACGACCCGGGCGAGAGAAGTACGAATGCCCAAAGGAACGCAGAGCCCCAATTTGCTATCTGGAACCGGAGCCATGGCATCTCGGCGATGCCGGCAACGATGGGCACGCTGGCCCGTAAGGGGCCCGAAAAGCGGGCGATGACGATACCCCACGCGCCCCAGCGCTTGAAGAATCCGCGAGCCTTATCCAACAGCTTGGGGTGATTTTTCAGCGGCCACATCTGTTGGATTTGCGTGTGGTAATGGTAACCAACCCAATACGAGAGCCAGTCGCCGAGCGCGGCGCCGATTGCCGCCGCCCCGACGATGGTCCAGAAGATCAGCGGATCGGCGACGGCGATGATTGTGCCAATGCCGACCAGCACTGCCCAAAATGGAAGGACCAAGGAAAGGAACGGCAGAGATTCTCCAAACGCGAGTGCAAAGACTATGAATGCCGCCCAATTCGAATGTAGGCGCACGAATTCCAACACAGTGGTGGTGATATCCGCGAAGCCCATGGGCAGTCCTCTCTCCGCGATGCCCGGCTATAGCTCAGTTGCTGTCTGTCGTCCGACCGGAAACGCGGAGCACCGCGCGTCACCAGTCCTTTTTTATGTGGTTTTGACCCAAGCTCAGTCTCTCGACTGCGCCTCCCCTACATGATCGGCCATCATCGCGCCTCTTGAGCCAAGGGGCTTGGGGGTCCCTTCTGTGGTGTCGCGAGCGGTTTGGTGCTCCGTCTCTGCGTTGAGTTCGCCGCCGAGCAGGATGATCACTGCCGAGAGCCACAACCAGACCATGAAGCCGACACCGGCGCCCAGCGAGCCGTATGTTTTGTTGTAGCTATCGAAAGTGGCAACGTACCATGAGAACAGCATGGAGGCCGCCATCCATAGCAGCGCCCCGAGGAGGCTTCCCCATGTGACACACCGCCAACGGGCGTCGTTCCGACTCGGGCCATAGCGATAGATACAGGCAAGGCTCACGACGAGAGTCACAAAAAGGACTGGCCACCGCAGGATCGCAAGGAGCCATTCTGTCGTCGTGGTCAGACCGACAAACTTCAACACCAGGGGAAGGAGAACCACCGCGGAGATGGCGACGATGACGAAACCGATTCCCGCGAGCGTGAATAGGAAAGTGGTGGCGTAGAACTCTAGGAGGCTCCGCTTTTCCCTCTCATCGTAGACTACGTTGAGAGCGTCGAAGAGCGCTGCGATGCCGGAGTTCGCACTTGCCAGGGCGATGAGCAGTCCGATGACGAAGGCCATTCCCAGGGCCTGGTTCCCCTGTCCGGAAATGAGGGCGATCTGTTCGGCGATGAGCACCAGAACCCCGCCAGGCAAGAACCCGGAGAGAAGGGACAAGTGATTGCCGATCATGCTTGCGTCGGCAAATAGTCCGTACAGTGACACGATGGCCGCGATCGCGGGGAAGATGGCCAGTAGCGCGAAGAACGCCACGCTGCCGGACGTGGACAGGATTCGATCTTCCGAGATCGACGAGAGCATCCGCCAGAGGACATCCTTCCACCCGCGAGGCGGGATTTGCTCCGGCGTGGTTGCTTCCCTGCCGCGGCCCGGTTCGCCAGCGCGCGCGAGATCGCCGGAACGACCAGAGATGCTCTCCGACCCAACTTCAGCACGCCAGTCTTTTCCCTTGTCGGCGACGCTCGTGGCGGGGATGCGCTTGATCTCCATGACCAACGGCCTCCACTTCCGAAACCACCCTAATCCATGCACTTCCCTGCCCGACAGTTCGAACCGGTATGGAAGGTTGTAGCCTGCTCGCAAAAAAAAGCTCCGCGTTGCAGCAGAGCTAGTCACGAGGGAATTATAGAGCGGCAACGCGTGCTGGATTGAGGTGTAAAGCTCAATCAGACTACTTTTTGCACTTGTCGTTGAACTCGGCTTGGGTAATGCGCATCGAAGAGTCCCAACCCTTGGTGCACTGCTCGGGCGTCGGCGTCTGAGCCGACTGCTCCTTGCCGGTGTTTCCCCCTTTGGGGCCGGCTTCCGTACCCCCACCACCCGAGCCTTGCGCGAAAGCAGCGCCACTAGCCAACGTTAGAGCAAAAACAAATGCGCAACTCCGGTTAAAGCCTATCGAGCCTTTTAAACGGGCTTGCATGCATCCAGTTGCGCAATGTGGAAAATAATCTTTCTGCGCTCAAGCTCGCGCTCCATCAGGCGGAAGAAACCTCGCCGCGGCTCGAAAGGCAATTAATCTCAATCGTTTGGAACGTAAGGGGCAGTGTGACGGTTCAGGTCATAGCAGTTTGACGACGTGACGGACGCTCCCGCTCCGAATACCAGGAACATGTTGCAGACCGAACAGACCAGGATGCAAGCTGCAGTCCGCTATGGCGCGATTGCCATGCATTGCGAAGAGGCCCTAAATCGCCTGATGCGATTGGCGGCCAGGCTTCTACAGGCACCTATTGCTCTGGTGACCCTCGTTGATCATGAGCGAATCTGGTTGAGGGCGCGGCACGGCCTTGATGTCAAATCCACGCCTCTCGAGCCAGGCTTGTGCGCGTCGTGCGTCCTGCAAAACGACCCCTGGATCATACCGGACGCAACCTCAGATCCGCGAACACGGTTAAATTCCCTGGTGAAGGGAACTCCTGGTGTGCGGTCTTACCTAGGCTTCCCGCTACAGAGCTCAGACGGTCACAACATTGGAACGCTGGCGGTTATTGATTTCAAACCCAAGCAACCCAGCGAGATCGACATCTCAAATGCCAAAGATTTGGCGGCCATTGCAATGCACAGCCTGGAGCAAAAGCTTCAACGCGAGCAGCGAGAAGCGCGTATCAAGGTTTTGATGCGCGAGTTGGCACACCGGTCGAAGAACCTGCTTGCAGTTGTGCACGCGATCACTCGCCAGACCGCGGGAGCAAATCCCGTCGTCCGCCAGTACGCCGACGGCCTTACTCAGCGTATCAAGGCGCTCGCTGACACCCATGAATTGTTGGCGGTCGAAGACTGGTTCGGTACTAGCCTGCACCAGCTCCTAACTCGCCAGCTAGGCCCCCTCATGAGCGGTGACCAGGCCCGGATCACCTTGAACGGGCCATCGCTGTTCCTGAACGGAAAAGCAGCGCAGAACATCGGGTTGGCAATCCACGAGCTTGCCACCAATGCGCTTCAGTTCGGTGTCTTGTCGACGCCTACGGGATCGGTGGAGATCACTTGGAAGTTGGACGGCGCCGATCCGGCTGCGTCACGTCTGAAGCTTTCATGGTTGGAGCGAGGGGCTAGGCTGACAATGCCCGATGGACCTCCTGGCTTTGGCAGTCTGGTGCTTACACGACTGACACCTGCCGCCTTGGAGGGATCAGCTCATTACGCGATCTTGGACCATGGGGCGCTCTGGATACTGGACGTGCCTTTGGCAGGCGTAAACCAGTGATCCTGTCAGGTACTTGGTTGACAATGAACACAGCGGCATGGCGGCCGGCGTCAAAGGGGAAGTTGATTGAGAGCATGAAACCCCGGCAAGGCGCGGGGGTGGCCATCGAGAGATACTTGTCTGCCTACAAATATGCTGCTCGGTCAGAGGAAAGTAGGCGTGTGACGGTGGCGATCAAGTCTTGCTCTTTGAACGGTTTTCGCAGAACGGGCCGGTTGCGGTAGTCGTCCCTCAAATTTTGTTGACTGTACCCGGTCGAGAAAACGAACGGCACGCCGCGCACGGCGAGTATGTCGGCCACCGGATAGCTTTGGTTGCCGTCGAGGTTCAGATCGAGAGTGGCGGCGT
>JBKKCB010000352.1:0-7156 GCA_046713545.1 Hyphomicrobiaceae bacterium | reverse complement strand
TGATGGCCGGGCGCGGCATCCCGCTCGGCGATGTGCCCGACAGCGATATCGCCAGCATCTTTCTCACCAATGCCATCAGCCCCATTCGCGTGGCTGACGCGGTGTTGGGATTGGTGGCTCCCGGCGGCATGGTTGCCTTCATGTCCTCCATTCTCGGGAGCATCGGCACTAACGAGAATGGGCGTGCGGAGCTGTATCGAGCCAGCAAGGCGGCTCTGAACTCCCTTGTCCGCAGCTTTCGCGCGCGTCATGCCCAGGCTGACATCACCGTGCTGGCGCTCCATCCCGGCGTGGTGCGGACATCCATGGGCGGCCCAAGCGCTCCGCTCGATATCGAGACGAGCGTGCGGAGCGTCGCCGACGTCATCGTCGCACGCTGGGGAACGGGCGGCCAGGCGTTCGTCGATTACCGGAACGAGATCATTCCCTGGTGACCTGTCGCAGCTGCTTGCAGCCGTTAGGCGGCATCAGGCGTCACGCGCGTTCAGCAGCTCCAGCAGGTTCTCATCCCGCATCGGCCGCTTGCCATCCTCGACCTCGTGGATCAGCGACACGAGCCGGCGAATAGTGGGAGACTTGAGCCCGTGCTTCTCGCCAATGTCGGCGATGGGCACAATCTGGGCATCCACTTCGGTGCGACGCTTGCGAACAGCAAGGTCACGCCAGATTCCAGAGTGGCTTTTGGGGTTGGGCCTGTTGAACGCCACCATGGCATCAACGCTGGCGCGGGCGGCCGCTTCACTTGCTCCCGGCATGAACGCCTTTGGATCGAAACCGTTGAAGCCGAGGGCTTCGACGCCTTCTGCTTGCGCCACGCGCAACGTCTCGGCTCCGAGCGACCGCCATACCGGCAGGAGTTCCGGGCGTGCGAGGCAGTCGGCGATAGAGGCCTGCCCCAACGCCTGGGCGAACAGAAACGACCCATACGCGAGCTTGCCCCATAGGTAGGACCAGATGTTATCGGCCATGATCGCGTTGGGCTCGAACAGGCGGACCACATCGTACAATTCACGCAAGCGCGGCGTGATGGTGCCATCCAGCTCGCCGATCACGAACGCACCGGGATTGCTGTAGAGAATCTTTCCGGGCTCGAGCCAGTCGGAGCCGTAGTTGATGAAGGCACCGACCGTGCGATTGCGTCCGACATGCTCCTGAATGACGAGTTCGCACAGCCCGTTCTGCAGCGACAGGACATAGCCGTCCTCGGCAAGATGCGGCTTCAAGGCACGCACTGCATCGGCCGTGTGCTGCGCTTTGACAGCGAGGAAGATGCGCTTCCATGTCCCCTTGAGATCGGGAGGCATGAAGGCCTTTGCCTTTAAGGTGAACACGTCGATTGGACCTTCGATGCGCAAACCGTTGTTGGCGATGGCGGCCACATGCTCGGGCACGACGTCGACGAATGTCACATCCTGGCCGGCCCGGATGAGGTAGGCCCCCAGCGTGCCACCGATGGCGCCTGCGCCCCAGATGAGAATGCCGTCCTGCATGTCAGCCCCTTCCGTTTTTCATTCGCCCCTCGGCCTGCATCGAGTAGGTCGAAACTGCTTTTCTGCTGCACGAATTATCAATGCGCCACGGATTTAATCATGCGGTCGGTCGCGGCACTGGTTGACCTATGAGGGCACCTGAGCATACTGCACGGGCCTAAACAACGCGGACGCTTCGCATTTCGTGAGTTGCGCGGTGTTGGGCTACGGGATGGAGCCGGCAGGGCTCCAGGGACAAGAAGTACAGAGCGTGGCACAAGACATGGCGAATGGCGTTCTGCGCAGGCGCGAACGCCCGAGCCCCATACCCTATCTCCTGATTGCGCCGAATTTCGTCTGGCTTCTGCTGTTCATGGCCGGGGCGCTGCTCCTGCTCGCTGTCACCAGCTTCCGCGGTTATGAGCCGGGCGGGCGGGGCATTCTCGAAACCTGGGAGCTGACGCACTACGTCGCGTTTCTCGGCGATCCGTTCTTCCTCGGCGTCCTGTGGCGCTCGCTGGTGATTGCGACGCAAGTGACCATCGTTTGCGTGGTGCTCGGATTTCCGCTCGCCTACTGGCTGTCGCAGCTGCGCGGCACGGCCCGTGCAGTTCTGTATCTTGCGGTGCTCATTCCGCTGCTCACCAGCGCAGTGGTGCGGACCTTCGGCTGGATGATCCTGCTGTCGAACAACGGCTTCTTGAACAAGAGCCTGATCAATCTCGGGCTTCTCAGCGGCCCGGTCCGGCTGATGTACAACGAACTTGGCATCGTCATCGCGCTGGCGGAGGTGCTGCTGCCGTTCATGGTGCTGGCGCTCGATGCGGCCCTGCTCAACATCGACAGGCAGCTTTATGACGCCGCGCGCAATCTGGGCGCCGGGGCGGTGCGAATCTTCCTTCAAATCACGTTGCCGCTGTCCATGCCCGGCGTCATTTCCGGATCGGTCCTCGTCTTTACCCTGGCCATCAGCGCCTACGTGACGCCTGCCCTGATTGGCGGCCCGCGCGTGCCGGTGATGTCGACCACCATCTACCAGCAGGGCATTGCCTTGCTGAACTGGCCGTTTGGCGCTGCGATCGCCTTCGTGCTGCTGGCCACGCTGATCGTGCTGCTGGCCGTGCTATCGTACATTGGCTCTCGTTTTGCGAGAGCAGTCTGATGCTCATCGCCGTCAACATGCTGATCCTCCTGTACCTCCTGGCGCCGGTTATCGTGGTGGTGGCGACAGCCTTTACGACGACGGCGTATCCGGTATTTCCGCCGCAAGGTTTCACGCTGCAGTGGTTTCAGCGCTTTCTCGGCATGCCGGAATTCACCGATGCCATACAGCGCAGTACGCTGCTCGCGCTGTCGAGCACAGCGGTTGCAACCGTGCTCGGCACGTTCAGCGCTCTATCCCTTACGCGCTTTAGGTTCACGGGGCGCGAAGCGATCTCCGCCTTCATGCTGTCGCCGATCCTTTTTCCGACCATCGTGCTGGGGCTGGCGCTGCTGGTGTTCTACAGTCAGGTGGGCCTGTCAGGCAGCTTCACCGGGCTCGTTATCGCGCACAGCGTACTGACGACACCGTTCGTGATCCGGCTGGTGATGGCGAGCCTTGCCGAGTTCGATCCGGCGGTGGAGGAGGCGGCTCGCAACCTCGGGGCGGGATGGTGGCGGACGTTTCTGCAGGTCACGCTGCCGCTGATACGGCCCGGGGTTCTGGCTGGCGCCGTGTTCGCCTTCATCATTTCGTTCGACGAGCTGGTCGTCACGCTGTTTCTGGCCGGTCCGGACATGACGACGTTGCCGGTGCGGATCTACACGTACGTGGAATTTTCAAGTGATCCGACGATCTCCGCCATCTCGACGATGCTGATCGTGATGTGGATGCTGATCGGTGTGCCCGTCTACGCCCGCTTCCTCTCTGTAAAGCACTAGGATGACCGACCTCGAACTCAGGCATTTGACCAAGACGTACGGCACGACAACCGCCGTGGACGATGTGAACTTGGCCGTCGAGGCGGGCGAGCTTGTGGCGTTCCTCGGGCCGTCAGGTTGCGGCAAGACGACCACGCTGCGCATGGTGGCCGGGTTCATCCAGCCGACGGCCGGCGAGATCCTGGTGCGCGGCAGCGATATCACCGACCTGAAGCCCAATCATCGCGACATGGGCATGGTGTTCCAGAGCTATGCCCTGTTTCCGCATATGACCGTCAATCGCAACGTTGCCTTCGGGCTGGTCGCCCGAGGCATGCCGAGCGCCGAGATCGCGCCGAAAGTGGGAGCGGCGCTCGATCTCGTCGGATTGACGGGGTTTGGTGAGCGATACCCCAAGCAACTGTCCGGTGGCCAGCAGCAGCGCGTCGCGCTGGCGCGCGTCCTGGCGCTCAAACCCAAGCTGCTCCTGTTCGACGAGCCGCTGTCGAACCTCGATGCCAAATTGCGCGTGCAGATGCGCCACGAAATCCGCCAGCTCCAGAAGGAGGTCGGCATCACGTCACTGTTCGTCACGCACGACCAGGAAGAAGCGATGACCATCGCCGATCGCATTGCCGTCATGAACAAGGGACGCATCGACCAGATCGGTACTCCCGCCGAGATCTATGACCACCCCCGCACGCGATTCGTGGCGGATTTCATCGGCACGAGCAATCTGATCGACGGCCGCATGGCCGGCGGGCGCTTCGTTTCGAAAAGCGGATTGGAGCTCCCTTGCTCTTCGCCCGGCCCAGGAAATGATCTGGAAGCGGTGCTCGCCGTGCGTCCCGAGAAGGTCGAGCTGGCTGATGCCTCTGCGCAAGATGCCCTGTCCGGCACGGTGACCCGGGTCACCAAGCTTGGCGGCTTGATCGAATATGCCGTCACGCTGGCCTCTGGAGAAACGTTCTTGATTCATCAGCAGGATCGGTCGGGAAGTGAGATTCGTGTTGTGGGCGACGGCGTTGCGCTATCGTGGCGGCCGGAGGATAGCCGGCTGCTGTCACTATGAGTAACTGGGCGAGAAAGGGACGTGCAATGAACATCAGGCGAACAGTATTGAGCATCGTGGCCGGGCTGGCCGGCGTGCTGCTTTCGACAACCGCACAGGCGCAGACCGAGCTGACGGTCATCGTCTACGGCGGCTCGTTCGAGCAGGGCTGGAAGAAATCGGTCATCGAGCCGTTCGAGAAGGCCAATCCCGGGATCAAGGTGAAGATCGCTACGGGCCTCACGCAGCAGACCATCGCCCTGATGCGCGCGCAGAAGAACGACGTGAAGATCGACGTCATCATGATGGATGAGGTGGGTGCCGCGCAGGGCAACGCCGAGGGGCTGTACGAGCCGCTTGCCGCCGCCAAGGTGCCCAATATTGAGACGCTCTATCCGCAGTTCCGGGTGAAGGGCGACGCCTACACCAAGTTCATGTACGTGGCGCAGGCGCTCGTCTGGCACAAGGATCAGGTCAAGCAGAAGCCGGAGTCTTGGATGGTGCTCTGGGAGCCGGCGTACAAGAGCAAGATCGCGGTGCCCGATATCGCGACGTCGCACGGCTCGTTCTTCCTCCTGACCGCCGCCGATATGACCGGCGGCAACGTCAAGAATACGGATTCGGGATTCGAACTGATCAAGAAGCTCAAGCCCAACATCCTGACCTTCTACACGCAGCATGCGCAGCTCGCGCAACTCTTCACGCAGGGCGATGTGGCGATGTCGAGCTGGACGAGCGACCGTGCGCAGGCGGCGATGGACGGCGGTGCGCCGTTGGGGTGGACGGTGCCGAAGGAGGGCGCCTACATCATCGACTCCACGATCGGGATCGCCAAAGGATCGAAGAACACCGAGGCGGCCCTCAAGTACGTTGATTTCGTGCTGAGCGACGCGGCGCAGGCCGCCAATGCCCAGCATACCTACCTCGCGCCCGTGAACCGCAATGTGAAGCTGGCGCCCGAAGTTGCCGACAAGCTTCCGGTCAAGGACCTCGAGCGGCTGAAGCCAGCCGACTGGGATTTCGTCACGACGGTGCGGCCGCAGTGGACGCAGCGGTGGACGCGTGAGATCGCCGCCAACTAACCGCGCCGTCGCAACCAAGCTCTCACTGCAGGACGACACATGGTCTCAACGAAACGCCCCGTAGCAGTGGTGACCGGGGCAGCACGCAGCCTGGGCCGCGCCATCGCTGAAACGCTGCATGGCCAAGGCTACGCCGTCGCACTCGCCGACGTCGACGACAAGGAGGCCGCCAAAGTGGCGGCCTCTCTCGATCCGGCGGGAAAGTCCGCCAAGGCTTATCGGCTGGACGTGAGCAACTCCGCGGAGGTGACCACCGCCTTCGATGCAGTCGCGGCCGACCTCGGCGTGCCGACCGCGCTCGTGAATAACGCCGGCATCTATCCCGACCATGCGCTGCTCGATATGCCCGAGGCCGCCTGGGACAGGGTGCTGGACGTCAATCTCAAGGGGCCGTTTCTCTGCAGCCAGGCGTTCGGGAGACAGCGCGTTGCGGCGGGCGGCGGCGGCGCGATCGTCAACCTCGCCTCTACGGCCGGCTTTTCGGCTCGTGTCGGCGCTGCGCACTACAGTGCATCCAAGGCCGGCGTCGTCATGCTGACGAAGTCGATGGCGCAGGAACTCGGTCCGCATAATATTCGCGTCAATGCGGTCGCGCCCGGATTCATCGAGGTGCGCGATGATCAGGTCTCGCAGGCCTATAAGCAGCAGATGATTACGCTGATACCGCTTGGCCGCCCGGGCAAGGCGCCCAACATCGCCAACACGGTGGCCTTCCTGGTGTCGGACGCCGCAGACTTTATTACAGGCGAGTGCGTGGTCGTGGACGGTGGGCTTCTGACCGGGCGCCCACTCATTCGGTCCGGGAGCCTGTGAGAGGCGGGCCCATTATTCAGCCGGGGATGGTGCAGGTGCTGCCAACGCCCCGCGCGGCTGGGCGGCATGTACGGTGCCGCGGAAGGTGTAGACGGCGGGGATGACAAACAGCGTGAGCAGCGTGCCAAAGCTCATGCCGCCCACGATCACCCAGCCGATCTGCTGCCGGCTTTCCGCGCCTGCGCCACTCGCGAGTGCCAGCGGCAGAGCGCCAAGCACCATGGCGCCTGTCGTCATCAGAATGGGCCGCAGCCGCAGGCCCGCCGCCTCGATGACCGCATCGAGACGGGAGCGGCCCTGTTCCTGAAGCTGGTTGGCAAACTCCACGATGAGAATGCCGTGCTTCGTGATGAGCCCCACCAGGGTCACGAGGCCGATCTGCGAAAACACATTGAGCGTGCCGCCTGCCAGCCAAAGCACGCCGAGGGCGCCTGTCATCGACAGCGGAACGGTAACCAGGATGATGAGCGGATCGCGGAAGCTTTCGAACTGCGCTGCCAGAACGAGATAGATGAAGCCTAGGGCCAGGAGAAACACCATCGCAAGGCTTTGTCCCGACGCGCGGAACTCGCGGCTTTGCCCATTGACGTCGGTCAGCACCGCCTCCGGCAAGACCTCGCGCGCCGTCTGTTCGAGGAACGCCAGGCCATCGCCGAGGGCATAGCCCGGCGCGAGGTTGGCGGAGATCGTCACGGAGCGGAGCTGATTGAAACGCTTGAGCTCCTTGGCCGCGACCGCCTCGCGGACCCTGACGATGTTGGAGAGTTGCACCATGTCGCCCGTGGGCGCGCGCAGGAAGATGGTTGAAAGTGTTTCAGTCGAGGCCCGGTCCTCGGCCG
>JBKKCB010000351.1:0-5001 GCA_046713545.1 Hyphomicrobiaceae bacterium | reverse complement strand
CTGCTGAGCCCACAGCCAAGCCGGAGATGGCCAAGCCCATCCTCGCCATAAAGAACATCGAGGTCATCTACGACCACGTCATCCTTGTGCTGAAGGGTGTATCGCTGGAAGTGAAGCAGGGCGGAATAGTGGCGCTTCTTGGTGCCAACGGTGCGGGCAAATCGACGACGCTCAAATCGATCTCAAACCTCATCCGGTCCGAGCGGGGCGAAGTGACCAAGGGCGCGATCGAATTCAAGGGTGAACGCGTCGATGGCCTGACCCCCAATGCTCTTGTTCGCCGTGGCTGCATTCAGGTGATGGAGGGCAGGCATTGCTTCGGCCATCTGACGGTCGAGGAGAACCTGCTGACCGGTGCCTTTACGCGGCGGGACGGGCGGGGCGCCATCGCCGCCGATGTGGACATGGTCTATGGTTATTTTCCGCGTCTCAAGGAACGGCGCAGCTCGCTCTCGGGATACATTTCCGGTGGCGAGCAGCAGATGACCGCTATCGGGCGCGCGCTCATGTCCCGCCCGACGATGGTCCTGCTCGATGAACCGTCCATGGGGCTCGCGCCGCAGCTCGTCGAAGAAATCTTCGAGATCGTGAAGCGGCTGAATGCCGAGCAGGGCGTATCCGTGCTGCTGGCCGAGCAGAACACCAACATGGCGCTGAAACACGCGACCTACGGTTATATTCTCGAAAACGGCCGCGTCGTGCTCGACGGTAACGCGGCGGAACTGCGGGAAAACGCCGACGTCAAGGAGTTCTACCTGGGTATTGCCGGCGGCGAGCGGAAGTCCTTCCGCGAGGTCAAGCAATACAAGAGGCGCAAGCGCTGGCTTGCGTGAGGCGGAAGTTTGTGGTCTTGGCTGAGCACGCTCTCTCGCCTGCAGGAAGGCCCGCTACAGAAATGACAGCCGATCACTTCGACCAACTTGAAACCCGAGATCCCGAGGCACGCGAACAGTCGTTGTTCGCATTGCTCCCCGATCTTGTTCGCAGGGCCATGGCAAAGGCGCCCGGATGGGCCGAGCATCTGCATGGCGTAGACCCGGCATCCGTATCCTCGCGAGACGCACTGGCGCAGCTGCCCATTTTGCGCAAGGCGTCGCTCAAGGATTTGCAGGGCGCACGTCCTCCCTTTGGAGGCCTCGCAACGTCCGAGACCGGTTCGCTTGGCCGCATCTTCATGTCGCCAGGCCCGATTTTCGAGCCAGAAGGGCTCGGAGAGGATTGGTGGCGAACCGCGCGGGCCCTTTACGCCGCTGGTTTCCGCCGTGGCGATATTGTTCACAACACCTTTGCCTATCATCTGACCCCGGGCGGATGGATTCTGGATGCCGGAGCACGTGCTCTCGGCTGCACGGTGGTGGCCGCCGGCCCGGGCAACACCGAGCAGCAACTCGAAGCCATTCAGCATTTGAAGCCTTCGGCCTACGTGGGTGTGCCGGACTATCTGAAGATCCTGCTCGACAAGGCCAAGGAAAGCCGCAAGGACGTATCGTCCATCAAGAAAGCACTTGTGGGTGGCGGTGCGCTGTTTCCGTCGTTGCGCGCCGAATACAAGCAGCGTGGCATCGCCACCTATCAGACGTATGCCACTGCCGACCTCGGCATCATCGCTTATGAAAGCCAGGCCCTGGAAGGCATGATCGTCGATGAGGGCGTGATTCTGGAAATCGTGCGGCCCGGGACTGGTGATCCGCTTGCGGACGGCGAGGTGGGGGAGGTGGTCGTCACCACATTCAACCGCGACTATCCGATGATCCGGCTTGCGACAGGTGATTTGTCCGCCGTTCTGCAGGGACGTAGCCCGTGCGGCCGCACCAATACGCGGATCAAGGGCTGGCTCGGCCGAGCCGACCAGACGACCAAGGTCAAGGGTATGTTCGTGCACCCCGAGCACATCGCGGAAATCGCCAAGCGTCACCCGGCCCTCGGGCGGGTTCGGCTGGTGGTCGGCCGCACCGGCGAGCAGGACACCATGACGCTGCGCGCGGAATCGGCCAGTGCCGACGCAGATCTCGCCTCCGCACTTGCAAAAGTTCTGCAGGATCTCACAAAGCTGAAGGGCGAGGTGGAACTCGTCCCGCCGGGGAGTCTCCCCAACGCCGGTCTCGTCATAGCCGACGAGCGGAAATATGCGTGACGCGATTGTTGCCGTTCACGTCTTGAAGAGATCGCTGTAGCGGTTGCGCAAGTCTGCCTTCTGCACCTTGCCCATGGCATTGCGCGGCAGCTCCTGCATGACGAACACCCGCTTCGGGAGTTTGAACTTGGCAAGCCGCTCCGCGAGCACTCCGATCATCTGCTCCTCGCCGGGCAGGCTTGCTCCGGGTGTCGCGGTGACGACCGCAATCACGCCCTCGCCGAAATCGGGATGCGGCACGCCAAGTACCGCAGACTCGGCGACGCCCGGTAGAAGGTTGATTTCCGTCTCGATTTCCTTCGGATAAACGTTGAAGCCGCCCGAGATGATGAGATCCTTGGCCCGCCCGACGATCGTCACGCGCCCGTCCGCATCTATGGTCGCTAGATCGCCGGTGATGAAGAAGCCGTCGTCGCGAAACTCCTCTTTGGTTTTCTCCGGGTTGCGCCAGTAGCCCTTGAAAAGGTTGGGGCCACGCATCTCGAGCACACCCACGTCGCCGGCCGAGAGGATGCGCCCATTTTCCGAAGCGGTTCTGAGTTCTATTCCAGGCAGCGCATAGCCGACCGATCCAGCAATGCGCCCCTCGTTGGCATAGGGGTTCGATGTGATCATTCCGGCCTCGGTCATCCCGTAGCGCTCGAGGATGCGCTGCCCGGTCCGCGCTTCGAATTCCTGATGCGTCTCGGCCAGCAATGGTGCCGAGCCCGAAATGAAAAGGCGCATCTTGCTGCAATGGTCTTTCGTGAAGGACGCCGCGCCGAGAAGGCGCGTGTAGAAGGTCGGCACGCCCATCATGATCGTCGACTGCGGCAGCAGCTTCAGAACGGTATCGAGATCGAACCGCGTGAGCCAATGGATCTTCGATGCATTGAGAAAGGCTGTGTGCAGGGCAACGAAGAGGCCATGCGTGTGGAAGATCGGCAGTGCGTGCAGCAGCACGTCGCCTTTTTGGAACTGCCAGGTGGCGTGCAGGACTTTGGCGTTGGATGCAAGGTTTTCATGCGTGAGCATGGCGCCCTTGGAGCGTCCCGTCGTGCCGGACGTGTACAGCAGGCAGGCCAGATCGTCGTCGCTGCGGACAACGGTATCGTGGGCGGCAGGCTGCTGTTTCGCCAGGTCGAGCATAGAGCCGGAGCCGTCGGCCTCCATCGTCAGCCGCGCGGCAACCTTCTTGACGGCCGCCGTGCCTTCGATCTTGGCCAGCCGCTCCATCGGCATGACGATGACGGTCGGTTCGGCGTCGTCGATGAAGTATTCGAGCTCTGCCGGCATGTAGGCGGTGTTGAGCGGGTTGAAAACGGCGCCGGCCTTCAGCGTCGCCAGATACAGGATTACGTTCTCGATCGACTTCTCGACCTGCGCCATCACCCGGTCGCCGGGTTTCACGCCGAGTTTCGTCAAAGCATTGGCCATGCGGCCGACGTCGTCCGAAAGCGCCTTGTACGTGACCGTGCGACCCCCGGGGACTACGAATGCCGGCGCGTCGCCTGCGGAGCGGAACTGAGATTCGAGCAGTGCGTATAGGTTCTTGTCTTTCGCCATCCGGCTAGAACTCCCAGCAACCATCATTCCAGGGCGCGCAGCATGATTGTCGCGCCCGTGTTTGTCATTCACAACATCGCCTTATCAGGCGTTGCTTCGTGTGGGCAAGAGGGGCGGCATGTTCTGATGTCGCTCTCCCGACCCGGCCAGGGTGGAGGGTGCGGCATCTTCTTGATCGGACTCCCCTTGACGCTCGCCGCGGGGATCGAGATCGAACACGGCCGGGGTTGTTTTGGGCACGGAAACGAACGGCTCGTTGCGTTCGACCGGCAGTTTGGGTCGCTGCTGGACGCGCAGGATCATCATCAGGGCGATGGCCAGATGCGCCATGGCAGAATGCAGGAACAAGGCCCCGTGCCCCAGTTCACGCATCATGAATGAGGCGATCAGCGGGCCGATGATCGCGCCCATCGAAAAGACCAGGAGCAGGCCGCTCGAGACTTCGACAGCGCGCTTCTTGTGCACCAGATCGTTGGCATGGGCGACACACAGCGTATAAACGGTGAAGGCGGCAGCGCCATAAAACGCCCCGAGCGGCAGAACGATGGATCTTGATTCCGTGCTGGCGGCATAGAGGCCGAGCCCTGCTACAGCTGCGCTGATGCAGACGATCATCGCCATGGGGCGCCGCCCGATCCTGTCCGACAGCCATCCAACGGGCCACTGGCTCAGTGCTCCCCCGAGAACGGCCGCCGTCAGGAACAGCGCGGCATCCTGCGCGCGCATCCCGGCGCCTGTGGCGTAGATCGGACTGAGCGTCCAGAAACTTGCATTCGCAAGGCCGGTGCCAAAGCATCCGAGGACCGCCGCCGGCGAGACCGAAATCAGCCAGCCGAGCCGCAGCTTGACCGCGCGGGGTGCTGCTGGCGCGCCCGCAGGCGTCAGCGCGACGGGTACGGCGGCGAGAGAATACAAGATCGCAACCAGCGTAAAAAGTTCGAAGCTCGTTGGTTCGCCGGCCACGACGAGCTGCATTCCGACAGTCACTACGGTCAGATTGAGGATTGTGTAGGCCGCAAGGACGCGGCCGCGTGTTTCGGCGCTGGACGAGCTGTTGAGCCAGCTTTCAATCACCATGAAGAGGCCGGCAAAAGCGAGACCGTTCAAGCCCCGCAGCCCCCACCACACAACAGGGATCGGCCAGATCGCCTGCGCCAGAGGCGTAATGGTGGCAATCGCTGTCAGGGCGGAGAACGCGCGAATATGCCCCACGGCCGCAATGATACGCGGCCACAGCAGGCAGCCGAGCATGAGGCCCGCGAAATGGCACGAGCCCATGATGCCGATATCCAGTCGCGTGAAATTTTCCGTGTCGGCGCGAA
>JBKKCB010000350.1:0-17970 GCA_046713545.1 Hyphomicrobiaceae bacterium | reverse complement strand
ACCGCCATGCGGTTGTCGGCCGTGCCCTTGACGATGACGCGGCCGTCGTAGCCGTCGATCTTGCCCGGCAACTGGTCCATGGACGCGAACACGCCGATCTGCCGGCGGCGATCGGAATTGTAGCGCTCCGACAGCAGCGTCTCCATCGGCACCTTGGCGAACTTCGGATCGCCGTAGAACGCCTCGCGGTCGGCATAGGCGAGTTTCGCCGCCTCGATCCACAGATGGATGAAATCCGGATCGGTCGGGTCGAGCGCGTCGAGATCGAAGCCCTTCAGGATCGCCAGCATCTGCAGCAGCACCGGACCTTGCGTCCACGGGCCCGGTTTCAGCACCTCATACTTGCCATAGGCGTAGCTCAGCGGCGCCTCGATCGTCGGCAGCCAGCCCGCCATGTCGTCGGCCGTGAGTACGCCCTTGTGGCGGCGGCCCGAGACATCCATCACCTCGTAGGTGCGGCAGAACCCGTCGATGGCCTCGGCGACAAAGCCTTTGCTCCACGCGGCGCGGGCGCGCTCGATCTGTGCCTCGCGAGTGCCGCCGCCGGCTTCGGCCTCTTTCAGGATGCGCTGGTACGTCTCCGCGTGCTGCGGATTGCGGAACAATGTGCCGGCCTTCGGAACGCCGCCGTGCGGAAGATAAACGGCCGCTGACGTCGGCCAATGCTCCTGGAACAGTCCCTTGACCGTCTCGATGGTCGCGCACGCGCGCTCCACGATGGGATGCCCGCCGGTGGCGTATCCCAGGGCCGGTTCCAGCACGTCCCTGAGGCTCATGGTGCCGTAGTCGCGCAGCACCATCATGAACGTCTCGAACGTGCCCGGAATGCACGCCGGGAGAAGCCCGGTTCCGGGGATCATGTCGAGCCCGAGATGATCGCGATAGTGCTTGATCGTGGCCCCCGCAGGCGCTGGCCCCTGGCCGCAGATGACCTCGGGCTTGCCCTTGCGCTTGTCCCAGACGATCACGGGCACGTCGCCGCCCGGGCCGCACAGATGCGGTTCCACCACCTGCAGCGTGAATGCGGCCGCGACGCCGGCATCGAACGCATTGCCGCCGCGTTCCAGCATCGACATGCCGACCGCCGTCGCGATCCAGTGCGTCGTTGCGCAAACGCCGAACGTTCCGGTTATTTCGGGCCGCGTGGTGAAGCGGCCCGCATTGATGTTCGCCATGAGATTGCCAGATGACCGGAGTTTAGAATGGCTTTGAGTGTAACGTGCGGCTGACGCGGATCAAAGGGCCGTGGTTGCCGCTGCTCACGCGGAGTTGATTGTTGCTTGGCGCAATGTATCGCCAAGCTTTCGCCAGACCAGCCCCGATATGCGGACCGGAGTAATATCATGATGCCAAGCTTCTTGATTGCAACACGACGCATGCTCGCGCCCGCGCTGGCCATCGGCTTTGCGCTTTCGGGCGCTCCCGCCGTGCTGGCCGAGGTACAGCCCGGCAAGCCGGCCCCTGAATTCACCGCGCGCGATTCGACCGGCAAGGAGATCAAGCTGTCGAGCCTGCGCGGCAAGACGGTCGTGCTGGAATGGACCAACCATCTGTGCCCCTACACGGTGAAGCACTACGAGACTGGCAACATGCAGTCGCTGCAGAAAGACGCGGCCAAGGATGGCATCGTCTGGCTCACGGTTGCGTCGTCCGCGCCCGGCATGCAGGGCCACGTCAATGCGCTGGAAGCCGACAAGCTGACCGCCGACCGCAATGCGGCTCCGGCGAGCGTTCTCCTGGACCCCGATGGCACCGTCGGACGGCTCTACGAGGCCAGGACCACGCCGCACATGTTCGTCATCGATCCTGAAGGCAAGCTCGCCTACATGGGCGCGATCGACGACAAGCCGACGGCCAATGCCGCCGACGTCAAGGCTGCCCGCAACTACGTGCGCGAAGCACTGGACGCGATGAAGAGCGGAACGCCCGTCAAGTCTGCATCGACGAGGCCCTACGGCTGCACCGTGAAATATCCGCCGGCCCGCAGCTGAATCTGAGGCTTATGGTTGGCCGGTTACCGGCCGACCATCGCGTCCTGTGCTGCAGCGAGTGTCTTGAGGCGGGCCAGCTCGTCGCGCAGAAACGCGTCGGCCGCCTCGGACGTCAGAATAACCTCGGCATTGGCGTACTGCTCTTCGAGGAACGCCGCGTAGTCCGGAGCTTTGATGGCGTCGGCGACGACAGTCCGGAGTTTCGCGATGGCACGCGGGTCCGTTTCCGTCCTGACCACCAGGGCGCGGAACTGAGGCAGCGCGACATCGAAGCCCAGTTCGCCTGAAGCGGGCACGTCCTTCAGGCGCGGATCGCGCTCGCGCGAGAACAGCAGCACCGGTCGGATCTGCATGTTGTCGACGAAGGTTCGCACGTCGCCGACCTGTTCATACAGCACGTCGGCGTAGCCGCCCAGAATGGCGCGATGGCGTTCCCCCGGTTTTGCGAACGGCACCGAGACCAGTCGCAATCCTTGTCTGACGAAATAATTCACCGTCAGCTCGTCGACCTGGCTCGGACCGGCGATGGCGACGCGCACGTTTGCGGCTTTGGCAGCGGCCACCACGTCATTCCAGCTTTTGAACCGGCCGTTTTCGTTCACGAGAAAGGCCGATGGCTGACGCATCAGAATGGCGACGGGAACGAGGTTGTCGAGGCGCACGTCCGTCTGGCGGGTCGCCAGCACGCTGAACGTATCCCCTGTCAGGATGGCAAGCGTCCGGCCGTCTGCGGGGGCAGCCTTCAGGTAAGCCAGACCCTTTTGCCCGCTCGCGCCCGGAACATTGGTGACGCGCACAGGCCCAAGATCCGGCTCGATCAGTTTTGCGATCTTGCGCGCAACCCTGTCGGCTCCGCCGCTCTGGCCCCAGGGCACAATGATCTCGAGCGGGCGGAGTGAATGTTCCTGAGCTGGCACCGGATACGCAGCGGCAGACAGAAAGACGGTCGCGCACACGCAAGACAGCACGCAGCGACGCGGCCGCATGAATTCCCTCCCCAAAAACGTCCGCTCGGAACGCCGACCGGCCCGGCTCGGACGGGCTGGACGCTAGCAGGGCGCTGGGTGTTGCAAATGGGTGCGGCCGTGCGTTGCGGCAAGGCCGCACGCTGCCTGGCTGACTGCCGTCGTCAATGCACCTGCACCGGCCGCCATCCGGCCGCGACCGCTTCGGCCTCCGAGCAGAACCAGCGCTTGCCCTTGTCGGTCTCGATCTTGATCTGGTCGTACCAGGGGCTCCACGGCATGTGATAGATGCGTCCGTTCTTGGTGATGTTGCCCTTGATGGCGCATCCTGCCGGCGCATTGGTCTCCACGCTCGTCCAGCGGCTGTGCCGGAATTCCCAGGGCGGCTGGGCATCGCCCTGCCACACGCCCGCCTTGCGTGCCTTCGCTTCGCCCTCCACGGCCGCATAGGTCGTCGAATACTTGACGAAGGCCCAGGCGAAGCCCCGGCGCACCATTTCGGCGTTGATGTCGACGCCATTCACGAAACAGACGCCGAGCATGCGGTCGTACTTGTCGACGCCCTTGTTCTCGCAGGTCACGGTCTGGCGCTCGGTGAGCTTGGCCAGCTCGTCGGCGGCGGCCCGCCCGCAGGCCCATGTCCCGAACCAGCGCCGGCCGCACATTTGTGCGGCTTCCGGCGCATCGATGCCCTCGAGCCGGATGCGCGCCTCGCCGATCGCGATCGTGTCGCCATCGATGACAGTCGCGACACCGCTCACGTTGCCCGCGGGCGCCACGTTGGGCCGGGCATCGAGGCGGCTGCCGCCGGCGATGGATAGAGCCAGGATTGCGGCCAGCGCCGCAGCCAGAGCCGAGGCTCCGAGATGTCGTGTTGCATAGGCTTTAATGGTTGTATCTAGCATGACAGATTCTCCTTAAGGTTGAATCTGCCTGAGTCGTGCGGCGGAGACGAGGCGCAATGTTGACGGAATGATGAGGGTGGAGTCGTTAATAAATCGAGCTAAATCAAGGCCGTGTCAGGCCTTCTGCTCACGCTGCAGCAGAGCCAGCGCGGCGCCCAGCAGGATCACGGCGGCTGAGGCCCCAAGCCCGGTCGCGAGGCTGCCCGTCATGTCCGCCAGCACGCCCGTCGCGAACGGACCCACGCATTGCAGCACTGAGAACACCAGCGTGAAGGCGGCCAGCGCCTCTCCCCAGACCGCCGGTGCCAGCGCCTTCTTGACGAAGGCCGTGACCGAGGCCGGCACCATGAAAAACATGCCAAACGACGCCGCCGACAGCAGCATGGCCGCCAGCGACGAGTGCAGTACGGGCAGCGCCGCGCCGATGCCGATCGTCACCAAGATGCCCGCCAGCGCGCGTCCGCCGCTCCAACCCGCCATGGCTCGTCCCCAGACGCGCGGTGCCACCAGCGTCGCGATGCCGAGCAGGCACCACACGGCGGCCACTTCGACAGGTCCGAAACCGTGCTGCCGCATCCAGGCGACGATGAAGGTCATGTAGGCGAAGTAGCCAAGCGCAAAGCAGCCATAGGCGAGGAACATCGCCAGCAGCGGCAGTTTCCGCCACGGATGCGGCGCACCCTGGGCCGGCGGCGGCGAGGTCGGCAGGGCTGCCAGCGTCGCCAGCGCGCTGCCGGCAAACGACAGGAGGCCGAGGGCGATCCACGCCTGCGGCCAGATCTGATCGCCGCCGCTGGCAAACATCCACGGCAGCACCGCGCCGGACACCAGCATGCCGGCCCCGCCGCCACCGAAGAAAATGGCGATGGCCGTCGCGTTGCGTGCGTTGTCGGGGAACACGCTTGCCGCCAGCACGCCGCCGGTCACGAACACGTACGCACACGAAATGCCGGTGATGAACCGCATCGCCGCGATCAGAGAGAAGTCACGCGTGAGGCCAGTCAGCAGCACGGCCACCGTCGTCACCCACAGTCCGGCGATGAACGGCCGCTTCGATCCCCAGCGGCGCACCGTGCGAAATGCGATATACGAGCCGACCAGATATCCCACGGCGTTGATGGTATTGAGGGAGCCCGCCTGCGTGTAGCTCCACGCCAGATCCTCCCGCATGGCGGGCAGGATCAGCGCGTAGGCAAATCGCGCAAAGCTGTTGACGACGGCCACGCTGAGCGCCAGACCACAGGCGATCAGAAAACCGCGGCGCGAGGAGAACGGCTGTGGGGGCGAGGGGTGGGTTGCGGACATCTGTGCCGAGCCTATAGACGCGGCCTCCCTCGGAGGAAAGAGGAATGCCATCGTCCGCGCGGCCGGCTTCGCGACGAACGATTTGTCTTGAAGACACCGCTAACGCAATCTGTCGGGCCAGCGCGGTACACCCGACCTGCGCAACCCGCCCGCTCGAGAACCCTCAATGCAGCTGTCTCCGACGCGTTTCATGAAAATCGAAGGCACCGAGGTCCTCGTCACCGTCACGTCCTCGGCGGAGGCCAAGGCCGCAATGAAGGAGTTGAGCCATAAGAAGAAGGAACTGGCGCACCTCAAACGCTCATTGTTGCGTCAGCAGAGATCCATGCGCCGGCGCCGGGAACGTGCCGAGCGCCCCAGATCCACGCTTTGGAACGTCTTTGATCCCAAAAAGAAGCTGGTCCGGGCCGTGTCGGCGGTGGTCGCCGTTTTCGTGCCGCCAAAGCCTGCGCGCGATGCCGGCGACATTGCCGGGGACCTCAGCCGCATCGACGAGATCGTGCACAATATCGACAGCTGCCGCCTGCAGATCCAGGGCAAGCTCATCAGCTTGGGGTGACTGTCGCAATTGCGCCCGCTAACCATGCCGGTATCCCCCGCGTTGACAATTGCTGCGCCGCCACACTGATGTCACCTCAGGGGAGTTTCTCTCCGCTCCTCAGTCAGGTGGAGAGTCATGGCTATTCGCGCAGAATGGCGGAGCTTGCTTGGGCGGGTTTCGCGCCGAAAGGCAATGCAGCCGGATGCGCCGCAGGCGCAGCGGGCCGAAAAAGATCGCACCCCGGCAGTTCAGTGGAAGCCGCACCCCGGCGGGTCGTCGGCCGCTTTGGCATGGCTGCGGTCGCGCAATCCGCATGCCGCCTTTGTTGCAGGCGTGTTGATCGGGACCCTCGTCATTGGTGTCTCGGCATGGCTGATCGGCGGCCATACGTTCGTTCTGCCCTCTCCGGGAGGATCCCAGGCTGCCGGCACGTTGGCGCGTTTCGAGCAGCTAACCTCTGCTGCACGCCCATCGCTGACGCAGTCGGAGGCAGAGTCTGCTGCCGCAGGTCACGAGCTCACTGCCCATCTCGTCGCCGATGAAGAAATCGTCGAACTGCAGGTTGGCCAGCACGTGCGTCTTGCCGTGCGTGTCGACGATGTGGATGCGTTGAAGCCCGAGACCCTCGCCCTCATCGGTGGATTGCCCGAGGCCGTTCAGCTGTCGGACGGCGTCAGGATCAACACGCAGTTGTGGATGGTGCGTCCCGATCTGCTGAGTTCTGTCGAGGTGGATGCGGCGCGCGGGCCGGTTGGGCGCTATCCCCTCACGCTGGAGCTGCGCACGCCCGAAGGTCACGTCTTATCGAGCGTGCGGACCACTCTGGTGATCGTTGCTGCTGTAGAAGACAATGCGGCCGGCGCCCATTCCGCTCCCATCGTTGCCAGGGATCGCGGGACCGCCAAGCCGGCCCTGTCGGCGCAGGACAAGCCCGCAGCATCCGCAACCCGAACTCCCGTCCCGTCCAAATCCCAGGCGGCGCGGACAGCGCGTCCCCGGATCGAAACGCCCAAGCCGGCCAGGCAGACTCAGGTCAGATCCGCCGTCTCGCGGCCCGAGCCGGTCCAATCATCCAAGCCCGTGCGAAAAGCGCGCCCGGTACAGCCGGACGCCACCGTGTCGTCAGGTCCGCCCGTGGTGGCGCAAGGACCGCAGTCACAGCAGAAGCTGGTGTGGCCCGGCGATAATCCGCGCGCGGCCTATACGCAGAACCCGCCCGTGTTTCTGGGTGGCGCGCTTCCCAATGCGGTCCCGCAGGCTCAGCCGGCGCCGGTTCAGGACGAGAACTGGCATCGGCGCGTGTTCGCTCCCGGGCAGTAGCTGCAGCGGAGTTCGCGGCGGACAGTATCCGTTGTGTTCGTCAACAGCCCGTCCCTGAGCGGCCGATAGCCGCCAAGCTCACGCGGCGTTGTTGCGGTATGCTCTACGCCTTGCCCTGATGCGGCCATCCAAGCTAGAGCCCACGCGAATGACGAGCACCACCGCCGATGGCGACGACCCGATCGTCAAAGTGTCGGTGATGCGCCGGTGGATCATCCTGGCGGCCGTCGTGCTGGGCTCCACCGTCTACAACGCGACCGTCCTGATCGCATCGGGCCTGCAGCCGCAGATGCAGGGCGCCATGTCGGCGACCCCCGACGAGATCGCCTGGACCGTGACGTTCAACATCCTGGCTACCGCCGTCGTTACGCCGATGACGGGCTGGCTGGTGGCGCGCTTCGGCAGCCGCAATGTCATGGTCTGGAGCATGGCCACCTTCACCGCGGGCACGTTGCTCTGCGGCCTGGCGACATCGCTCGAAAGCCTGGTCCTCTGGCGCGTCGTGCAGGGCGGAGGCGGCGCCGCGCTCGTTCCGCTTGGGCAAACGATTCTGCTCAACATCTTTCCCCGCTATCAGCACGGCTTGGCCATCTCCGTCTTCGGCGTTGCCAACATGGCGGGCCCCGTGCTTGGTCCGGCGCTGGGCGGCTACATCGCGGAGCTCTGGAGCTGGCGCTGGGTGTTCTATCTCACCGTGCCGTTCGGCATCGCCGCGTTCGCGGGCTTCCGCCTGGCGCTGCCCCGCGATACGCCCGGGAACAAGGTGCAACTCGATTGGACCGGGTTTCTGGCGTTGGCCACCGCCCTTGCTCTCGCTCAGATCGTGCTGTCGCGCGGTCAGCGTCTCGACTGGTATGACTCCAATCTCATTCTGGGCGCCACGCTTCTATCGGCCCTGTCGCTCTATCTATTTGTCGCCCACAGCATGACTGCGTCCCGGCCGTTTCTCGATCTCAAGCTCTTGACGGATCGCAACTACGCCGTCGGCCTGGCATTGGTCACGATCTTCGGCATGCTCAACTTCACGCCGATGGTGCTGCTGCCGCAATTGCTGCAGGCCCACTCGGGCTATCCCGACACGCTGGTCGGCTTCATCATCAGTTGGCGCGGCATCGGTGCTGTCGCCGGGTTCTTCCTGTCGAACTGGGTTGCCAGGTTCGATCCCCGCGTCGGCGTCGTGACGGGTTTTGCCATCCAGGCGCTGTCGGGCCTCTGGCTCAGCAGCATCAATCTGGATGTGAGCACGCCGGTGCTCGCCGCCAACGGGTTCCTGCAGGGCTTCGCCATCGGCATCATCTGGGTGCCCATGTCGCTCGCCGCGACGCGCACCTTGCCGATCGCCTCGCGCGCCGAGGCCATGGCGGTCTTCCACCTCATGCGCAACATCGGCTCCAGCTTCTTCATCTCGCTCAGCGTAGCCGAGATCGTGCGCGCCACCGGCGCCAACTACAGCCGCCTCACCGAGAACGTCTCGCCCTTCAACCGGACCCTCGATCTGCCCTGGGTGATCGGCAGTTGGAGCGTCGAGACCATTCCGGGCCTTGCCAAGCTTGCCGTCGAGATCAACCGGCAGGCGGCCCTGATCGGCTATCTCAACGCCTTCATGCTCTACACGTTCGCGTCCCTGGCCGCGATTCCGCTCGCCCTGATGATCCGCGGGGCCAAACGGTCCCCCGTGAACGCCTGAACGCACGCCTGCAGAGGCTGCCATGCACCCGCGACGCCGCCCTTGTGTTGGGCCCCGTCCTGGAGTTTGATCGCGCCCGACCACTATTTGACAGCTTCACATGAGGATCGCGCGCAATGGCCGAAACTCAGTCCGCTCCCGCGTCTGCCCGAGAGGTCGATGTCCTCACCGCCGCCCGCACATGGCTCGCCCGCGACGGCCGCGTCGCCATCGCGACCGTGGTTGACACCTGGGGGTCCGCCCCCGTGCCCGTCGGCGGCCAGATGGCCGTTGCCGCTGACGGCAATTTCCAGGGCTCGGTCTCGGGCGGGTGCATCGAGGGCGAGGTCATCCTGGAGGCCGAAGACATTCTCGCCAGCGGCCAGCCCAAGACGCTGACGTTCGGTGTCGCCGACGAGACCGCCTGGCGCGCGGGCCTGCCGTGCGGCGGCCAGGTGCAGGTGTTCGTCGAGCGCATCGAGGCCAGGAACGGCGGCGCCGATCTGCTCGATCGTGCCGTTGCCGCCGGCGAGACCCGGCGCGGCCTCGTCGTGCGGACGCATCTGGCCGATGGCCGCAAGGAAGTCTTCGAACGCAGCGACGAGAACCTGCCGCAAGACATTGCCGAGCGCTTTCACACGGCCAAGAGCCAGCTGAAGGAGACGCCCGACGGTGCCGTTTTTCTGCACGCGCTGGTGCCTCCGGCGCGCATCCTTGTCATCGGCGCGACGCACATCGGCCAGATATTGACCCAGCTTGCCCGACTGGCAGCCTATGAGGTGATCGTCGTTGATCCGCGGACGGCATTTGCGTCGGCGGACCGGTTTCCGGACGTGAATTTGCTGACCGAATGGCCGCAGGATGCCCTCCCCAAGCTTGGTTTGGACCCCTATACGGCCGTGGTCGCGCTCGCTCACGTCGGCCACATCGACGATGAAGCGCTCAAGCTGGCCGTCCAGTCCGACTGCCTCTACATCGGTGCGCTTGGCAGCTCGCGCAATCACGCCAAACGTGCGGAGCGCCTCAAGGCCGCCGGGATCACCGAGGCTCAGATGGCCCGCATCAAGGCGCCGATCGGGCTCGACATCGGTGCGCAAACGCCGGCTGAAGTCGCCATTTCAATCATGGGCGAGATTGTACTGGCGGTCAGGGGGCTGAAACGCAAGTAGACCATGACGAGACGAAGAAAAGGCACTGTCAGTCGACTGTCGACAGCTGCAAATGATAGTATTATGCCTTGAATTCCGAGTGTTCTGCGTCTTGCATTCGCGTTCAAAGAGGCTCATAAAGTCGCCGTCGAACTCGCTATGGTGCGCACTACACGACAGCGCTGCAGCGCTGAGCCTCTGTTATCACTCCATCAGCGTGATTTGATGGTCGCCGGTAATTCCGCCCGCGGCCAAAGGGAGCTATGGAGACTGACCAGATGGCGACTGGTACCGTGAAGTGGTTCAACACCCAAAAGGGTTATGGTTTTATTCAGCCGGACGAGGGTGGGAACGACGTTTTCGTGCACATCTCGGCCGTTGAACGCGCAGGTCTGCAGGGTCTGCGCGAAGGCCAGAAGGTTACTTATGAGATGGAGCGCGGCAGGAACGGCAAGTCATCTGCCGTCAACCTGAAGGCCCTTTGAAGGACCCCCGCTCCCTGGGTTGAGATTGGGGCGGGCTTTGTCCGCCCCATTTTCTTTGCGTAGTGCTGAGAGAAAAAGAGGAAAGCCAGGAAAGCCGCATGGCGAAAGAAGAGATGCTTGAGTTCGAGGGCGTCGTGGCCGAAGTCCTGCCCGACGCGCGCTGCCGTGTTCAGCTCGAGAATGGACACGAGGTCATTGCCTACACGTCGGGGCGCATGAAAAAGAACCGCATCCGAATTCTTGCGGGGGATCGCGTCACCGTCGAGATGACGCCATACGACCTCACCAAGGGGCGGATCAATTTTCGACACAAGGATACGCGCGCGCCGCAGCCATCGAGCACGGCTCCCCGCCGGCCAGTCTTCCGCGGCGGGCGTCGCTGATCCTGCCTGCGTGCACAAAGCCGCGTAGACTTCGAACGATCCTCGAATCGAGATAGCATTCGTGCTCTGCTCGATGTGCGCGCTCTCCAAAGAGCGTGCCATCTCGCAGTCTCGGCACCCTCGTGCCGTTCAGCCAGGGAGAGGTCGCATGGCAGCGAAAAGGACCACGCACCGGAGTACCGCGGGCAAGAAGCTGTATGCCGTTCGTGACAACGCGGGCAAGTTCGAGGATATCCAAACATACGAGCGTGCGCACGGGCAGGACATCAAGCGCAAGGCCAAGGCGGAGAAGCCGCCCAAGAAGAAGGGGTAGCGCAACGTCGCTCGTCCCCTTCAATGCAAACGGCCCGCTGTCTTGCGACATGCGGGCCGTCAATTCGTTCGGTTGGCTGTCAGTGAACGCTGGCGATCTCGAGTTCATCGCCCATGGCGTGGCTGATCGCAGCCTGGCGTGTATCCGTCAGCGCAATGGGAGTGCCGTCGGCGGCGTGCAGCGAATAGAGATCGAGCCCGCTCGGCAGACCTTCCACCGCGGGGAAAATCCGCCGCGCTTCGTCCGACTTGAGCTCCTTGATGTAGGCGACCTGGCCGCCACCGAGGCGCGCAAGCTCGATCTGGCTGATGATCGGCGCGACGGCTGCTTCGCCTGTCCGCTTGCGCTTCGCGCGCTTCACTCTCTGTTCCATGACGCTACTCCTTGTTGGCAGCCCACGGCACGTCGTTGCAAATTTACGCTTGGAACGCCTTTTTTGTTCCATCGCGGCGCAAAACGTGGGCCCATTGTCACTTGATTCGAACGCGGGGCCTGTTACCCAAAGGACTCAGGCGCGAGTTTTCCGTCCGATTTCGATGCGCTGAAGCTGCCGTTCGGGTTCCCGCTTGATGAGATCGACGGATAGCAATCCGTTCTCCAGATCCGCGGTCTTGACCTCGATTCCATCGGCCAGCACGAACGTGCGCTGAAACTGACGGGCGGCGATTCCCCGATGCAGGTAGACGCGCGATGTCTCGTCATCCTGCTTGCCGCGAATGATGAGCTGCTTGTCATCGACGACGATCTCGATCTGGTCGCGTGTGAACCCCGCGACCGCGAGCGTGATCCGCAAGAGTTCCATGCGGCCCTCCGCCCCGGTAATGCGCTCGATGTTGTAGGGCGGATAACCATCGCCGCCATTTTTTCCCGCGCGGTCGATGAGACGTTCCATCTCCTCGAAACCAAGCAGCAGGGGGCTGGACAGCAAAGACATTCGAGACATGGCAAAGTCCTTTCGTAAGCGACCTTGGCCTTTGAATTTCGCATTGCAGACCCCTGCGGGCATCTGCCTGCGCCGGCCCCGCCATCAGGCGCCGGATAGCCTTCACACGGGAACATATGGGGGCCGGCATACCAACTTCAAGCGGCTGCCGCCGACTGTCACATTGCCGCGAAAGTTTCCCAGCATGATACTCCTTAACCATGGCAAACGGTGGCAACCACGGCAAACGGTGGCGGGAAGCAATCATGACCCAGTGTCGCTTCAGCTCGATGATTCTTGTCGCAGCGCTCGGCTGCTGGGCCCTTCCGGCTGCTGCCCAGGATCCCAAATCGCCCAGTACCGGGGTGAAGGTCGAGGACCTGACGCCGGAAGAGCTGCAGGAGCGCGAGGCGCGCAAGTCCTGCAAGGTGGCCATCTGCGCCGTCTTCCGCAATCGCAAGCCCGATGGCGGCGACATCTCCTGCGCCGTGATCAAGAGCTGGCGCAAGGAGCAGCTCAGCAACATGGTGGAGAAGGCCAAGGTGTCCTGGCCTTGGGGCCGCGTGAAGTGCACCGCGCCCATCAACCTCAAGCGCGAAACACTCATCAAGGCCATGACCGAGCCCGCTTACGAGGCAACGCTCGACAAGCACAAGGTCGTCTGCGAGGTCGAGCGCGAAAAGGACGGCAACGCCGAAATCAAGTTCGATTTCACGCCCAAGGTGCGCTTTGAGAAGGGCAAGGCGACCAAGGCGACCCTCAACTGGGGGACGATCGAAGCCCCGACTCTCGTCAAAGGCGCCATGTGGACCGCGACGGCCACCGACAACACCTTCAATGTCCTCCAGAGCACCGTCGTCGAGGACATCAACGACTTCATCGACAACAAGTGCGATGAGGTGAAGGACGAGCTGGCGGGCAAGTAGTCCTCCAGATTTCTCCGCGTGTCTGCCCGGATCGTTGAGGATCTCCCCGCAAGGCAGGACGCGCTTGGCGTTTTGCCGGCGTCGTGCTTGCATGCCTCAAAACGAGCTGCCGGAGGAGACGTCCATGAAAACCGCCGATGCGATTTCCGAAATCCTCAAGCGTGAAGGCGTCGAGTGGATCATCGGCTATCCGGTGAACCACATCCTCGAGCGCGGCGCGGCTGCCGGCATTCGCCCGATCATCGTGCGCCAGGAGCGCACGGGGCTACACATGGCTGATGCCATCTCACGCGTCACCAGCGGCAAGAAGCTCGGCGTCTTCTGCATGCAGCACGGGCCGGGCACCGAGAACGCCTACGGCGGCGTGGCGCAGGCCTACAGCGAGAGCGTCCCCATCCTGGTGATGCCCATGGGCTATGCCCGCCGCATGGCTTGGATTCAGCGCAACTACAACGCCAGCGTCAGCATGGCCTCCATCACCAAGTCCGCCGAGCCCATCACCTCGGCCAAGGAAATCCCCGTCGTGCTCCGGCGCGCGTTCGCGCGGCTGAAGTCCGGCCGTGGCGGCCCGGTGCTCGTGGAAGTGCCGGTCGATGTCTTCAACGAGGAGATCGACGCCCTCGACTACACCCCGCCGCGGCCGGCACGCTCGGGACCTGATCCTGTCGCCATCCGCGAGGCCGCGCAGATGCTCGTGAAGGCCAAGCGCCCCGTGCTCTATGCCGGCCAGGGCGTGCACTGGGCCGAGGCCTGGAGCGAGCTCAAGGAGCTGGCCGAGCTGCTCGCCATCCCCGTCACCACCAGTCTCGAAGGCAAGAGCGCATTCCCAGAAACGCATCCCCTGTCGCTCGGTTCCGGCGGCCTCGCCATGCCCGGATCGGTGCATCATTTCCTGCGCGAGGCGGACCTGATCCTGGGTGTCGGCTGCAGCTTCACCGAGAGCAATTTCGCCGTGAAGATTCCGACCGGCAAGACCGTCATCCACGCCACGCTCGACCCAATGGATCTCGACAAGGATGTGCCGTGCACGCTGGGCGTGCTCGGCGACTCCAAGCTCGTTCTCGCCGCGCTCATCGAGGAGGTGCACCGCGTCGAGGGCAAGAGTCCCCGCGATCCCCGCAAAGTCGCGGCCGCGATCCGTGAAGCCTACGAGCCGTGGCTCGCCAAGTGGATGCCCAAGCTCACGTCCAACAGCGAGCCGCTCAATCCCTACCGTGTGCTCTGGGACCTGCAGCACACCGTCGATGTCGCCAACACCATCATCACGCACGATGCCGGCAGCCCGCGCGACCAGCTCTCGCCGTTCTGGAAGCCGACCACGCCGCTGTCCTATCTGGGCTGGGGCAAGACCACCCAGCTCGGTTACGGCCTGGGCCTCGCCATGGGCGCCAAGCTCGCTAAGCCCGACAAACTCTGCATGAACGTGTGGGGCGATGCAGCGATCGGCTTCACGGGCATGGATTTCGAGACGGCGGCCCGCGAGAAGATCCCGATCCTCTCGATCCTGCTCAACAACTTCAGCATGGCCATCGAGCTCAAGGTCATGCCGGTATCGACGGAGAAGTATCGTTCCACCGACATCTCGGGCGACTATGCCGCGTTCGCCCGCGCGCTCGGCGGCTATGGCGAGCGCATCGAGAAGGTGTCCGACATCGTTCCCGCCATCAAGCGCGGCATCGCCGCCACCGAGAAAGGCCAGCCGGCCCTGCTCGAGTTCATCACGTCCAAGGAAGTCGAGGTGTCGCGCTTCTGAGTGTCAGGCGGAGGCCATCTCATTGAGAATGTCCTGCGCCGCAGCCTTCGGATCGGCCGCCTGCGTAATCGGTCGCCCAATGACCAAGTGGCTGGCGCCGGCAGCGATCGCGGCAGCAGGCGTCATGACGCGCGCCTGATCGCCTTCGGCGGCTCCGGCCGGGCGGATGCCCGGTGTCACGACCAGAAACTCTTTGCCCACGGCCTGGCGGACCAGCACCGCTTCCTGCCCCGACGCGACCACGCCGTCGAAGCCTGCGCGCTGCGCGAGCTTCGCGCGATGCACGACGAGATCCACCGGGCTCATGCCCTTGATCCCCTGCTGCTCCAGATCGGCAGCGTCGAGGCTCGTCAGCACCGTCACCGCCAGCAGCTTGAGCTTGCTCGGCCCGCGACCCTTGACGGCAGCCGCCAGGGTTTTTTCATCCACCCCATGCACCGTCAGGTAGTCGAAACCCAAACGGGCGATGTTGGCCGCCGCTTTTTCAACGGTATTGCCGATATCCAGCAGCTTGAAGTCGAGGAATACGGTCCGCCCCGCCGCCTTCAGGCCCTGCGCGAACTCCAGCCCGCCGCCGAACAGAAGCTCGAGCCCCACCTTGTAGCAATCGACCGTATCGCCCAGGCGCGCGACCAGCTTGCGCGCGTGGTCCACGCTCGGCACGTCGAGCGCAACGAACAGGCGGTCGCGCGGTGTAACGCCCTTCATCGGTCTGGCCTCATCCAGCCTTGCCTTCGAAGAACTCCTTCACCTTGCTGAAGAAGCCGTCGGAGGCGGGATTGGTGTCTGTATTCGACTCTTGCGCAAACTGTTCCAGCAGCTCGCGCTGGCGGCGGCTGAGATTCTTCGGCGTTTCGACGTCGACCTCGATGTACATGTCGCCTTGCGCCTTCGAGCGCAGCACCGGCATGCCCTTGTTCTTGAGCCGGAACTGCTTGCCGGTCTCGGTCCCGCCCGGCACCGGCATGCGAATGCGTCCGCCATCGACCGTCGGCACGTCGATGTTGCCGCCGAGCGCCGCCGTGGTCATGGCGATCGGCACGCGACAGAAAATATCGGCGCCGTCGCGCTGAAAGAACTCATGCGGCTTGATGGACAGAAATATGTAGAGATCGCCGGTCGGCCCGCCGCGCAGTCCTGCTTCGCCCTCACCGGCAAGGCGAATGCGCGTCCCATCCTCGACACCCGCCGGAATGTTGACCGCCAGCGTCCGCTCGCGGTTGATCCGCCCCACACCCGAGCACGCCGGACACGGATCCTCGATGAACTCGCCGCGTCCGTGGCACGACGGGCAGGTGCGCTCGATCGTGAAGAAGCCCTGGCTGGCGCGCACTTTTCCCGCGCCGCCGCAGGTCGGGCACGACGTCGGCTTCGTCCCCACTTTCGCGCCTGTGCCGGAGCAGGTTTCGCAGCCGATGCTGGTGGGCACGCGGATCTGCGCCTGCTTGCCGGAAAACGCCTCCTGCAGCGTGATGTCCATGTTGTAGCGAATGTCGGCACCGCGCTCGCGGCCCGATGATCTTGGCCCGCGTCCGCCACCGCCGCCACCACGGCGGCCACCCATGAACTCTCCGAACAGATCGTCGAAGATGTCCGACATGGAGCTGGCGAAATCGGGTCCGAAGCCTCCCGGACCGCCTCGGCCGCCTTCGAACGCGGCGTGGCCGAACTGGTCGTAGGCGGCTCGCTTCTGCGGGTCCTTCAGGACCTCGTAAGCCTCGTTGAGCTCCTTGAACTTCTGTTCCGATGCCTTCTCCCCGGCATTTCTGTCGGGATGGTGTTCCTTCGCCATTCTGCGAAAGGCGGATTTGATGTCCTGGTCGCTTGCCCCGCGCGCGAGACCGAGGATCTCGTAATAGTCACGTTTCGCCATGTAAACGGCTTCCAATCTCGTCCCCGAACCCACCGGTCGAAGCGATCAAATTCGTCCGCTAGAGCAGGATCGTTTCGGATTGAATCACCTTGCCTTACGGTAGGCGCCTCGGCCGAAACGTGTATCCTGCTCTATCTCATAAACTTCGAGTGCGATTCACGCATCGCGGCGGAGCCGCGCTACGCGCGAACGCATGGAAGCCGATCGTGCTTCCATGCGAAACGATCGCACTCTGGACATACAGAGCCCCCGCTTTGCTCTCGATCTGGCGAAAATTTGCTCCCCGTCGAGCAAATCCGCCAGTCTCACCGAGCAGAGCGAGGGCTGTCATTTCACACCCCGAGGTCAGGCCGATTTCTTCTTGTCGTCCTTGACCTCTTCGAACTGCGCATCGACCACGTTGTCTCCACCCTGGCCGCCGCCTTGCGAGCCGGCGTCAGGCCCGGCATCGCCGCCCTCGGCATTCTGCTTGCCGGAGGCATAGATGGCCTCGCCGAGTTTCATCGAGGCCTGCATGAGCGCTTGCGTGGACGACTTGATCTTTTCCGCGTCGTCTCCCTTCATGGCATCTTTGACCGCCGTCAATGCAGTCTCGATCGCCGTCTTGTCCTCGGCACCGACCTTGTCGCCGTTCTCCTTCAGATCCTTTTCGATCTGCGCTGTCAGCTGGTCGGCATGATTGCGCGCTTCGACGAGCTCGCGCTTCTTCTTGTCCTCGTCCTTGAAGCGCTCGGCCTCCTCGCTCATCCGCTTGATCTCGGCGTCATTCAGACCGCCCGAAGCCTGGATGCGGATCGACTGCTCCTTGCTGGTCTTCTTGTCCTTGGCCGAAACGTGCACGATGCCGTTTGCGTCGATGTCGAACGTCACCTCGATTTGCGGCATGCCGCGTGGCGCCGGTGCAATGCCGTCCAGATCGAAGCGGCCGAGCATCTTGTTGTCGCCGGCCATTTCACGCTCGCCCTGATAGACATTGATCGTCACGGCACGCTGACCATCCTCGGCCGTCGAGAACACCTGGCTCTTCTTGGTCGGAATGGTCGTGTTGCGGTCGATCAGGCGCGTGAACACGCCGCCGAGCGTCTCGATGCCGAGCGAGAGCGGTGTCACGTCCAGCAGCAGCACGTCCTTGACGTCGCCCTTCAGCACGCCGCCCTGGATGGCGGCGCCGATCGCCACGACCTCGTCCGGATTGACGTTGCGGGCGGGGTCCTTGCCGAAGAAGTCCTTCACCGCCTCGGCCACCTTCGGCATGCGGGTCATGCCGCCGACCAGGATCACCTCGTCGACCTCTTTGGCGGTAATCCCGGCATCCTTCAGGGCCTCCCGGCAGGGCTCGATCGTGCGCTGGATCAGGTCATCCACCAAGCCCTCGAGCTTCGCCCGGGTCAGCTTCATCACCAGGTGCTTCGGCCCGGAGGCATCGGCGGTGATGAAGGGCAGGTTGATCTCGGTCTCCTTGGCGGAGGAGAGC
>JBKKCB010000349.1:0-9390 GCA_046713545.1 Hyphomicrobiaceae bacterium | reverse complement strand
CCTCTCCTGTCCGCGGCCGGACCCTGATGCGCGGTGCGGAAGACAAGCCCTTGCTGCAGCTCGATCGCATGGGGCGTGGACGGGTGGCGCTCCTGCTGTCGGATCACGCCTGGCTCTGGGCGCGCGGCTATGACGGCGGCGGCCCGCACACGGATCTGCTGCGCCGGCTGGCCCACTGGCTCATGAAGGAGCCCGATCTCGAGGAAGAACGGCTGATCGCCTCCGCGAAAGGCCTGAACGTCACGATCGAACGCCGCTCCATGGAGGAGACCGTCTCGCCGGTGACGGTGTCTGCGCCTGGCGGCGAGACGTCGGAGGTCACGCTGGAGAAGTCGGGTCTCGGCGTGTGGCGGACATCCATCGATGTCAAAGTGCCGGGCCTCTACAAGATGCAGTCCAACAGTCCGACGGGCCAGCTCACGGCCGTCGCGCATGCGGGCCTCGAAGACGCGCGCGAGATGAGCGAGGTGACGGCCACGGAAGACAAGATGAAGCCGCTGGTCGAAGCCACCGGCGGCGGCATGTTCTGGACGCGCGGAGGTGGCTTGCTATCGGGCGTATCGCTGTCTGCCGTCGATGTGCCGCGCGTCTCCATGCTCGCCAATGCGCGCGTGCTGTCGGGCTCGGGCTGGATGGGCTTGAGGGACCGCGAGGCCTTCGTGACGCGCGGCGTCAAGCTGACGCCGATGTTCACGGGGCTGCTGGCGCTGGCCGCGCTGCTGTTCTTCATCACGCTCGCGTGGTGGCGCGAGGGGCGCTAGAGCCTCAGACCGTACGGAACAGCACCAGCCCGGCCAGGATCACGACCATGCCGGCGAACTCGAGCTTGCCGATGCGCTCGCCGAAATAGAACCACGAGATGGCGAGCGTGAACACGATCTGCACCTGCGCGACGGCCGCCACATAGGCGGCGTTGGCGAGCGCCGACGCGAAGAACCAGAAGATGGTGCCAAGCGCACTGGTGAGCCCGAGGAACACGCAGAGTCCGTAAAACCCGTGGATCTTGCGCAGCGCCTGCCGCTCGAACAGTACGAACCAGACCCCGACGATCAGGAACGACCACGTCGTCATCGCGAAGCCCGCGAACGCCGAGCGCATCAGGGCGCTGTTGGCGGGATCGAGCGCCAGGATGGCTTCGCGCAGAAACAGATACGACAGGCCGAACAGCGCTCCGGTCAGCAGGCCGATGCGTGTTGCAGGCCCAAACAGTATTTCGCCGAGGCTGGCACGCGCCGTCTGCTTGGCTGCGCGTGGTAGCCGGCCGGCCGAAATCAGGATAACGCCTCCCGCGGTCACGAGAATGGCGATCCAGCCGCCGGCCGAGATCACCTCCGAGAAGAACACCGAGCCGATAACCGCGGTCATCAACACATCGGTCTTCTGCAGCATCGTGCCGACCGCGAAATTGCCCATCTGGAACAGACGCACCAGCACGACCGTGCCGACGAACTGTCCGAGCGCGGCGATGCAGGTGCAGATCAGGAACTTCGCATGCGCCGCGGGCAGCGGCTCCCCCGTCACGAGGCATACACCGAGCAGATAGACCGTCAGGAACGGGAGGGTGAACAAAATCCGCACATAACTGGTGGCCGTGATCGACAGGGTCTGGTTGAGCTGCTTCAGGGCCCCCAGCCGCAGCGACTGGAAGAAGGCCGCGGCAATGCTCGAAACAATCCAGAGGTAGTCCATCAGGGCCGGTCTTGTTGCAGGAGGCGCGGGTTGACCGTGCGTAGCATGGCTCACACCCGCCGCCAAAGCAGCCGTTGGCGCTGCACACCACCCCTGCAGCCGACGCGCACACGCCCACAGGTTCCTTTGTGTGCGTGGGTTTCGTCAGGCTGCCGACTCGGCCTATGAGGCATGGCAGTGCGACCGTTCGTCCGCGCAGCCGCAACCGCGAGATTGGCCGATGACCCTGCTCTTTCGCGTCCTGTATGCCGCTCATGCCAAAGGCACGCATCACAAGCTGGCGCTCGATGCGTTGCACCACCTGGAGTGCGAGGGTGCGGAAGCCTGGCGGCGGGTGTTCCTGAAACACGCAACGGTCTATCTGCAGGGCGCCAAGGCCCCGGACGACGAATTCAAGGACTTCAAGAACCACGTGCTGCACGTGCGTGACGATTTCTGGGGCGGCGCGCCCGCAAAAGCGCGCAGCTGGTACATGCATCTCGTGGACGCGCTGCAACGCCAGGACTGGCCGACGGCGGTCTATTGCGGCGGGGTGCTCAGCCACTACGTCACCGATCCGATCCAGCCCTTCCACACGGCGCAGTCGGAGGCGGAAAACAACATTCATCGCGCCGCCGAGTGGAGCATGTCCAAGTCCTACGATGATCTCAAAGCGTTGGCCGCGCGCGAGTTGCAGCCGCCCGTGCTCACCATCTCCTCGGCGCCAAACTGGCTCGAAGTCCTCATTTGCGACTGCGCGACACGCGCCAACCAGCACTACGAAAAGCTGATCGCCCATTACGACATCCATCGCGGCGTGAGCGACCCGCCGTCGGGCCTCGACGTCGTTTCGCGCCGGATTGTCGCCGAGCTGCTGGCTTTGGCCGCGACCGTGCACGGAGCCGTGCTGACGCGCGCCATCGATGAGGCCAACGTGCCGCCTCCGGACGTGTCCCTGAGCCTCGAGACCGTCATCGCGACGCTGCAGATTCCTGCGAAGGTCATCACCAAAAAGCTCGCGGACGGTGAGGACCGGCGTGTCGTCGAACTCATGTATGACGAGCTGCGCGCGACGGGCACGGTCGAGAAGAACCTGCCGGAAGACGACCGCGCGGTGCGCGATCTCCACGCATCGGAGGTCCTGGCCCACCGCAAGGCGCCGGACGCTGCCGCCAAGTTCATTTTTCATCCTCGCGCGAAAGTGGAAACGACGGTCGAGCGCAAGAAGCGATCCCTCGACGAGGCATCCTCCCAGCCGGCCGCATCTGTCCCGCAGGTCCTTTCCTTTCGCAAACCGTCTGCAGACCTTGCCAAGCCCGAGGCCACGCCGGCGCCGGCCAAGTCCGAACCTTCAGTCCCGCCGGTCGCATCAGGCGGCTTGGGCCGCATGTTGAAGACGTTCGCAGACGACGGTCCGAAAATTTATCTCACACTCGAACAGGACGTGGTGGATGCGCCATCCATTGGTCCCAAGACAGCGGAAAGGTTGAATGCCGCCGGTATCGATTGCGTCGATGATCTGCTGAAGGCCCACCCGATTGCGCTCGCCGCGCGGCTCGATGACCGCCACATCACCGAGCAAACCGTCATCGACTGGCAGGATCAGGCACGCCTTGTCTGCACCATTCCGGGCCTGCGCGGCACCGGCGCGCAATTGCTGGTCGGCGCGGGATACCGCACGCCGGATGCCATGGCGGAAGCCGACGCGGCGCAGATCTGTGCCGCCGTCCTGGCCTTTGCGACCAGCAGCGACGGCCAGCGCGTGCTGCGCGATGGCATGCCGCCTGACATCGAGAAGGTCAAGGCCTGGGTGGATAGCGCGCGACGCGTGATGGCGGCCGCTTAGAGCCCTTCGGCAGAAGCCAATTCTTTCTGAGCTGCGTCCCCGGCGATGGCGCGAGCGCGGCTCGGCCGCGTCCGCGCCAATCAGCCGGGGCCTTTCCCGCCGGCGAGGCGAGCGCTGCGCATTGATCGAGACGTGTGAAGATCCCGGATCACCGCGCAGGCTTCGCATGCGCGGCGTCCGGGAACGCAGGGGGAGAGGTGGTTCGATCTAAACTGGAAAGACTCTAGCGATTGAAATCGACCGCCGTCGTGTTGCCGCCGCAGATCAGAACGCCGACGCGTTCGTCGCGCGCGGGCGTGTAGGTTCCGGCAAGCAGCGCTGCAAGCGCGGCAGCGCCACCCGGTTCGGCGGTGATCTTCAGCCGGTCCCATAGGATAAGCTGCGCCTTGCGAATGGCATCGTCGGGGACGAGCACCGATCCGGCCACATGCTCCCGCGCGATGTCGAAGGGGATTCCGCCTATCCGGCTGGCCCCAAGAGAATCCGCCGCCAAGCCGCTGACTGGCACATCCACCGGCGATCCTGCTGCCAACGCTGCGTGCAAAGTTGCCGCGGTTTCGGGCTCCACGCCGATGACCTTCACCCGGCCCTGATACCACGCCGCGATGCCTCCGATCAGGCCGCCGCCGCCCACGGCCACCAGCAGCGTATCGAGATCGGGGGCCTGATTTTCCAGCTCCAACCCGACAGTGCCCTGGCCCAGCAGCGTCAGCGGCGCATCGTAGGCGTGCACGGATAGCGCGCCCGTCCGCGCAACGAACGCCTGGCAGCGCTCCAGCGCCTCCGCGTAGCGGTTGCCCTCGACGACGAGGTCGGCGCCGTAGCTGCGAATGCGCTCGATCTTGGCCGGCGATGAGATCGTCGGCACGAAGATGTGCGCCGCATGGCCGAGCTTTTGCGCCGCGAAGGCGACGGCCGCACCGTGGTTGCCGCCCGATGCCGCCGCGACACCCGCTGCGGGAACCGCGTGCCCGGTCAGATTGGCAAACGCGCCGCGTGCCTTGAAGGAGCCTGAATGCTGCAGCAGTTCGAGCTTGAGCGTGAGCGCTCCTGGCGGCAGGCCCAGCTCGGCCGCATCGACGTCGATAAGAGGTGTGCGGCGCACATAGCTTTTGATGCGCTCGTAGCTCTCCGCGATGGCGTGCTGGTTCACTGTCATGGGATCCATTCAGGGCTCCGCGATTGCGGCGGCATTCTGGCGGGATCGAAGCGCCCCGGCGCAGCACGCGCGCTTGGCTCAGGCATAGCACATGGCAGCCATGCCGTGCTCCGGTGCGGTTGCCACTTGCTACGCGATCCGCCACGTCGCAAACTTTGCCGGAGGGCCGGCCACGAAGCTTGCCGGTATTACAGGGAGCGAAGCAATGGGTAAACCTACGGCCGAACCCGGCCGCACGGCACTGGCAGGCGTGCGAGTGCTCGATCTCACTCAGTTTGAAGCGGGCACTTCTGCCACCGAAACTTTGGCGTGGCTCGGCGCTGACGTCATCAAGATCGAAAATCCGAAAGGCGGCGAGCAGGGACGCAACGCGTCCACCGACAAGCCCGGCGTCGACTCGCACTACTTTATGCTGCTGAACGCCAACAAGCGCAGCGTGACGCTGGATCTCAAGGCAGAGCGCGGCAAGGCTCTGCTGCGCGACATGATCCCCAAGGCCGATATCTTCATGGAGAATTTCGCGCCCGGCGTGATCGAACGCCTCGGCTTCTCCTACGAAGAGGTCAACAAGCTCAACCCGCGCATCATCTATGCCCAGGTCAAGGGCTTCGGCGAAGGCAGCCCCTACGAGAACTTCCTGTCCTTCGACATGATCGGCCAGGCCACCGGCGGCGTCATGAGCATCACCGGCGAGCCGGACGGCAAGCCCATCAAGCCGGGCGTCACGCTTGGCGATACCGGCACGGGCCTGCATTGCGCCATCGGCATTCTCGGCGCGCTCTATCAGCGCCAGTTCAGCGGCAAGGGCCAGCGCGTGCGCGTCGCCATGCAGGACGCCATGGTCAACTACTGCCGCATCGCCTACGCGGCGCAAGCCATGCAGGGCAAGGCGTGCGGCCGCATGGGCAACCAGGTGGTCCTCGGCACCAATGCCCCGAGCGACACCTACCGCACCAAAGGCGGCGGCTCCAACGACTGGATCTACGTCTACACCAGCCGCGCCAACGCCACGCAGTGGGAGCGGCTGCTCAAGATCATCGGTCGCGAGGAGGCGATCAAGGATCCGCGCTTCGCCACGCCGCAGATGCGCATCAAGAATGTCGAGGCCGTCGACGCCATGATCGCGCCTTGGACGATCCAATATTCAAAGAAGGAGGCCATGGAGCTTCTCGGCAAGGCCGGTGTTCCGGCCGGCGCCGTGTACGACACCATGGAGCTGTCGAGCGATCCCACCATGCGCGAGCGCGAGATCTTCGTCACGGTCAAGCATCCGGCGCGCGGCGATTTCCTGATGCCGGGCTGGCCCGTCAAGATGTCGGGATCGTACGTGAAGGTGGAGGCGTCGCCTTTGCTCGGCGCCGACAACGAGGACATCTACGGCGAGTGGCTGGGCTTGAGCAAGAGCGATCTCGACCAGCTCAAGAAGGATGGCGTGGTCTGAAATCTCCTCCCTCTCCCCATTGAAGGAATGGGGAGAGGGGACAAACTCAAAGTTGGAAAAGGAAACCGCATGGCTATCGGATCGGACATCGTCGCGAAGGCGATGAAGCACGAAGGCGTCACGGACTTCTTTTACATCATGGGCGGGCCCATGCTGGCGGTGGAATCCGCCTGCCTGAAACTCGGGCTCCGCGGCATCGACGTGCGCCACGAGCAGGCCGCCGCCTTTGCGGGCTTCGCCTATTCCCGCCTCCTGAACAAGCCCGGCTTCTGCATGGCGGCCTCCGGTCCCGCGACCACGAACCTCGTCACCGGCGTCGCCCACGCCTGGGCCGACTGCACGCCGATCATTGCGCTGGGCGGCGCCGCGCCCGTCTCGACCTGGCACCGCGGCGCGTTCCAGGACACCGACCAGCTCGCCCTCTTCAAGCCGATCACGAAGTGGGCCGACCGGGTGCATCATCCCAAGCGCATCCCGGAGCTCATCCATCTCGCCATCGCGCAGGCCATGACCGGCCGCACCGGCCCGACCTATCTCGATCTCCCCGGCGACATCCTCTACCAGGAGATCGACGAGTCGACGGTCGAGTATCCTGATCCCTTCGACTATGCCAAGCGCGCCCGACCCGCGGCCAACGCCGCCGACGTAAAAGCCATCGTCGAGCTGCTGGCCAAGGCGAAGCAGCCCGTGCTTGTCACCGGCTCCGGCGTGCAATGGTCCGAGGCCGACAAGGAGATGATGGGCTTCGTCGAAGCGGCCGGCATTCCGTTCTACACGACGCCGCAAGGCCGCGGCGTGATCCCCGAGGACCACAAGTACAGCTACCTCACCTCGCGCGCCGCCGCCTTCAAGGACGCTGATCTGATCCTCGTCGTCGGCACGCGCATGAACTACATCATCGGCAACGCCGCGCCGCCGCGCTGGAATGCCGCCGCCAAGATCGTGCGCATCGACATCGATCCGGTGGAGATCGCCTCGGCGCCGCGCAAGCTCGACATCGGCGTCGTCGCCGATGCCAAGATCGCCTTTGGCCAGCTCACCGACGCCATCAAGGGCAGGGTCACGCCGGCCAACTACGAAGGCTGGCGCGAGCGTCTGCGCACGCGCAACGTGCAGAAGATGGCGGAGGCCGAGCAGTCTCTGTCCAACAACCAGTCGCCCATCCATCCCCTGCGTCTGTGCAAGGAGGTGCGCGACTTCATGGATCGTGATTGCGTGCTCTGCGTCGACGGTCAGGAGACGCTCAACTACGCGCGCCAGGCCATCCCGCAGTTCACGGCGCGCCACCGCATCAACTCGGGCGCCTACGGCACCATGGGCGTCGGCATGCCCTTCGGCCTCGGCGCCAAGGCGGCCTTGCCCGACAAGCAGGTGATCGTGCTGCACGGCGACGGCTCTTGGGGCATGAACGCCATGGAGTTCGACACCGTCATGCGGCACAACCTGCCAGTGCTCGTCATCATCAGCCAGAACGGCGGCTGGACGGGCGACCCGGACAAGAACAAGCCGGGCCGCGACCTCGGCTATCCCCGCTACGACAAGTTCGCCGAGTGCTTCGGCGGTCATGGCGAGTACGTCGAGAAGCCGGAGGACATCCGTCCGGCGCTCGATCGTGCCAAGAAGGCCGTGGCCGGTGGCAAGTC
Organism: Hyphomicrobiaceae bacterium; assembly: GCA_046713545.1. Classification (GTDB taxonomy): domain Bacteria; phylum Pseudomonadota; class Alphaproteobacteria; order Rhizobiales; family Hyphomicrobiaceae; genus CADEFX01. Next base: position 1,633 of record JBKKCB010000349.1, on the reverse strand, counting down.
CGCGATCGTTACCGTCGTGACCGACTGGAAGGCCCGCGCCACCACGACCGCCTTCACGCGCTATTCGACCTGACCGTTCGGCCCAGGCGTTGACTGGCAACAGGCTGGAGCGGCCTTCGAAATGGCCGCTTCGGCAGAAGGTTGCTTTGACCGGACAAAGTCCCGGATGCTAGGGTCCCGGCAGCGGAGCTTGGGCAGCTGAAGCTCTGCGTGAAACGTATCATTTGGGAGAGAAACGTCATGAAGTTGAGAAGTTGGCTCGCCGCCGGAGCGGTGGCCGGGCTCGTTGCGTCTACGGCTTCCGGCCCTGCGAGCGCCCAGAATACCAAGCTGCGCTTCCAGGCGAGCTTTCCGGCATCGAGCTACAACTACAAGAATTTCGAATTCTGGGCCAACCGCGTGAAGGTCATGTCGGGCGGCCGCCTCGAAATCGAAGTCGCTCCCGCAGGAACACTGGTGCCGGCCTTCGAGGTGCTCGACGCCGTGCACAAGCAGGTCATCGACGGCGGTCACACCGCTGCGGCCTACTGGGTCGGCAAGCATCGCGCCGCGGCGCTGTTTGGACCCTCGCCCGGCGGTCCCTTCGGCATGGATATCGTCGACCTCATGGGCTGGATGTATGAGGGCGGCGGACTGGAGCTGTGGAAGGAGCTGTATCAGGTCGAGCTCAAGCGTAACGTCATTCCGCTTCCCCTGACCGCGGTCAACAATCAGGTGCTCGGCTGGTTCGCCAAGCCGGTCAAGAGCTGGGAAGATCTGAAGGGGCGCAAGTGCCGCCAGACCGGTCTCACGGCCGAGGTGTATGCGAAGGCTGGTTTGTCGCCGGTCAACATGGCTGGCGGTGAAATCATCCCGGCTGCTGAACGTGGCGTGATCGAGTGCGGCGAGTGGGTCGGTCCGGCGGAAGACATGGCCATTGGTTTCCACACGGTCTGGAAGTACTTCTACATGCCGTCGACGCACGAGCCGGCGACGGTGCTCGAGCTGCTCATCAATGCCGACATCTATAACAAGCTGGGACCGGATCTGCGTCAGATCATCGACTCGGCGGCCGTGGAGTCGACCTATCGGCACTTCGCACTCATCAACAAGCTCAACGCCGATGCGTTGAGGGATATGAAGGAGGTGCACAAGGTCAATGTCGAGCGCACGCCCGACGACATCCTGAAGAAGACGCTCGAAGCCTGGGACCAGATCGCCAAGGAGGAAGAGGCCAAGAACCCCTTCTTCAAGAAGGTCTATTCCAGCCAGCGCGACTACGCCGCCAAGGTTGTCCCGACGCGCCGCGCCGTGCAGCCCAACTACGACTTCGCCGCCAACCACTACTGGCCGGAGAAGAAGTAGGGGCCGTTGCAGGCCTGGAACTCGAGGGGACGCCACGCAGGCGTCCCCTTTTTTATTTCGCGTGAGACCTGGGCCCTCGTGCTTGCAACTTGGCGCGGAACGTCGCACACTGATGCTCGTTCCAGGGGGGCCGGCAGGAGCCGGCTGAGATGGCGCTGACACCGCGCTGCCACCCTTAGAACCTGATCCGGGTACTCACTGGATTACTCATCCCCTTGATTGCCAACAATTTTCAACCTGCGCGGTTTTGACTGTGCCGTAGTCGTGCCAAAAACCCGTTCCGCAACAT
>JBKKCB010000348.1:0-3903 GCA_046713545.1 Hyphomicrobiaceae bacterium | reverse complement strand
ATCCGCTCCTCATTCGCCGACGTCATCAAGTCGTGGCCTTCAATTAAGTGCCGACCGGTAAACAAACAACTCAATTCGCGCCCAGTTCCAATGCTCCCGCCAAATATGGTGGCAGTGAGGCACCTATACGCGGCGGCGCGGCCGATATCCGGCACGCAGTGCCGCGGCTTTTTTGGGGGAAGGCAGAAGATGGCACCTGTGGGGTGGGGTGAAGCGGCGCCACGTGCACAGCGCGTCCCCTCTCCCCATTCTTCACAGGGAGAGGGGGGAAGTGCTGGCATGCGTCCTGTCGGAAACGGAGTTCCGCTTTTCGCAAAGAGCGCTTCAGAGATTCATCTGGTAGGCGGCGGCGACCCAGCGATAGGCGCCATTGGTCTTCTCGACGTAGCCGACGGCGGGGAACGGCATGTGGTAGCCGATGGCCGGGATCTGGTCCGTGGCCACCATGTCCAGCACCTTCTTGCGGGTTGCGACGCCCATGTCCTTGTCGTGGTCGAAACTGACGTGCCACTCGGGTTGCTGCAGCGACATCACGGAATGATTGGTGGTGTCGGCCCACAGCAGCAAACGGCGGCCGTCGCTCTCGATGTGATAAGCCATGTGCCCCGGCGAATGGCCGAAGGCTTCGACCGCACGGATGCCGGGGACGACCTCGGTTTCCGACTTCATGAACGTCGCTTTCTCGCCCAGCGGGGCTGCAACTTTCATGAACTGCTCGCGATTGGCCTTGCGCGCCTCGGCAATGTTCTCGCCCTTGCGCCAGTAGTCGAACTCGACTTCGCCGAAGACGTAGCGCGCGTTGGGGAAGGTCGGCTTGTCGCCCTCGCTCAGGCCGCCGATGTGGTCGAGATGACCGTGCGTGATGACGACGACATCGATTTGTTCGGGCTGTAGTCCCGCTGTGGCCAGCAACGCGGCGAGCTTGCCGGCTGTCGGGCTGCGCGCGGGACCGTTGCCGGTATCGAAGAGCACGAGCTCCTTGCCGGTGTTGACGACAGTGTTGGTGTAGGAGTTCTCGTAGCGCGTGGGCGGCAGGCGATGGGCCTGGGCGTAGGTCTGCACCGCTTCGGCCGGCTGATTGTTGCCGAACGTCGGATGCGGGCCGTTGAGCTGCACGTAGCCGTCGAGAATGTTGGTGATCTCGAACCCGCCGAGCTTGAAGCGATAGATCGACGGACGCAGCACGCCCTGCAGGGGCGCGGCGGCCAGTGCTGCGGTCGGAGTAACGCCGAGAAGACCGGCGGCGGCGACGCCGGAGACGGACGCAAGAACGTCGCGGCGGTTCAGACGTGTAATGGTCTCAGACATGATTGCGGACCCTCCCTTTTTTTTGCAGACGCCCATCGGGGCTGATCATCATGTTATCCCGCGGCCGTAGCACCAAGCGCGTGCTCCGGGAAAAATACGCCAAACAGTTGCAGAGGATAGAGCACTTCGCCGTGATCGGCGGCCGTTCGGGCCCTGATCGCGGGGTGATCGGTTCGCTGTTCAGCCGTTCAGGAAGGCCTTGGCCTGATCGGTATCGATGAGCGGGTAGACATCGAAGTGGGCCGGGATGATCTCGGCCCATTCGTTGAGCAGCCGATGCAGCGCCGCGTTGTCGGGCACATCGAACAGGATGACGGCGCCACGCCCGGCGCGCGCCCACGCGCCCTTGCAGGTGCCATCCTGCTGTAGCGGAGACAGCCAGCGCCAATAGTCCTTGCGCTTCGGCGTCATGGAGGATGGCGGCTCGGGGCGCGGCGTGGAAATCACCAGGAAGAGCATCGCGCACTCCTCAAATCAGATCGCGCTTGGACAGATTGCGCATCAAGGCTCCTGCACCAAACGTCCAAGGTTGGGCCTTGTCGGCCAGCGTCATGCGATTGGTGAGCGCTCCCAATTCGCGCGCGTGGATGGTGACGATGTCGCCTTCCTTGTGCGTGAAGCCCATGCCCTTGTCGCCGCGATCTTCGGTCGGCGCAAACATGGTGCCGAGATAGAGGACGGCACCGTCGGCGTATTGGTGCGTCTTGCCGATGAGTTCAGCAACGAGGTCGGCAGGATCGCGGGCGATCTCGCTCATGGACGATTTGCCAGTGAGGCGAAAGCCATCCGGGCCGGCGACCTCGAGGTTGACGTCCATGCGGCGCACCGTGTCGAGCGAGAAGGTGGCATCGAAGAAGCGAATGAGGGGGCCGACGCTGGCCGACGCGTTGTTGTCCTTGGCCTTGGACAGAAGCAGCGCGGAACGGCCTTCGAAATCGCGCAGATTGACGTCGTTGCCGAGGGTGGCGCCGACGATCCTGCCCGCCGACGAGACGACGAGCACAACTTCGGGCTCGGGGTTGTTCCAGGTGGAGCGCGGATGCAGGCCAGCGTCCATGCCGTGGCCGACGGCCGACATCGGCTGGGCTTTCGTGAAGATCTCGGCATCCTCGCCGATACCGACTTCGAGATACTGCGACCAGGCGCCGGCCGCGATCAGCGTCTTCTTGAGTTCGAGCGCCTGCGGCGAGCCGGGCTTCAGCTTGCGCAGATCGCCGCCGAGCTGCTTCTGCACCTGGGCGCGGATGGCTTCGGCTTTTTCCGGCGCGCCTTTGGCCTGCTCCTCGATGACGCGTTCGACCATCGAACGGGCGAACGTCACGCCGGCGGCCTTGATGGCCTGCAGATCGACGGGCGCGAGCAGCCAGGGCTTTTCAGCATCGCGGCCCGGCTCAGGCGTGTTGGCGAGAATATCGGCGAGCGTGCCGATGCGCTCGCCCTTCGCCTCGCGCACGACCTTTGCCGGATCGGGTGCCTCGCAGAGGTCGCGCATGGTTGCAGCGTGGCGCGAAATGTCATGCACACCATCAGCACGCACGGCAACGACGGACGGTCCCTGGACATCGGGCCGCCAGATGCGGCCAGCCAGTGCGCCGGCGGCGCCATCCTGCGGCAGTGTCGATGCCTCGGTCATCCACTCACGCATGGCGTATCCCCTCTCAGCGTTGTTATGTCACCGGCCGGTGCAGGCCCGATCCTTGTCAGCCGGGTCAAAAGACATCGGTGCGGCACTCGGCTTCACATCCCGCGACGTCAGGTAGATGGCAAGGCCGAGCACCAGCGACGCGGCAATGGTAGCAAAAATCCACTGATAAGCGACCGGCGCATAGCCGCTCGCGGAAATCGGAAACAGCGACGGGATCAGGCCCGTCCCAAGCGGGATCATCGCACAGCCGATAAGCTGCGCCATGTTGGCCGTGGTGGCGCCGCGCCCAGCGAGGTGCGGCGGATAGAACGCCCGCGCATGCGTCACCACGACAACACCGTACGATGAGGCCACACACACCGCGACCAGCAGACTGATGGCGAGCCAGGCCGGCGGCTGAGGTTGCGCGGCCAGCCCGATCAGCACGGCAATGGTGACACTCGCGCCAGCCACGGCGATCCATTTGCGCGTATCGAAGAGCCGGTCGAGCGGGCCGAACGCCAGCACGCCAATCGTCTGGCCGACGGCCATCGCGATCAGCACGTTGCCGCGCGCCACGACATCCAGCCCGTGCACGTCATGCAGATACGGGCCGGCCCACAGGCCCATGATCGACGCCATCACGGCATAGGCGACGGTTTGCAGGCCGAGGATCCGGAGAAGGCCCGGCAGCCGCAGGATCTCGAAATATCCGCCGACGGCGATGCGCGCGCTTTCGCGCCGAGGCACAGTCTGGGCATAGTTCGGCGGATCATCGCGCACCAGCATGAAAAACAAGGCTCCGACGAGCGCGGAAACACCGGCCATGCCGGCGAAGGCGGCGCGCCAGCCGATGTATTCGCTCGCCAGCGCCAGCGGCGTGCCCGCCAGAATGACGCCAAGCATGCTGAGTGCGAACACCCAGCTCATAACGGTGCTCCAGCGTTCGCGCGGATACCAGTGCGAGCACA
>JBKKCB010000347.1:0-12417 GCA_046713545.1 Hyphomicrobiaceae bacterium | reverse complement strand
ACGAAACAGCAGCATCTCGAGCAGCTCGTAATCGGGCACGGCGTCCGCGCCGCCCGTGCGAAACCGGAGCCTCAGCCGCTCGCGGTGACCGGCTTTGTCGTCGATACCGGGCGACGCTTCAAAAAAGCTGGCCTGCGGCCTGTCACCCTCTCCCCCACCACCGGCGCGCCCCCGCTGTGCCATGGCTGCGACAGGCCTCAGCTGTATGGCGGACGATGAAATCCCTTGGGCGAATGGGTGAAAACCTCACACCCGTCTGGCGTCACGCCGACGGTATGCTCGAACTGCGCCGACAGCTCGCGATCGCGCGTGACCGCGGTCCAGCCGTCGGACAGGATCTTCACATGCGATTTGCCGAGATTGATCATCGGCTCGATCGTGAACAGCATGCCCGGCTGCAGGACCACGCCCTCGCCGCGTTCGCCGTAGTGCAGAATGTTGGGCCGGTCATGAAACACCCGGCCGAGCCCATGCCCGCAGAAGTCACGCACGACGCTGCAGCGCTCGGCCTCCGCGAAGGCCTGGATCGCCGCACCGATATGACCCGTCGTGTGGCCGGGCTTGACTGCGGCCACGCCCAGCAGCAGTGCCTCGTACGTGACGTCGATCAGCCGCTCGGCCTTCCTGGGCACCGCCCCGACCGGGAACATCCGGCTCGTATCGCCATGCCAGCCGTCGTAGATCAGCGTCACATCGATATTGACGATATCGCCTTCACGCAGCGGCTTCGAACCGGGAATGCCGTGGCACACGACATGATTGACGGACGTGCAGATCGACCGGGGAAAGCCGCGGTAATTGAGCGGCGCCGGGATCGCGCCGTGGTCCATCGCGAATTCGAACACCAGATCGTCGAGCCGCGCCGTCGTCACGCCGGGGACCACGTGGGGGACGAGCAGGTCCAGCGCTTCTGCCGCCAGCTGGCCAGCCTTGCGCATGCCCGCGAAGGCATCGGGGCCATGCAATGTGATCTTGCCGTCGCGCTGCGGCGCGCGGCCGAACTCCAGATTGTTCATCTGCTCCGTCCGATGCAACTCATCCAGTTTGGGATACCTTCCCCCAATTTAGTGCAAATGCGCCGCCGCGCAACTTGTGCCAAGCTACATTCAACCACGCAAAGCGATATCACGATCACCCTTACCAACGGAGAAACCACGGCATGGCCGATCAGGAATTGAGGAAGGCCGCCAGCGAGCTTCTGGTCCGCTATGGTGGCGACGCGTTCCCGACCCTGTTCGTCTCGGCCAAGGGCAGCACCGTCAGGGACGACGAGGGCCGCGAAATCCTCGATTTCACGTCGGGCCAGATGTGCGCCACCATCGGCCACAACCATCCCGCGATCGTGGCCGCCATCAAGGAAAGCGCCGATACCGGCGTGCATATGTTCTCCGGCATGATTCCCGAGAGCGTCGCGCGGCTGGCCAAAAAACTCGCCGAGTGGCTCCCGCGCCCGCTGAAGAAGTCGCTCTTCGTCAACACCGGCAGCGAGTCCAACGAGGCGGCCCTCAAGATGGCCAAGCTTGCCACCGGCGGCTGGGAGGTGCTGGCGCTCGGCGGCTCATGGCACGGCGTGACGGGCGGTGCCGGCGCCGTCTCCTTCGCCAGCGATCGCCGCGGCACCGGCCCCAAGCCCGCCGGCGTGCATGTGATCCCAGAACCCAACGCCTACCGCTGCCCCGTCGACCATTGCCGCGACAAATGCGACATGACCTGCCTGCGCGTCGGCCTGCGGCTGTTCGACATGCAAAGCTCGGGTGCGCCCGCCGCCATCATTGCCGAGCCTGTCATCAGTGCCGGCGGCGTTCTCATACCGCCCGAGGGCTATTTCGATGAGCTGCGCAAGGCCTGCGACGCGCGCGGCATGCTGCTGATCTTCGATGAGGCACAGACCGCGTTCGGCCGCCTCGGCGTCAAGTTCGCCGCCGACAAGGTCGGCGTCGTGCCCGACATCATGTCCGTTTCCAAGACGCTCGGCGGCGGCGTGCCGCTCGCCGCCACCATCACCTCCGACGAGATCGAGGAGAAAGCCTTCAAGGCCGGGTTCAGCTTCTATACCAGCCACGTCTCCGATCCGCTGCCCGCGGCCGTCGGCTTCGCGGTCCTCGAAACCATCGAGCGCGAGAACCTGCTCGAACGCGCGATAGAAATGGGCGACTACCTGCGCGCGCAGCTCGAAGCCCTGCAGCAGCGCTACGAAGTGATCGGCGACGTCCGCGGCGACGGCCTGCTGCTCGGCGTGGAGCTGGTCAAGGATCGCGAGAAGCGTGAGCCACATCACAAGCTCGGCGCCATCACGACCCAGCGCTGCTACGAACTCGGTCTTTCCATGAACATCCGCCGCCGCCCCGAGCGCGGCTCGGTCTGGCGCATCGCCCCGCCGCTCACGGTGACGAAGGACGAACTCGACCGCGGCGTCGCCATCCTCGACCAGTCCCTGCGCGACAGCCTCGATCAGGTCGCCCGCGGCTGATCGGAAAGCAAAAAGCCCGGACGAACCGGGCTTCTGCATCACATTCGGCGTACTGTGCGCTCAGTGCGCTGCGGCAAGCTTATGACTTGGCCGCTGCGCTCTCATCCTCTGCCGGCACTTCACCCGCCGTCGTCTCAGCCATCATCCGCTGTGCCTGGCCGACCCAGTCGTTCTTCTCGATGGCGCCGTCGAGCTTGAGCGCTTCGTCCACGTTCGCAATATCCTCATCGGAGAAATTTGCGATCTGCTCGTACTTGGTGCATCCGAGCTGCGCGAGGCGCCCGGACAGATTGGCATCGATGCCCTTGATCTTGGTCAGGTCGTCGGCATCACCCTTCGGCTTCTTGAAGCCCTTCCACTGGGCCGCAAGCTTCTTGGCGCGCGCGTCCGTGCGCTCGAAGATGCGAGCGGCCTTGCCGCGGCGGCCGCGCAGGTAATAGAGCTTGGCGCGGCGGACCTTGCCGCGGCGCAACACCTCGATGGCGGCGACATACGGCGAGTAGATGGGGAATACGCGCTCCACACCTTCGCCATAGGAAATCTTGCGGACCGTGAAGCTTTCATTGATGCCGTGTCCGGCGCGGGCGATCACGACGCCCTCATAGGCCTGCAGGCGGGAGTTGGTCCCTTCGACCACCTTCACCATCACCTTGACCGTGTCGCCGGGTCCGAACTCGGGGACGCCGCGTTTGGCCGTAATGGCTTTGATCTGCTCCTGCTCGAGCTCTTGAATGATGTTCATTTTTAAACCCTTCGTTCTTGTCATCATTTGCAGAGGAACCGCCGCCAGCAAGCTGGACGAAACGGCTCATGCTGCCCGATACGGGCGACCCCGGCCTGATCGGGCTTGCGCCCGGGATGTGGGGAATTGGTTGGCGCGGGTCATATCCCATCTCGCCCGCCCTGTCCATGCCACGCTCCCTCTCCCCGTCCTTACGGGGAGAGGGTTGGGGTGAGGGCAGACAAACTCTGAGTGCGCATCTGCCCCTCACCCTAACCCTCTCCCCATTCTTCATGGGGAGAGGGAATAATGCTCACCCCCTCCGCTTCCCCCAAAGATCCGGCCTGCGCTCGCGCGTCATGCGCTCGGCCTCGGCCCGCCGCCAGTCCGCGACCTTCTTGTGGTCGCCCGACAGCAGCACATCCGGAATGGAGCGCCCCTCCCAGTCCCGCGGGCGCGTGTACTGCGGATATTCCAGCAGCCCGTCCTCGAAGCTCTCCTCCTGCAGCGACAGGGCCTGCCCCACGACGCCCGGCAGCAGCCGCACGCAGGCATCGATCAGCACCATGGCCGCCAGTTCGCCGCCCGACAGCACGTAGTCGCCGATCGAGATTTCGCGCAGGCCCCGTCCATCGATGACCCTCTGGTCGATCCCCTCGAAGCGCCCCGCCAGCAGCATCAGGCCCGGCCCGGCAGCAAACTCCCGCGCAAGGCTCTGCGTGAAGGGCTCGCCGCGTGGCGACAGGTAAATCAGCGGCAGATCGTGAGCGGTCTGGCGCGCCTGGTCGATGGCAGCACCCAGCACATCTGCCCGCATGACCATCCCGGCCCCGCCGCCGGCTGGCGTGTCGTCGACCGCCCGATGCCGTCCCAGGCCGAAGTCGCGCAGGTTCACGCAGTCGAGCGTCCAGGCCCGCTCCGCCAGCGCCTGCCCCGACAGCGACTCCCCGAGCACGCCCGGAAAGGCGCCAGGAAACAGCGTCAGCACGACGGCCTGCCAAGGCGCGCGCGGAGAACTTATATCGGGCGCGGTCAAATCCCGGCTCCTGTGGCCACCAACAATGGATCGCCAGATATCATACCATGCGGTGCTCGCCAGCCCCGGCACCAGCCGCTAGCATCCCTAAGCCCTCCACTCGTTGATGCCCATGACGCGCCCTCCCAACATCCTCTTCATCATGGCCGACCAGCTTCGTTGGGATTATCTCGGCTGCGCCGGTCATCCGCACATCCGCACCCCCAACATCGACCGGCTCGCCGCACGGGGCGTCCGCTTCGACAGGGCTTTCGTCCAGGCGCCCGTGTGCGGCCCTTCGCGCATGAGCTTCTACACCGGCCGCTACAGCATCACGCACGGGGCCACCTACAACAACTTTCCCCTGCGCGCCGACGAGAAGACCATGGGCGACTATCTGCGCCCGCTCGGCTACCGCGCCGTGCTCGTCGGCAAGACGCATTTCAAGCCCGATCTGGAAAGCCTGGCCCGGCTTGGCATCGACCCCGGCACCAATCCGGGCCTTCCCGTCTGGCAATGCGGCTTCGAAGCCTTCGAGCGCGACGATGGTCTGCACACCGAGATCGCCGGCCAGCTCGCAGGCCCCGATCCCGCCTACAATCGCTGGCTGCGCCAGCTCGGCTACGCCGGGGAGAACCCCTGGCACGCATGGGCCAACTCGGTCGAGGGACCCGACGGCGAAGTGCTCTCGGGCTGGTCCATGCGCAACGCCCGCCGACCCGCGCGCGTCAAGGAAGAGCATTCCGAAACCGCCTACATGACCGACCGCGCCATCGACTTCCTGCGCCAGTCCGGCGACCAGCCGTGGTGCCTGCACGTCTCCTACATCAAGCCGCACTGGCCCTATATCGCGCCCGCGCCCTATCATGCCATGTACGACGCGAGCCACGTCCAGCCCGCCAACCGCTCCGCGCTCGAGCGCACCGACGCCCATCCCGTCATGGCCGCCTTCATGCAGCACGAGGAAAGCCTGAACTTCGCGCGCGACGAGGTGCGCGACACGGTGATCCCCACCTACATGGGCCTCATCAGCCAGTTCGACGCGCACGTCGGCCGTCTCGTCGCCCACCTCGAGCAAACCGGCGACATCGCCAACACCATCATCATCGTCACCAGCGACCACGGCGATTACCTCGGCGACCATTGGCTCGGCGAAAAGGATCTGTTCCATGAGGAAGTCGTGCGCATCCCCCTCATCGTCGTGGACCCGCGTCCCGAGGCCGACGCCACGCGCGGCACAGCCATAGACGCGCTCGTTGAAGCGATCGATCTTGCACCGACGTTTCTGGCCTGGGCCGGCGGGCCGCCCGAACCCCATCGCCTGGAAGGCAGGTCACTTGCCGGCCTCGTTGCCGGTCAACCCGCCAGGTGGCGTGACGCCGTGTTCTGCGATTCAGATTTTTCCTTGCGGCATGCGCGTCGCAAGCTCGGCCTCGCGCCGAACGAGGCCCGCGCCTTCATGGTGCGCACCGCGACCTGGAAGTATGTCCATTTCGAGCGCTTCCCGCCCCAGCTTTTCGATCTGGACACCGATCCCCACGAGCTCGACGATCTGGGAAAATCACCACGTCACCAGGCGATACGCGACGAGATGAAGGAACGATTGTTTTCCTGGCTTCTCAACCTGCGCACCCGAACAACCGTGTCCGATGATGTCATCGAGAAGCTCACCGGCGGCGCCAAGGCGCGCGGCTACCGCTTCGGCGAGTGGTGACCCGGTTGCGTGGCTTGCTCTCGGCGCAAAGAGGAGCCGCTCGATGAATCGGAAAGCGACTAGCGCTTGTTGGCCCGCGTCAGCATATGCCACAGCTGCGGGCGGAAGTCGGGGCACAAGCACGGCGTTCCCGTCCGCGCCGCGGCGCAGTTCTTTTGCCACTTCGCGATATCGTACTCGAGCATTACACCGCCGTTGGTCGTGCTGCTGCGCAGCGTCAGCGCACACGTCGGACACGTGAACGTCTCGCGACCCTGATCGGACGATGCCTGCTTTTGCCGTATCGACATTGCCGAACTCCCTGGACGTCGCGTCGAGGGCAACTGATACAAGTGATCTGAAAACTTGCCAATCTTTGTACGGTTTAACTAAAAATCGCGCCTTGCCTCGTGTCTCAAAACGGCTCAGCGCTTGCGCGTGCCGTAACGAGCGTCAGAAAAATTCACGTTGTAGAAACCAAATATGCCTTGCAACAGACGGGCCCAATCGCACATCTGCCGGCGACCAAGACAAACTGGCGAAGCCGCCTCGCAGCGGCTCCGCCGATATTCGCATTCACTTCGGTTGCGGCACGATGCGCAGATACGGGCGCGGCGCCTTCCAGCCGCCCGGATACTGCTTCTTCGCATCCTCGTCCGACACAGAGCCGGCGATGATCACGTCCTCACCCTGCTTCCAGTTCACCGGCGTCGCCACCTTGTGCTTGGCGGTCAGCTGCAGCGAGTCGATCACGCGCAGAACTTCGTCGAAGTTGCGCCCCGTCGTCATCGGATAGACGAGGATCAGCTTGATCTTCTTGTCCGGGCCGACGATGAAGACGTTGCGTACGGTGGCGTTCTCGGCCGGCGTGCGCTTGGTCGGATCGCCCGACACTGTCGCGGGAAGCATTCCGTACAGCTTGGAGACTTTGAAGTCGCCATCGCCGATCATCGGATAATTCGGCGCGAACCCCTGCGTCTCCTCGATGTCCTTCGACCACTTGGCGTGGTTCTCGACCGGATCGACGCTGAGGCCCATGATCTTGACGTTGCGCTTGTCGAACTCGACCTTCAGCTTGGCGAGGTTGCCGAGCTCCGTAGTGCACACCGGCGTGAAGTCCCGCGGATGCGAGAACAGCACGCCCCACGAGTTGCCCAGCCAATCGTGGAATTTGATCGTGCCTTCGGTCGTCTGCGCCTCGAAATCCGGCGCGTCACTGTTGATTTGAAGCGTCATTGCACATCCTCCTGACTACTCGTGCCCTAAAAGGCGAACATACGCACGCGCCGGACCAATCACTCCACGCTCAGGCATTCTGCCCGCGAACCTGCTCGAAATAGGCGAGCACATCCGCGCTTTGCTTAATGTCGGCGTAGCGCCGGCCCATGTCCTTCAGATTGGCTTCGTGCGACTCCTGCATCGGATCACCGCAGCAATCGTCAACGACCATTGTGCGGAAGCCGTAGCTGAACGCGTCGATCGTGCTCGCCCGAATGCATCCGGACGTCACACAACCTGTAACGATCACGGTGTCAATACGCTGCTTTGTCAGAAATGGCATGATCGGCGTCTGAAAAAAGATCGAGGGCGCACATTTCTTGAAAATGAAATCATGGCTCGGGTCGGCAATCTTAGGATCTATATGCTGTGCTTCGCTGCCGTCAAAAAAATCTTCCTGCACAGCGGCCACTTTCCAGTATTGCAAATCTTTCTTCGACTGCCAGCCGACATAGCAGCTGGCGACCGGAATGTTGCAGCGCCGGGCCACCTCGAGAAGCTCCGCCGTGCGATCGCGGGCCGCATGGATACGCGGACTTCTGCCCATGCGAAACTTGGGATCGGTGAAGCCTTTCTGAAAGTCGACCACGAGAACGGCGGGCCGCTCGCCGTACCCGACTTCCAAAGCGCCGTAGCTGGCGTCCTCGAAGGCGTCAGTCATGATTTTGTCTCCAGCAGGATCGGATCATCTTGTGTCTCACCGCAATGCGGCCAAACCAATTGACCTCCGCCAGACGTTTCACCCAGGTGGCCGGATGTACCAACCAGTCTTCTTGTTATGCACGATGATACGACAGTCCACGGCAATTGAAACTCAATATGACAGGGGGCAAACCCCGCGTCCCTGATTGAACCACCTCCAGCCGGAGGTGTTGCCGGTCCTTGCTAAAGGGCCAGTATCTTTCGAGCTTCTGCAGGCGTGGCCACCTCGCGGCCGACGAGCTTGGCCATGTGCACGATCTCAGCGACAAGATCGGCATTGGTCGGGAATCCGAGCTCTGGATAGTCGTAGTCGCCGATCCCTATGGCGACATGGCCGCCCTCTGCGATCGCCGTCAGCGCGGCAGGGAAGAGGTTTCCCTCCTTGCAACACACTGTCCATTCGATCTGCCGGTTCTTCGGCAGGTGATCCCGGAACGAGCGCAGACCGGAGGAATCGGCCGGGTGGCCGCCGAGGATGCCGCCCTCGCAGTGCACGAACAGGGCATAGGCCGGCTCGCCGACCAGCTCCATATCGAGAAACGCGCCGGCCGTCCGCAGGAACGGGCCCGTCCATGCGGTAAGACATGGCTTCACCCCGCACTCGCGCAAGATCTGGCAGAACAGCATCAGCGTGTCGTGCGCATTGACGTACACCTTGTTGGCCGTGCGGAACGACTTGGCCTTGGCATCGTAAATGTCGATGTTCGTGCTTCCCGTATCGATGGCGGCGATATCAGGGCGCAGCGCCGGGTCCCTCGACAGCTCGACGATATGGCGCATGCGCTCGTGCTGGCCGCCCAGCGTGATCTGCCCGAGCGTCGGATGCACCAGCAGATCCGAGTTGGCGCGAATGGCTCGGATCGCGGCCGCGTAGTCCTCCGTGCCGTGCGCCGGTTGTCCGTCCGGCTTGCGCGCGTGGAAATGAAGAACCGAAGCACCGGCATCCCGGATGGCGCCTGCATCACGGCCGACCTCCGCGGCCGTCCACGGCACGTTCGGGTTGCCCGCGCGCATCGCATATTCGTTGACGCGCACTTCGATGATGAGCTTCTGCATGGCGTGTCGCGATGTTCGATATCAAATATCGCCCGCGCACAGCCGGCGCGCGGGAGCAGCGTCATTCCAACTCTATTTGTCCAGCCAGGCGTTTTCAAAACGCCAGCTGTTGTAGAGGCTGTTGCCGCTCGGCACGACGCCCTTGAGGTGAGGATACCAGCACGTGCCGGCCCGATTGTGCAGGATGATCGGCCGCGCCACGTCCTCCAGGATCTTGCGCTCGGCGGCCCACACGAGCTCCTTGCGCTTGGCCGGGTCTGTCTCCCGGGACTGGGCGAAGATCAGCTTGTCGACTTCCTCGTTGCAGTAGCGCGTGTAGTTGCGATCCGACTTGCAGGTGTAGTTCTCGACCAGATTGACGTCGGGATCGTCCACGCCGACACCGGTCGTGTTGAGCCCGACCGAGTAGTCGTTGCGCTGCACCTTGGCGTGCCAGATCGTCGTGTCCACCACCTCCAGCTCGCCCTCGATATGGATTTTCTTCATCTGGTCGATGAAGATCACGGCTGGATCGCGATAGAGCGGGATGTTGCGGGTCGCAACTTTGACCTTGAGGGTTTTGCCCGGACCGTAGCCGAGCCCTTCCATGATCTTGCGTGCGTCAGCCTGGTTTTTCTCGGTGTCCGTACCGTAACCGGGCAATTTCGCCAGTTCGTCCGGCGGCACGCCCCATGCGCCCTCCGGCCCCGGCAGCATCACGAGGCCAAACGACGATTTGCCCTCCGCCAGGATCGTGTTGAACGCGTTGCGGTCGAGAGCCAGCGCCATCGCCTTGCGCACTTGCAGGTTGTCGAAGGGCGCCGCGCCGCTGTTGACGATCATGTTGACCGTATTGTTGGACGCCAGGAGCGCGCAGGTGGCTTTGGGCGCCTGCGAGGCCACGTCCTTCAATCCGGCAATCGTCACGTCGGAATGGAATGTCAGGTCGAACTCGCCGGCGATGAAGGCCAGCAGCCGCGTCGAGCGGTTGTCGATGACCTTGAAATCGATGCCGTCGAGATAGGGGAAGCCCTTCTTCCAGTAGTCTGTGTTGCGCACCACGCGCACGACTTCGTTGCGCTTGTACTCGGCGAGCTTGAACGGACCCGTGCCGACAGGCTTCGTGCGCATCTCGCGTTGCGGCACATGGCAGGAGTAGACCGGCGAATAGCCCGACGCCAGCAGCGCCAGGAACGACGGCTGCGGCGCCTTGAGATTGAACGTCACCTCGTGGTCGCCGTTGACAGTCACCTCATCCAGATTGTGATACCAGACGCTGCGCGGGTTCTTGCGGAAGTCTTCCGCATTGAGCTTGCCGGTCAGCATGTGCCACGTGCACTGCACGTCCTTGGCCGTGAACGGCTTGCCGTCGTGCCACTTCACGCCTTCTTCCAGCTTCATCGTCAGCTTGGTCTTGCCGGCATCCCACGACCAGCTCTTGGCCAGCTCCGGAACGATGCCGTCGATGGTGTTGGTCGGCTTCGTCGGATCGTACAGGACCAGATTGTTGAACACGCTCATGAACGGCCACACCGTCGAGATGGTGGCCTCCTCATGGATGGAGCCGCTCGGCGGATTGTCCCAGATGTACGTTCGCATGGTGCCGCCCTGCTTTTGCGCAGCCGCGTGCTGCGACGCAGCAAGCAGACCGGCGCACACGGCTACGGCAAAGAGTCCCGGGCGCTTCAACATTATTTCCTCCGCTCCAGTCTTAGATTTTTTGGCCATAGATGGCGCTGTTCAACACCGAGCCTAACAGACCTCGCGCAATCCAGGCCAGCGCAATGACGCGCATCGACAGCCGCGCCGATCCCGATCATTCTGCCGCTGCGAATCGCGCGCATCTTCGCCACGCCGTGCGGACCGCTGCATCGAGGACACGCCACACTTCACCGCACCACACCATCACCCCAAATCATGCCCACCGGATCATCGCCCCTGCGCGTCTTGTTTTCGATTCCCGACTACCGGCGCCTGTGGGCCATCGGTGCGGGCGTGGGCCTCGCGCGCTGGCTGGAGTTCCTGGCGCTCGCCATCTTCGCGTTCCAGATCACGGGCTCCGCGCAGCTCGTGGCACTGCTCGCCATCGCCCGCATGCTGCCCTACATCGCCTTGGGCTTCGTCGTCGGCGCGCTCGCCGATCTGCTCGATCGCCGCCGGCTGCTGATCCTCACGTTCCTCGCCGGCACCACCACGTCGCTTGTCATGGCGGCCCTCGCCCTTGCCGGTATCGCCGGCTACTGGACGGTCCTCATCGCCGCCGCGATTTCGGGACTGATCTGGGTTACCGACATGCCCGTGCGGCGCCGCCTCCTGGTGGAGGCCGCCGGCCAGCACCGCATGACCTCCGCACTCGGCTTCGACAACGCCACCAGCCACGCCACGCGCGCCATCGGCCCGCTCGCCGGCGGCGTCGCCTACCAGGGGCTCGGCATCGAAGGCATTTTCTGCCTGAGCGCCGTCGTTTACTTCAGCTGCCTCGTCCTGGCCGTCCGCCTGCAGCGCGCGGAGAGTGCCAACACGAGCACCGCACAGCGCTTCTCGCTGCTGGATCTCATCGTGCCGCCGCGCGATCTGCTCCTGAACCGCACGTTCCTGCTGATGCTCGGCATCACTATCGTCTACAACGTCTGGTGCTTCCCGATTGTCGCCATGATCCCCGTCATCGCGCAGAAGGATTTCGGCCTCTCGCCCGCGGCTGTCGGCGCACTCTCGGCGTGCGACGGCATCGGCGGTACGTTCGGCGCCATTGCGCTCGGGTTTCTCGGTGCTCAGCGTTACCTGTTCCGCTTCTACTACTTCGGTACGCTGGCGTTCCTGCTCGTGCTGCTGGCCCTTCCGTTCTATCTCACGGTGGGCGCAACCATCATCGGCCTGCTCGTGATCGGCGTTGCCGCCGCCTGCTTCTCGGCCACGCAGTACGCGCTGATCTACACCATCGCCACGCCCGAGACGCACGGCCGCGCCACCGGCTTCCTGTCGATCTTCATCGGCACCGCGATCCTCGGCTTCTATAACACCGGCTTCCTCTTCAACCGCTTCGCCTCCGCCGACGCCATGCTCATCATGGCGATCGAGGGCCTGGTGCCCCTCATCATCCTCGGCGTGCTGTGGGCGCGGGCCAAGGCCTGAACCCCACACATTCCGTGTCGAACATGACACCGACCTCACCATTCTGCGTTCCCGGACGCTGCGCAAATTTGCGCAGCGATCCGGGATCTTCCCCGCCAGTGATATGAGATGCCGTAGCTCAAGGATCACGCGCTGAACACCCTCTCTAGGTGTGAAGGCCCCGGCTCGGCGCGCTGTCGCGGCGGAGCCGCGCGCGCCGTCCGGGGACGCAAATTGAGGGAGTATTTGACCTCAAGGCAAAATCGTTTGCCGCACCATCGATCCCTGACCTAACGTCATGCCGCGCACACATCGGAGACGGCCCGCATGCGACAGATGGCATTGATCGGCTTCCTGCAGGCGCAGAACTGCTCGAACTTCGCCGCCTCCTG
>JBKKCB010000346.1:0-17606 GCA_046713545.1 Hyphomicrobiaceae bacterium | reverse complement strand
GAGGAAGCCTACGAGGTGGCTGATGCGATTGACCGCAGCCACATGTCCGATCTCAAGGACGAGCTCGGCGATCTGCTGTTGCAGGTCGTCTATCACGCGCGCATGGCCGAGGAGCAGAACGCCTTTGCCTTCGCCGATGTCGCGGCCGCGAGCGCCGACAAGATGGTGCGCCGCCATCCGCACGTGTTCGGCACGCCCGAGCAGCGCGCGGCTGGCGCGCCCAAGGGCTTCTGGGAGACAGCCAAGGCCGACGAGCGGCGCGCTCGTGTTGAGCAACCGTCAGCCGAGCGACTACTCGATACCGTCCCCGTGGGACTGCCCGCACTGACCCGCGCCGTCAAGTTGCAGGACAAAGCCGCCAAGGTCGGCTTCGACTGGCCGTCCCTGGCGCCGGTATTCGCCAAGATGAAGGAGGAGCTAGGGGAACTCGAAGATGTCGTCGCCGCGGGGGATCGCGCAGCCATCGCGGAAGAGTTCGGGGATCTCCTGTTCGTCCTGGCCAACGTCGCGCGCCATCTGGCCATTGATCCGGAGGCGAGCTTGCGCACCGCCAACCAGAAGTTCGCGCGCCGCTTTCGCTACATCGAGGAGCAACTGTTCCAGCGCGGCACATCGCCGGCGCAATCGACTTTGAGCGAGATGGATGCCTTGTGGGACGAGGCCAAGGCCCGCGAACGATCCGGGCCTGGAGCCTAGATCGACGGCGGTGCCAGCCCTGCCCGCTTCAGCTGCCCCGCCAGCCTGCCGCGCAGCGCCTCGCCGATGCGGATACGATAGACCGTCGCTCCCGCATCGTTTGTCTGGCGGTCGAGCACCTCGGTGTTGCCATGCAGCCAATGCATCAGGGCGCCCGCTTCAGCCGGCACTTCGATGGTCAGAGTCTTGTTGTTCTCTGCAAGCCGGCGATCGATCGTGTCGAGCAGGGTTTCGATTCCTTCGCCCGTTATCGCCGACACGAGGACCGGCTTTTGAGTTGCGCGCGGCGCTGTGTTCGCGAGTTCTTCGCGATCGTGGGCGGAAAGCCGGTCGATCTTGTTCCAGATTTCCATGACGTTGGTGGCTGACCCGGCGGTATCGACGCCCAAATCCTGCAGCACCAGTTCGACGTCGGCGCGCTGGGCGTCGTGCTCGGGATGACTGATGTCGCGCACGTGCAAAATGAGGTCGGCTTCGATGACCTCTTCCAACGTTGCGCGGAACGCAGCGACGAGCATGGTCGGCAAATCCGAAATGAAGCCGACCGTATCGGACAGGATGATGCGCCGGCCGCTGCCGAGCCGCACCTCGCGCATGGTGGGGTCGAGCGTCGCGAACACCTGATCCTCGGCCAGCACGCCGGCGCCTGTGATGCGATTGAAAAGCGTCGATTTGCCAGCGTTCGTATACCCGACAATGGCGACCACGGGATAAGGCACGCGCTGCCGCCCGGCCCTGTGCAGGGTGCGCGTCTTGACGACGATATCCAGCTCTTCGCGGATCTTTTCGATGCGCTCCTGGATCAGGCGGCGATCCGTCTCGATCTGTGTTTCGCCGGGTCCGCCGAGGAAGCCGTAGCCGCCGCGCTGGCGCTCGAGATGGGTCCAGCTTCGGACCAGCCGGCTCCTTTGATACGTCAGGTGTGCCAGCTCCACCTGCAGGCTGCCTTCGCGCGTCTGCGCGCGGCGACCGAAGATCTCGAGGATGAGCCCCGTGCGATCGAGGACTTTGCAGTTCCAGTCGCGTTCGAGGTTGCGCTGCTGCACCGGCGTGACGGCATGATCGACGATCGCGAGTTCGATTTTTTCTTCCGCGATCTGGTCGGCGATTTCGCGCACCTTGCCCGATCCAAAGAGCGTGGACGGCCGTGGTGCGGGGACCGGAACCACAACGGCCTGCCGCACATCCAGGGCGATGGCCTCGGCCAGGCCACGCGCCTCGGCGAGGCGATCCTCGAGACTATGAGTAGACGTGCGTCCGGAGCCGTTGCCGGCCCGCGCACGGCGGCGCAGGTCGGGTACGATCACGAACGCACGCGTCGGCGCGCTGACTTGGTTGAAGCCATCGCGATTGGCGCGTGCCTGTTTATGCTCGTCTGAATCGCTGATGAGGGGCGGCTAACCTTGCTGAGTGTCTGAAGGATCCTGATCCATCAGATGCACCGGCTGACCCGGCATGATGGTCGAGATCGCGTGCTTGTAGACCAATTGAGAGTGTCCGTCACGGCGCAGCAGTACGCAAAAGTTGTCGAACCAGGTGACGATGCCCTGCAGCTTGACGCCATTGATGAGGAAGATGGTGAGGGGCGTCTTGTTCTTGCGGACGTGGTTGAGGAAGGTATCCTGGAGGCTCTGTGCTCGTTCAGCAGCCATGGCAGTTTCTCTTTTTTGTTGTTTCTATTTTCAGTGCGGCGACGGGGTCCGCACCTCTTGCGTGGGAGGATAACACTCCCACGGGGTTGGCAAAACAGTCTTGAAACCGGCGATGACTAGACCGAATTAATCGCCCACGCAACTGCCCTTTGGCCTCACGGATCCGCGATCTCGGCCTGCTGATGGAAGGTTTCCCGGAGCCGCAAGGTCAGCAGCCCGGGCTCGCCGTTGCCGATCGCTTTTCCGTCAATGGCCACAACGGGCATCACCACGCTGGTGGCCGACGTCAGGAAGGCCTCACGGGCCTGTTTTGCTTCCTCGACTGTGAACGGCCGCTCCACGAAGGGGATACCCTCTCGCTGCAGGAGGTCGACCAGGGTCGTGCGGGTCACCCCGCGCAGGACCGACTGATCGATGGTGCGCGTCACGAGCCGGCCGTCCTTGTCCACGATCCAGGCATTGGAGGACGCGCCTTCGGTGACGAAACCCTTGGCGTCGACGAACCACGCGTCGCTTGCGCCCTCGGCCCGTGCCGCCTCCTTGGCCAGCGATGCCGGCAGCAGCATCACCGTCTTGATGTCGCAGCGCGACCAGCGGATATCGGGCATGGTCTTGATGGCAATGCCCTTGGCAGCAGTTGTATCACCCTTGCCCTTCGGGATGCCGCGCGCGAGACAAACGACGGTGGGCGCCGTTCCGGGTGGCGGAAACAGAAACTCCCGCGGCCGCGCGCCCCGCGACACCTGCAGATAGACCATGCCGTCGGTGACCCGATTACGCCGGATCGTTTCGCGCATGACGCGGGCCCAAGCCCCCGCGGGCATCGGCTCGGCGATGCCAAGCTCGCCGAGCGAGCGCTCGAGCCGCTGCATGTGCCGCTGCTCGTCGATGAGCCTCCCCTGGCGGACTTCGCAGACCTCGTAGACCGCGTCGCCGAACTGAAAGCCGCGATCCTCGGCGTGGACGGCAGCCTCGGCATACGGGAGATACCGGCCGTTGACGTACACAGTCCGGGTCATGCGGCGCACCTCGATCTGATTTTGCAGTTGGCGTCGTCGGGCAAGCGTCAACTCGCGCGCTGTTCGCCCGAGCGCTGGTCCGAGCTGACGCCCAGCGCGCGCAGCTTGCGATGCAGGGCCGAACGCTCCATGCCGACGAACTCCGCCGTGCGCGATATGTTGCCGCCGAAGCGATTGATCTGCGCCAGCAGATACTCGCGCTCGAAGATCTCGCGCGCCTCCCGCAGCGGCAGGGACATCAGGTGCTCCGCACCGCCGTTGACCGGCAGCGGCACGTTCGAGCCGATCTCCTCGGGCAGCATTTCCGCCGTGATCAGTGTGCCGGGCTCGCCGCCCGCCAGGATCATCAGCCGCTCGATGTTGTTGCGCAGCTCGCGGACGTTGCCTGGCCAGTCGTGCGCCTGGAGAACGGCTATCGCGTCATCGCCGATCTTGCGCGGGGTCAAGCCGGATGCCGTGGCCACCTGCTGGACGAAATAATCGATCAATGAGGGAATGTCGTCGCGCCGCTCGGCAAGACCCGGAACGCGCAGGGGCACGACGTTGAGGCGATGGAAGAGATCTTCCCTGAAGCGCCCTTCCTGCATTTCCCGTTCGAGGTCGCGGCTGGTCGAAGAAATGATGCGGACGTCGACCGCGACCTTTGGGCCGCCGCCGATGCGCTGAAATTTCTGCTCGACCAGCACGCGCAGGACCTTGCCTTGCGTTTCTATGGGCATATCGGCGATCTCGTCGATGTAGAGCGTGCCGCCGTGCGCTTCCTCGAGCGCACCGACCTTGCGCGGTCCGCCGCGATCCTCGGTGCCGAACAGCTCTTCTTCGACACGGTCGGGCGCCATGGCCGCGGCGTTGAGAACGACGAAGGGGCTGTCGGCGCGCTGGGACTTGCCATGAATGACGCGCGCGGAGAGTTCTTTGCCGGACCCCGACGAGCCTCGGATCAGAATGCGGCTGTTGGTCGGGGCCACCTTGTCGAGTTGATGCCGCAGCTGGTTGATGGCCGCCGACTTGCCGACCATTTCCGAGCTGTGCGTCGACCGCTCCCTGAGTTCGCGCACCTCTCTGCGCAACTGGGACGCCTCGAGCGCGCGCAGCGTCACGAGCAGCAGGCGATCGGCCTTGAACGGCTTCTCGATGTAGTCGTAGGCCCCTCGCCTGATGGCGGTAACGGCGGTCTCGATGTTGCCGTGCCCCGAGATGATCACAACGGGAAGGTCGGGATGCTCCTTCTTGATGGTGGACAGCACCTCCAGGCCGTCGAGCCTGCTGCCCTGCAGCCAGATGTCGAGAACGACAAGGTGTGGCCGCCGCTCCTCGATCAGCCTCAGGGCCTCATCGGCATCGCGCGCCAGGCGCGTGTTGTGGCCCTCGTCCTCGAGAATTCCCGAAACAAGATCGCGAATATCGGCTTCGTCGTCGACGATCAGTATGTCAGACGGCATCGGTGTCTCCCCAACCTCAGTTCACTGTGGCGTCAGGCGCCGCGGCCAGCGACCTGACCTTCTCGTTGGCGTGCATGCTCAGTTCAGCTCCCTCGTGTGCGGGCAGCGAGATCCTCACGAGAGCGCCTTGCGTTCTGTCAGGCGTCTTGGGTGCATCTTCCAGCGCCAGCGTGCCGCCGTGCTGTTCGATGATTTTCTGGACAATTGCGAGGCCGAGGCCGGTGCCCTTGCTCCCCTTGGTCGTGACATAGGGCTCAAGCAGCCGGGCGCGATTTTGGCGGGGCAGGCCCGCGCCGTTGTCGATGACTTCGATTTCGACCCGGCTGCCGTTGCGGCGCAGGACAGTTTCCACGCTACCGCTCCATGCGGGATCGCGCCCCGGGGCGACGGCAGCGGCTTCCACGGACTCGGTTGCATTCTTGACGAGATTGGTAAGGGCCTGCGCGAGAAGCCGGCGGTCGCACGAAATGACGAGAGGATCGGCCGGCTGGTTCATGACATAGCGGATCGCAGGATGGATTTCGCGGTACTGGATCATCGGCTCCAGCACCACGTCGCGCAAGTCGTGCCGCTCCATCTGCGGCTTGGGAATGCGCGCGAATGACGCGAACTCGTCGACCATGGTCTTGATGTCGCCGACCTGGCGCACGATGGTGTCGGTCAGCTTCTCGAACGTATCGCGGTCTTCCCGAATGGCCGAGCCGTACTTCCGCCGAAGACGCTCGGCGGACAGCTGGATCGGCGTGAGAGGGTTTTTGATCTCATGCGCGATGCGCCGCGCCACGTCCCCCCACGCCGATGTCCGTTGCGCCGAAACGAGATCGGTCACATCGTCGAAGGTGATGACACTGCCGTGATCCTGGCTGCCTTCGGCATGCTCGCGGGTTACGCGCACCGCGAAAATGCGATCTTCGTCGTTGATGGACAGAGTGATCTGACTTTGTACTCTCGACTTCACGCCCGGCTCCAAATCGGCTGCGGCGAGTGATGCAAGCTCGGGGACCACGTCGCCGAGGGCACGACCGACAAGATCTTCAGCCTTGAGATTGAGCAGCTTCTGCGCGGAACTGTTGGCCAGCCGGACGTGGCCGCGCGCGTCCAGACCGATGACGCCTGCGGAGATATTCGACAGAACGGCCTCCATGAACAGGCGGCGTTCGGTCAACTGCGTGTTGGCTGTGACAAGCTCGCCGTGCTGCCGATCCAGCTCCTTGGTCATGTGGTTGAAGTTCTTGGACAACCGCCGCAGATCGCCCTCACCACGATTGAGCGGCAGCTCGACCGACAGGTTGCCCTTGGCGACTTGTTGGGCCGCGCCGATCAAACGCCTGATGGGTGCAACGATCTGGCTCGCAAACCACAAGCCCACCCAGATTGCTGCCAGGACGCCGGTCATCGAGATCATGAAATACATGAGGCCGTGCGCCAGCTTCGCGCCGCCGCGTGCCTGCCGCAGACGTTCGTACTCCGCCACGCCGGCTTCCGTGCGTCGCAGATGCCCCACCACTTTAGGGTTCACGCTGCGCGCGGCGTACAAGTACACGCCCGGATAACGTGTCAGCCTCGACACCGCGGCAACACGATTGCTTTGCGCGGCCAGCATGAGCGGTACGTGACCGTCCAGCGCCTGCTGCATGATGCCGAGGGGCGGCGGCTCGTAGCGCACGCGCGTATCACCCGCCGTCGAATAGAGAACGGCGCCATTGGCATCGATAAGAGCGACCAGCGACAGGTCGCGCAGCCCCGCCTGTGCCATCATGAGGTTGCGCACTTCGAAATCTTCGGCCGGGTTGGCCTTGACCACCTCGGCCGCGTCATTGAGGTCCTTGGCCATATTCACGATGTCGGTGCGGATGACCTGACCGTGCTCCTCCAGATAGGCCGTCGCCACGTCGAGCGAGTTGGCGACGATCATGCGGGTCTGATTGGAAAACCAGCTGTCGAGCGCGCGGGAAAACGTGGTGGTGGCCGCCAGAGCCAGAAGGAGCGCGGGCAGCGCCGCAATGATCGTGAACAGGCCGACGATCCGCGCATGGATCCTGGCCCCGGGTATCCTCCGCCTCCAGGCGCGCCATAGCCCGACCACTTGCCAGCCAAGCACGGCAAACATGGCCAGGATCAGCAGCACGTTGACGAGAAGGACGAAGACCACGACTTCGTCGCTGGGCGCGATCGGAGTCAGGTTCGTCAGGATGAAGTAAGTGGCCAGCCCCCAGATGACCGAGAGCAGCACGAAGACCAGCCCGATCCAGAACGCGCGATGCCCGGTGCCCGCAGCTGTCGCGTCCTCCGCGAGGCCCTCATCGAGCGTTTTGTCTTGGGCGTCATCAGACGTCATTGGTGGACTTTGGCCATGTTGGGTCGCGGCAAGGGTGAAGTTGCATCGGCAGCCGGCTGCGGAGCCGGGACGCCCTGGCCGTGTTGGCGCAAAGCGGCATCAATGCACATCTAAACTGTGACATTTTCGCGACATTGCCCGGATTAGCCGGGATAACGCGCAGCGTCAAGGCCGGCAGAGGTGCAGCCCTGGCAACTAGCCCTGAGGCCCCTTGTAAACCTGAATGTCCAGGGCCTGAATTTTCTCACGCAGCGTGTTGCGGTTGAGGCCGAGCAGCTCGGCAGCGCGAATCTGATTGCCCCTGGTCGCGGCCAGAGCCGCCGTGATCAGCGGCAGCTCGACCTGCCGGATCACCCGGCGGTAAAGCCCCGGGGGTGGCATGTCCTTGCCAAACCCCGAAAAATACTCGGCAAGATGGCGCTCGACCAGTTCATTGAGCTCCTTGGACGAGCCGGACGTTTCGTCGAGGCGCGGGACCGACGACACGTCGGTCAACTCCGCATCCACGATCTCGGCGGAGATCGTATCCTGGCTGTACAGGGCCGCCACGCGGCGCACGAGGTTTTCGAGTTCGCGGATATTGCCTGGCCAGGAATGGCGCTTCAAACGGTCGATCGCGCCGCTCGCCATCGAGCGCTGACCCAGGCCCTCCTTGGCCGCGTGACGCAGGAAATGCCCGGCCAGATCACCGATGTCCTCGAGGCGTTCCCGCAACGGCGGCAGGCGCAGCGGCACGACGTTCAATCGGTAGTACAGATCCTCGCGGAACAGCCCCTGCTGGATCTGGTTGCGCAGGTCGCGATGGGTGGCGGCAATGATACGGACGTCGGTCCGGATGGCCGTGCGGCCGCCGACGGTCGTGTATTCGCCCTCCTGCAGAACGCGCAGCAGGCGCGTCTGTGCCTCCATCGGCATGTCCCCGATCTCGTCGAGGAACAGCGTGCCGCCTTCAGCCTGCTCGAACCGGCCTTGCGTGCGCGCCTGGGCCCCGGTGAAGGCTCCCTTCTCGTGGCCGAACAGTTCACTTTCGATCAGCTCGCGGGGAATAGCGGCCATGTTGAGCGCCACGAACGGACCGGCCCGGCGCTTGCTGAAGTCGTGCAGCACGCGCGCGACCAGTTCCTTGCCCGTGCCCGACTCTCCCGTGATCATGACGGTCAGATCGGTCTGGGTGAGACGGGCGAGGACCCGGTAGATCTCCTGCATGGCCGGCGACCGGCCGATGAGCGGCAGCTCTTCGTTCTCGGTCTCGGCCGGCCGCTCACGCCGCCGCCCCGGTTCTGCGAGCGCTCGGCCCACCACGCTGACAAGCTCACTCAGGTCGAACGGCTTGGGCAGGTATTCGTAAGCACCCCTCTCCGTTGCCGTGATTGCCGTCATGAGGGTGTTCTGCGCGCTCATGACGATCACCGGCAGCTCAGGACGCTGCTTCTTGATGCGCGGAATGAGATCGAAACCGTTTTCGTCGGGCAGGATGACGTCGGTGATGACGATGTCGCCTTCGCCCTGCGAAACCCAGCGCCACAGCGTGGCTGCGTTGCCGGTTGCGCGCGGCGAGTATCCGGCCCGCGCCAACGCCTGGTTGAGCACGGTCCGGATGGCCGCATCATCATCGGCAATGAGAATTGTGCCGCGCGCCATGTCCTATCGAGCTCCTCTGAGCGGGCGTGAACTGCGGTCCTGCATGGGCAGCAACACCCGGAAAACTGTGCGCTTGGGTTCCGACTCGCACTCGATGATGCCGCCGTGATCGCCGACAATCTTTGCCACCAGCGCGAGCCCGAGCCCCGTGCCCTTGCGCTTGGTCGTCACGAACGGATCGAACAGATGCGGCTTCACTCCCTCGGCCACGCCCGCACCGTTGTCTTCAACCTCGATGCACAAGGGCAAGCCAACGCGCGCACCCGTCCCGGGGACCGACAAACGGACACCCGGGCGGAAAGCGGTCGTCAGCACGATGCGGCCGGGCTCGGTGCCTTCGGCGATGGCCTCGGCGGCATTCTTGACGAGGTTGAGAAAAGCCTGGACCAGCTTGTCGCGATGACCCGGCACATGCGGGAGCGAAGGGTCATACTGTTCGACCACGCGGACATTGCGGGCGAAACCCGTCTCGGCGAGCTTCTTGACGTGGTCGAGCACGGAATGAATGTTGACCGGTTCGGTGTCCAGCGGCCGTTCGTCGCCGAAGACCTCCATGCGGTCGACGAGATTGCGGA
The DNA here is from genome assembly GCA_046713545.1 of Hyphomicrobiaceae bacterium. Lineage (GTDB taxonomy): Bacteria > Pseudomonadota > Alphaproteobacteria > Rhizobiales > Hyphomicrobiaceae > CADEFX01. The sequence goes on along the minus strand of JBKKCB010000346.1, from coordinate 8,243 downwards.
TGCGGTCAGTCTCGGCGCAGATCAACTGGGCCAGGGCGCGATCCTCGTCCGACAGCCCAGGCTCGAGCAGCTGCGCGGCGCCGCGAATGCCCGACAGCGGATTCTTGATCTCATGCGCGAGCACGGCCGCCAGGCCGGACACGGACCTGGCCGCGGCGCGATGCGTCAATTGCCGCTCGATCATCTGTGCCATGGACCGCTGCTGCAGCATCAGCACGGTCAACTCGGCAGCGTCCGGCATCGGCCCGCCGTAGATATCGACGAGGCGCGGCGCCTGCACTTTGGGCGTGCCGATGTCCACGCCGTACTCGTTCACGGTCACGCCCGATCGGCGGACCTGCCGCGCAAGCGCCACGAGCGGACATCCGAACACGACCACTTCCTCAAGCGTCTGGCGCTTCAGCATCGCCTGGCTCGCCTGGAAGAAAATCTCCGCGGCGCCGTTGGCGTAGATGATGCGTTCGTCTTCTGCGAGAACGAGGATGGGGTGCGGCAGCGCGCCGAGCAGCACGTCATGCTCGATATGGCGACGCCCCGGCGGTGCCGATACGGGGCGAGGCTGGGCGGGTTCCGCGCTCATGCCACCATCTCTGCGCGCGGTGCGTCGCCGGCTTGGGCGTAGAAGCGCGCAAACTCCGCAAGAAGTCTGGTCCCGACCTCCTCGGTGCACAGGCGCCGGCGCCAGGCTTTCACGGTCGGCTCTTCCGCGCCGCTCTGACTGAGATACCAGCCGATGTGCTTGCGCGCATTGCGCAGTCCAAGGAACGTGCCGTAGTGCGAGAGCATTGCGTCGAGGTGTTCGAGAGCTATGACGCCCTGTGTCCGCAGGTCGGGCGGACCGGGGTCGCGGCCGTGGCGCAGAAACGCGGCGATGCGCGCGGGCTGCCACGGGGCGCCGTAGGCTCCCCTGCCGACCATCACCGCATCCGCGCCCGAGGCATCCAAGGCCTGCGCGGCATCCTGTGGTGTCACGATGTCCCCGTTGACGACGACGGGAATGCGGACGGCGGCCTTGATCGAACGGACCGCGGACCAGTCCGCACGCCCCTTGAAGAACTGGCAGCGCGTGCGGCCGTGCACCGTCACGAGCTTGACGCCGGCAGCCTCCGCGCGCCGCGCGAGATCCGGCGCGTTGCGGGTGCTGTCGTCCCAGCCCAGCCGCATCTTGAGCGTGACGGGGACGGTCACTGCACCAACGACAGCGGATATCAGCCCGATGGCGTGATCGAGATCGCGCATGAGCGCGCTGCCCGACAGCTTTCCCGTCACTTCGCGGGCTGGGCACCCCATGTTGATGTCGATGATCTGGGCACCCAGACCTTCGGCCAGTCGGGCGCCCTCCGCCATCCACGCTGCATCGCACCCCACAAGTTGTATGACAAAGGGGCTCAGGTCGCGGCCGGCTGCCCTGCGCACGACATCGGCCCGTTCGCGAACGAGTTCCTGGCTGGCCACCATCTCCGACACCACCAGGCCGGCCCCAAGCCGGTGCGCCAGACGCCGGAAAGGCAAATCCGATACGCCGGACATAGGTGCCAAAAACACTTGGTTCTCAAGCGTGTGCGGCCCGATAATCAAAGGCGCCAGCGGCTTTGGTGGCGATATAAGATCTGTCATTGCCTGATGTTTGGGCACATGATGATGTTGCACTTTATTTAAGCAGACTATGCAAGAGACAGTCTCTTCGCAAGCGCGAAATTGACCAGCCCCCTCTCCCGTTGCGGCGCCACTGGGGACTGCGTAAGACAACACGGTTTCCTTTGACCCAGGATTGGACGTGCGAAACGCTGCATTGATCGTCGCCGCAGGGCGCGGAACGCGGGCCATCGGCGGCGGTTCGGATGAGCCGCCAAAACAGTACGCGTGCGTTGGGGCACGGTCCGTTCTGGCGCGGACGCTGGCGGCGTTTCTTGAACACCCGGCAATAGACCATGTCCTGGTCGTCATCCATCCCGAAGATGCCGATCGCTACGCGGCGCAGATCCCCTCAACCTGCGTCAAGCTGCTCGCCCCCTGCATCGGAGGTGCGACCCGACAGCAGTCCGTCATGAATGGCCTGGAGGCGCTGTGTGCCTGCGCCCCTGACCGCGTCCTCATCCATGATGCCGCCCGGCCGTTCGTGGACGCTTCCCTGCTGGACAGCGTCCTTGCCGCCCTCGACAGGCATCCTGCCGTGATCTCCGCGCTCGCCGTCACCGACAGCGTGAAACACGCCGACAGCAGCGGCCAGATTACGAAGAGCATCGACCGGACGGGCCTTTGGCGGGCGCAGACGCCCCAGGGGTTTCAGTTCGCCGGCATTCTCGCCGCGCATCGCGCCGCTCAAGCCGCTGCACGGGAGGACTTTACGGACGATGCGGCAGTGGCCGAATGGTACGGGCTCGGCGTCGCCGTCGTTCCCGGCAGCGCGCGCAACGTCAAGATCACCACAGCAGAGGACCTGGCTTTGGCGCAGCGCGCGCATGCGTTCAGCGCCGTGCCCGACGTTCGCACGGGTACGGGCTTCGACGTGCATCGCTTCACCGCCGGCGACGGGGTCTGGCTGTGCGGCGTCAGGGTCGCGCACACGCAGGCCCTGGAGGGACACTCGGATGCCGATGTCGGACTGCATGCCCTCACCGACGCACTGCTGGGTGCCATCGGCGATGGCGACATAGGCGAGCACTTTCCGCCGGCGGATGCCCGCTGGAAGGGCGCTGCGTCACATCTTTTTCTGGCAGATGCGTGCCGCCGCGTTGCCGCGCTGGGCGGCACGATCTCAAACGTCGACGTCACGCTGCTGTGCGAAGCGCCGAAGATTGCGCCCCATCGCCAAGCCATGCGTGAACGCATCGCAGAAATTCTTGGTATCGCCGTCGCGCGGGTCGGCGTGAAGGCAACGACCACGGAGGGGCTCGGTTTCACCGGCCGCCGCGAAGGCATCGCGGCGATGGCGACGGCGACCGTCATCCTGCCGTTTGCGGCTTCACCGTGAAGCGCTCGATCGCCGCGCGATCGACCTTGATGCCGAGACCCGGCCCATCGGGAATGCGCACGACCCCGCGCTCATGCTCGATCTGGCCCTGCAGCACGTCCTGCCGGAACGGATGCTCCGACCGGTCGAACTCCAGCATCGGCTCGATCGGCGTGTGGCGCGGCGGCGTGTGCGGTAGCACGGCGAGAAGCTGCAGCGCTGCGGCAAGCCCGATTCCCGTGCCCCACACGTGCGGCACGTAGCGCACGCCGAACGCGGTCGCCATGTCCGCGATCTTCTTGCATTCCGATAGGCCGCCGGCAGCGCACGTATCGGGCTGCAGGATGTCCATGGCGCGCCGGGTCAAGATTTCGCGAAAGCCCCACCGCGTAAACTCGCATTCGCCGCCCGCAACAGCGATGGGCTGGCCCCGGCGCACCTCTTCGTAGGAGCCAAGCTCGTCGGGGACGACGGGTTCCTCGAACCAGCCGATGTCCAAGGGGGCGACACGCCGGCCCAGCGCAATCGCCTCCACAACATCGTAGCCGTGGTTGGCGTCGAGCATGAGCCCGACCCTCGGCCCTATGGTCTCGCGAACCGCCTCGATCAAGCGGACATCTTCGTCCACGCCGAAGCCGATCTTCAGCTTCACGGCGGAGAAGCCTTCGCGCACGTATCCCTCGACCTCGCGGCACACGTAGTCGAGCGGATCGCCGCTGTCGCGCCGGTACGTGCCGGTCGCATAAGCCTGGACCTCGCGCCGCAGGGGGCCGCCCATGAGCTGGTGCACCGGCGCGCCGAAATGCTGCCCCTTCAAATCCCAAAGCGCGATATCCACGCCGGACAGAGCCGTGATGGCGAGGCCCTTCTGCCCTTGGTCACGAAACGAGTTGTAGAGGGTCTGCCAGATGCGCTCCGTGGCCAGGGCGTCGTGGCCGAGAAGATAGGGGCGGTACGCCGCCACGATGGCGGCATTCAGCGCTGGGGGGCCGAAGCATTCGCCCCAGCCCGTGGTGCCGTTCTGAGTCACAATTTCGACAAGGCATGTCCCGCGCACTGCAGTTTTGTTAAATGACCACGCGAAAGGTTCCGACAGCGGGGCCTCCAGCACGTGCGTGCGCACCTCCTCGATCTTCATGGCCTCTCCCCAAAGTTGCATTGCATTGGCAGCGTGGCCGATCCGTCATTGTCGGGCCCCCCGAATCGTAGCATGTCTTCTGCTGCATGACCTCGGGCGAGACGGGGACGGAAAGCCTATGAACATCATGACGCCGACGGGCCCGGGAACACCGGCCGATCTAGCCAGTATCGCGTCCCTTACGTCTGAATCATGCATTGCCACGCGGGTGCGACAGTTGAGCCGCATCGTGACGCGCGTCTACGACGATGCGCTGCGATCGCACGGCATCACGGCGAGCCAGTTTACGCTCCTGACGCAATTGGCGCAGCAGGATGGAATTACGGCTGCGGAAATCGGCTTCACGCTCGATATCGAGAAATCGACGTTGTCGCGCAATTTGAAGCGCCTGCTGGCGCTTGGCCATATCATCATGGATCCACCCGCCGGACGCCGCGGGCGCGGATTGCACCTGACGCCGAAAGGCCAGGCTGTGATCAAGGAGGCCTATCCGGTGTGGCAGGCAGCGCAGAAGCGCGCCACCGAGGTGATGGGGCGCGACAGCCGCGCGACGCTTGACGACCTGGTTCAGCATGCCGAGCGGCTTGCTGTCGCCTGAGAGTTGTCATCAGCCGGGATGCTGACTAGCCTTCCCAGCGCTTGTCCGCGGTGACGTGGACGTGCGCATGAAGGGGTCAGCATGTTTTCCAAGGCGCTGAAGGCTGAGGCCTCCACACTGCTTGATGCCTTGAGCAGTCGCGGGCTGAAGTTTGCGGCCGCGGAGAGTTGTACGGGCGGCTTGATTTCGGCATTGCTGACGGAAATTCCGGGCTCGTCGGGCGTCGTCGAGTGTGGGTTCGTTACCTACTCCAACGAAGCCAAAACCCAGATGATCGGCGTTGATGCCAGGCTCATCGCGGCGCACGGCGCCGTCAGCCGGGACGTCGCCCTTGCCATGGCGGCGGGGGCAATAGACCATTCGCTGGCCGAGGTTTCAGTGGCCGTAACCGGCGTTGCCGGTCCGGGCGGCGGAAGTGACGCCAAGCTGGTCGGCCTCGTGCATGTCGCGGCCGCCCGCAAGGGTGCATCTCCCATCCACATCGAGTGCCGTTTTGGCGATGTCGGGCGGGCAGAGATACGTCTGAGATCCGTGGAGGCAGCGCTGAAGCTGGTGCATCAGGTTCTGAACGCTCAGTCCTGACTCCCAACCTTAGGTTCAGCCGACGTGAGCGCACCGGGGCACGCCGCACCGTAAATCTGCTGCGCGCGGACTTCGAAGGCTTCTGTGAAACGCCGGAACGCGCGGTCGAAGACCGCACCGACCATGAGCTGCAGCATGAGGGATTTGAGCTCGTAGGAGATGTAGAAGTCGACGTCACATCCCCCTGGAGCCGGCTCGAACGCCCAGCGATTGTCCAGATACTGGAACGGCCCATTGAGGTATTCGACACTCACGTGCGGCTTGCCCGGATCGAGCGTTACCCGGGTGCTGAAGGTCTCGTGCAGGGCGCCGTATCCGACATCCATTTCGGCCAGCAGAACATCGTGGCCCGACAACCGCGAGCGGTCTTTGACGCGCAGGCCTTCGCACAGCGGCACGAACTCGGGATAGCGTTCGACATCGGCGACGAGATCGAACATCTGCCTCGGCGTGAATGGAACGTGGCGTTTGGTGCGAAACGTCGGCATGCGTCTAGGCTATAACAAGAGCTTCAAGAAAGGCCTGCGCCTCGCGGTCGCTGGACAGAACGGCTGTGCGGTGCATGGCATCATGCCGTGTGAGCGCCACGGTGATGCGGGGACGGTGTTTCGCCCGGAAGGTCCAGACATAGCGCAGGAACTCGAGGTCCAACTGCTCCGGGCATCCGGCGGCCATATCCGCGGGGACATGTCCGTATGAGCTCCATATGCGCCGGAGCACCCTCGTGACACACATCCAGCGCGGCCGGTCGAGCCAGACGACGGCATCGGCCCGCGGCAATCTCAGGTCGAACGTGCTCGAGTAGTTTCCGTCCATGACCCACGCATCGGTTGCCAGCACGCGCTCCAGACGCGCGCGATAAACCTCGGGCTTTGCGATCACCCAGCCGGGCTCCCAGTAAAGCTGGTCCAAGTGCACGAGCGGAAGTCCCCTGCGAGCCGAAAGGTCACGGGCAAACGTCGATTTGCCGGCGCAGGACTGCCAACCACGAGCGCCCGCTGAAAAGGTGTGTTCGCTATCAAAGCCATGAGGCGTGCTGCCAGGTGTTGCCGCCGAGTCAGGCCTGCACCTGCCGCGCAGCACGCAGACGGACAAAGTCGTCGCCGGCGTGATAGCTCGACCGGGTGAGCGGGCTGGCCGACACCATGAGAAAGCCTTTGGCAAACGCTGTCCGCTCGTAGGCCGTAAATTCCTCGGGCGTGACGAAGCGCTTGAGCTCAGCATGCTTGCGCGTGGGTTGCAGGTACTGGCCGATCGTCAGGAAATCCACGTTAGCCGAACGCAGATCGTCCATCAGTTGCAGAACCTGCTCGCGATCCTCGCCGAGCCCCACCATGATGCCGGACTTGGTGAACATCTGCGGGTCGATTTCCTTGACCTGCTGCAGCAGGCGCAGCGAGTGAAAGTAGCGCGCGCCGGGCCGGATCTTCAGGTACAGGCCGGGGACGGTTTCGAGGTTGTGGTTGAAGACGTCGGGCCTGGAGGCCACTACCGTCTCAAGGGCGCCGTCCTTGCGCAGGAAGTCGGGCGTCAGGACTTCGATCGTCGTGGCAGGGATCTTGGCCCGGATGGCGCGGATGACCTGAGCAAAATGCTCCCCGCCGCCATCGGCAAGGTCGTCGCGATCGACCGACGTGATGACGACATGCTCCAGGCCGAGTTTTGCCACAGCCTCGGCGACGTTGTGCGGCTCTACCGGATCCAGAGCCTTCGGCATGCCGGTGCGCACATTACAGAAGGCGCAGGCGCGTGTGCACGTGTCCCCCATGATCATCATGGTGGCGTGGCGTTTGGTCCAGCATTCTCCGATGTTGGGGCACCCGGCCTCTTCGCAGACGGTGTGCAGCCCATGGGCCCGGACGATCTCGCGGGTCTCGGCGTAGCCTTTGGAGACGGGGGCCTTGACCCGAATCCAGTCCGGTTTGCGCAAAAGGGGCGTATCAGGCCGATGGGCCTTTTCAGGGTGGCGGACGCGAGTGTCGACGACGGTGACCATGGCTCCAGTATAAATGATCGCCGCGCGCATCAAAACAAGAACAGCGCCGCGCGAGCTATGCCGGCGCGGCGCTGCAGCCCCCCGCGAAGTGATGTCAGGTTAGAAGGCGTGCGATGAGGATGACGACGATCGCGCCAATTGTGGCCGTGACGATGTGATTAACGATGGGGCTGCCGAGATTGATGTTGAGCTTCATGGCGTTGAGCAGCCAGCCCCCGACCACGCCGCCGATAATGCCGGCCACTATATACCCGAGCAGTCCCCACGGGCCGCCGACGACGATACTTGCCAGCCAACCTGCGATCGCTCCTACGACGAGCATGATGATAATTGCCGTGGCGTCCATGGCATTTAATCCTTTTGCCGAGATAGCGGGCTGCCAGCTTGTCCGGTTATGCCGGCAACCTGAGACGAAGGTGTCAGAGTCGCGTTGCGCCGTCGAGGCGGGCACTTTGCATGTGCAGCAATACGGGCACGAGACGATCTGCCCGCTACATATGGATAACCCGCCCGTAGGCGTCGAGCACACTTTCGTGCATCGTTTCGGACAGCGTCGGATGCGGGAAAACCGCGTGGATCAACTCTTCCTCGGTCGTCTCGAGGTTCATGGCGATCACGAAACCCTGAATAAGCTCCGTCACCTCGGCGCCGATCAAATGCGCACCGATGAGCTGCCCGGTTTTCGCGTCGAAGATGGTCTTGACCAGCCCATCGGGTTCGCCCAGCGCGATCGCCTTGCCGTTGCCCTGCAGTGGGAAGCGTCCGACCTTGACACTGCGGCCCTGCTCCTTGGCCTTGGCTTCGGTCAGTCCGACACTGGCCACCTGCGGATGGCAGTAGGTGCAGCCTGGGATCTTGAGTTTGTCCAGGGCATGCGCCGGCAGGCCCTTGATGGCCTCGACGCACACCACGCCTTCATGCTCGGCCTTGTGGGCGAGCATTGGCGGACCCGCGACATCGCCGATGGCGTAGAGAC
>JBKKCB010000345.1:0-11062 GCA_046713545.1 Hyphomicrobiaceae bacterium | reverse complement strand
CCGCTGTCGTGCGCACGCCGGCGGTGTCGATGTTGTCCTTAATGGCGATCGGCATGCCGTGCAGCAAGCCGAGCCATCGCCCGTCCCGCGCCGCAGCGTCGGCCGCATCGGCTTCGCGGCGGGCCGCATCCGCCATGGGCGTCACGACGGCATTGACATGCGGGTTCCAGCGCGCCTCGGCGCCGAGGCAGACGTCGAGCCGCTCGCGTGCCGATGTTGCAGTGAGTGACATGACGTGACGCTCCGACATTCCCTCTCCCCATTACTTCAATTGGGAGAGGCTTAGGGTGAGGGGCAGCGGCATATTCTGAAGAAGATCTCGCCCCTCACCCCGACCCTCTCCCCGTCAGAACGGGGAGAGTGAGAAGTGGGGAGCGCTTCGTGCCTGGAAAGCCGGTAGCCCATCTTCAGATGACGCCCTTGTCTTTCAGCGCGCCGAGTTCGGTATCGGTCAGGCCGAGCAGGCCCTTGTAGAGCTCGTCGGTGTGGGCGCCCATCGGGGGACCGAGCCATTCGACCTTGCCGGGCGTGTCGGAAAGACGCGGCACGACGTTCGGCATGGCGATCTCGCCGACGCGCGGGTCCTTCATGCGCAGGATGTTCTCGCGCGCGGCGTAGTGCGGGTCCTGGAAGATGTCGGCGATCGAGTACACCGGGCCGCACGGCACCTCGAACTTGTCGCACGCCTTGATGCAGTCCTCGAGAGTGAACTGCAATGTCCAGCGCTCGACCCAGGCATCGACCTGCCGGCGCTCGCGGTCGCGATCGGCGATCTTGCCCCACTTGCCGTCGCCGCCGAGCTCCGGCTCGCCTTGCGCTTGCGCAATGCGCGTGAAGATCTTGTCCGACGTGCAGGCGATGGCGATCCACTTGCCGTCCTTGGTCGGGTAGTGGCTGTGCGGGCAGACGTTGACGGTGCCCGGCCCCATGCGCTCGCGGACGTAGCCCTTGTAGGCGTAGGAGGCGGCAATCTCGTCGAGGATGCGGAAGATTGGCTCGTACAGGCCGATGTCGATGAACTGGCCGCGGCCGGTCATGTCGCGGGCGCGCAGCGCGAACATCACGCCCAGCGCACCGTAGAGACCCGCCATGTAGTCGGGGATGGTGGCCGACCCCGGCGTGGTCGGCGGCAGCTCGGGGAAGCCGGCGAGATAGGAGAGCCCGCCGAACGCATTGCCGATGCGGCCGAAGCCGGGGCGCGGGCTGTAGGGGCCGGTCTGGCCGAAGCCCGAGATGCGCACCATGATCAGCTTGCCGTTCTCTTCCTTGAGCGTGTCCCAGCCCAGGCCCCATTTCTCGAGCGTGCCGGGCTGGAAGTTCTCGACCAGCACGTCGGCCTTGCGGATCATGCGCTTCAGCAGCTCGGCGCCTTCGGGCTTGCGCAGATCGAGCGTCGCGACCTTCTTGTTGCGCGTCTCCTGCATCCACGGAAGCGAGTCGCCGGACGGCGTCGGCGTGCCGAACTTGCGCAGCGCGTCGCCGACCACGGGCAGCTCGAGCTTGAAGACCTCGGCGCCGAACTCGGCGAGCTGCGTCGAGCAGAACGGCCCGGCGAGAAAGCTCGAAACGTCGATGATGCGAATGCCTTGCAGCGGCTTGACTGTGGGATGCGGTGATGGGGCCTCGCCATCGCTCATGATCGAACTCCTGACTGACAAATGATCCTGGTTGGGATGAATTGCGAATGGCGCCTATCTGCGGCGCGCAGAAATACGCTCGTGCATCTCCAGCACGCGCTCGGCCCGGTAGACGATCGGGTAGTCGATGAACTTGCCGTCGAGCTGGATCGAGGCCGAGCCCGCCTTCTCCGCTTCCTTGAAGGCGGCAACGACCCGGCGCGCCCAGTCGGCATCGGCGGCGGAAGGGGCAAGGATCTCGTTCACGACCGGCACCTGGTCGGGATAGATGCACATCTTGCCCTGGAAGCCGAGGCGCTTGATGGTACGGACCGACTGGGTGAAGCCTTCCACGTCCTTGATGTTGACCCACACCGTGTCCAGCGGCGGATCGATGCCGCCGGCGCGCGAGGCCAGCACCACGGCATTGCGATAGGGCAGCAGCTCGTCCTCGTCGCGGCTCCACTCGATGTTCATGTCGAGCGTGAAGTCGCCGGCGCCGAAGGAGAGGCGCCTGACCCGCGTGCCCGCTGCAGCGATGCCCGACACGTTGGTGAGGCCCTTGGCGGTCTCGATGATGGGGATGATGTCGACCGATCCGGGCTTCAGCCCGCTATCGCGCTCCAGCTGATGGACCAGCCAGTCGGCGGCCCTGATCTCGTCGACGGTTTCCAGCTTGGGCAGGATGATGCCGTCCACGCCCGGCTTCACCACCGCGACCATGTCGCCGTAGCCGAACTCGGTGGTCATGGCGTTGACGCGCACGTAGCCGAGGCAGCGGCGCGGTTTCTGCAGGGCGGCGACCACGACGGGGCGGGTGGCCTTCTTCTCGGCGATGGGGCAGGCATCTTCGAGGTCGAGGATCACGCCATCCGCATCGAGGGTGAGGGCTTTCTCGACGCGGCGGGGATGGTTTCCGGGCGCGAAGAGGAACGAACGATAGACCGACATGCTTCTCCAGCCGTTTCCTGAGTTTAGCGGTGGCCTTGCAGGGCCATTTCTTTTTGCACTCTCTGTTTGCCTGCTTGCCGAGGTGCATGTCAACTGTCGACAAAGATTCAACACGCCGCTCACTCTTTCGGCACGCCGCCGAACGGCGCCCAGCCGGTGCCGGCCAGGTAGCCGCCGTCAACCGGGATCGTCACGCCGGTGACGCCGGAGGCGGCGGGCGTCAGCAGGAAGTAGATCACCTCGGCGATTTCCTCAGGTCTCAGCAGCCGCCCGATCGGCATGGCGTTGGTGACGTGCGAGAAGTCCCGGCCCGGCTTGCGGATGAAGGGGGTATCGGTCCAGCCCGGTGCCACCGCGTTGACGCGCACGCCGCTCCTGGCCCATTGCACGGCCAGCGTTTCCGTCAGATTGACGACGCCAGCCTTGCCCATCGTATAGCCGAGCACCGGCCCCGACCGGAACGACAGGACGGAGGCGAGGTTGACGATCGCGCCCTTGCCGCGCCTCGCCATGGCGGAGCCGATCACGCGGCAGGGCACGTAGGTGCCGCGTGTATGCGACAGCAGCACCTGCTCGAACTCGTCGGGAGGAAAATCCTCGATGCGGCTGAAGCGGGTGGTCATCGCCGCGGAGTTCACCAGGCCCGTAACGGGCGGCAATGCGCGTGCAAGCGCATCGTGGGCCGCCGTAACGGCCGCCTCGTCGAGCATGTCGGCCGAGGCCGCGGCGGCGCGGGGCCCAAGCTCCTGCGCCAGGGCAGTGGCGGCTGCAGCGTTCAGGTCCAGGATGCCCGCATGACCGCCGGCCGCCACGATCTTGCGCGCGGCCGCCGCGCCGATGCCGCTGGCACCGCCTGTCACGATCACCGAAAGCTCACTCATGCGGCTGCCCCATAGTTGTGCGGACAATTGGCCCGGGTTTGCGGTGGTATCTAACATCCCGCGTCGCGAAAGGGCACGCGCGCGATCTTCTCGGCTTCGCGAAGCAGCCCGCTTTAACTTTAGAGCGCTTGCAAATCCGCGGCGGAGAGGCAATCGTGCCGGCCAGGAGGGGTGCTGACCTCGCATTCCGCCGTCGGAAACAAAAAACAAGGGAGTACCGACGCATGATCAGAAGGCGTCTTCACTGGACTTTGGCCGCGACCGTGGCGGCCGGCTTGACCGTCAGCCCGGCATTCGCGGGCAAGAAGGACGACACGCTCGTGTGGTCGACGGATCGAGAGAATCCGATCGCCGATCCCTATTTCATCAATACACGCGAGCTGGTGGTGGTCGGGCACTACGTCTGGGACACGCTCGTTTTCAACGACCCCAGCAAAACCGAGATCAAGCCGCTGCTGGCGACGAGCTGGAAGTGGGTCAACGACACGACGCTCGAGCTGGAGCTGCGCAACGACGTCAAATTCCATTCCGGCAAGCCGATGGATGCCGACGATGTCGTCTACACGCTGAACTTCGTCGCCAACAAAGACCACGCGATCATGAACTACGCGCTGATGGCGTGGATCAAGGACGCGGAAAAGATCGACACGCACAAGGTGCGCATCAATCTCAACAAGCCGTTCCCGCCGGCGCTGGCCTATCTGGGCGGCCTCGGCTTCATCATGCAGAAGGGCCACTGGGACGACGCGCCCACCAAGGCCGACGGCAAGAAGGACTTTGGCGCCGTCAAGCCCAATGGCACCGGCCCCTACAAGGTCACCGAGGTCAAACCCGGCGAGTTCATCCACGCGGTGAAGAACCCCGACTATTTCAAGGGCGGCTACAAAGGCACGCCGACAATCGGGGCCGTTCGTTTCCGCACCATCAAGGATGCGCAGGTGCGCGCGGCCGAGCTGATGACCGGCGCCATCGACTGGATGTGGGACGTGCCGAAGGACCAGGCCGAGCGGATGGCGGCCATTCCCGCGGTGAAAGTCGAGAATGCCAAGACGCTGCGCATCTCCTATCTGGCCTTCGATGTCCATGGCGTGAGCGGCAACAAGGCCTTCACCGACAAGCGCGTGCGGCAGGCCGTTGCCCATGCCATCAACCGCGACTCGATCACCAAGAACCTGGTGGGACCGGCGTCGGTCGTCGTCCATGCGGCGTGCCATCCCGATCAGTTCGCGTGCACGGCCGACGTGCCGAAGTACGACTACGATCCCGAGAAAGCCAAGAAGCTGCTGACCGAGGCTGGCGTCGCACCGGGCCTCGAGTTCGACCTCTATGCCTATCGCGAGCGGGAATACACCGAGGCCGTGATCGGCGATCTCACCAGGATCGGGCTGAAGCCGAGGCTCAATTATGTGCAGTTCACCGCCTTCCAGCAGAACGTGCGCGGCGGCAAGACGCACATGAACCAGGGCACGTGGGGCTCCAACTCGGTGCCGGACACCGCGGCGAGCACGGCGCACTTCTTCACCGGCGGTCCTGACGACCAATCGCGCGATCCCGAAGTCATCAAGGGGATCGCGGAGGCAGACGGCCAGACCGATCCGGAGAAGCGCAAAGCGCTTTGGGCCAAGGTGCACCAGCGCATCGCGGCCGAAGCCTATTGGGTGCCGATGTTCAGCTACGCGAAATATTATGCGTACTCGAAGGACCTGGATTTCACGCCGACGTCGGACGAGATCCCGCCCTTCTTCGCGGCGAAGTGGAAGTAAGGCTCAGCTTGACGGTCCGATGCCGGGTGACGCGATGCAGCGCACCCGGTGCCGAGCCGTTATCGTAGCCAAACGGAGCACAGGCGCACCTCATGCTTGCGTATAGCCTGAAGCGGCTCGGCGTAGCGCTGCTGGTGGCACTGACGGTGTCGCTGATCACGTTCTCGATGATCTATATCTCCGGCGATCCGGCGCTGGCCATCGCGGGCGAGGGCGCGCGGCCGCAGGACGTCGACAACATCCGCAAGTTCTACGGCTTCGACCGGCCGATCTATGTGCAGTACCTCGACTGGCTGTGGAATGCGCTGCACGGCGACCTCGGGCGTTCGTTCAATCTGCGCCAGCCCGTGGCTGACGTGATCTTCCAGCGTTTGCCGACGACGATGCTGCTCGGCGCCTGCGCCATCACCTTCGCCTTGCTGCTGGCGATCCCGCTGGGCGTGCTGGCGGCGGTGAAGCCCAACAGCATGTTCGATCGCGTGGCGCTGACGCTGGCCGTGATCGGGCAGGCGATGCCGAGCTTCTGGTTCGCGCTGACGCTGATCCTGTGGCTGGGCGTGCACTGGCGGCTGCTGCCGATCACCGGCCAGGACAGCTGGTGGAACTTCGTGATGCCGTCGATCGCGCTCGGCTACTACGTGACGCCGGCGGTGATGCGGCTGACCCGGGCCGGCATGCTCGACGTGCTGTCGTCCGACTATATCCGCACCGCGCGCGCCAAAGGGTTGAGGCCGATGCGGGTGCTGTTCAAGCATGCGCTGCGCAACGCCATCATCCCGGTGGTGGCGCTGGCGGCGGTGCAGTTCGGCTTCATGCTGGGCGGATCGATCGTGATCGAGACCATTTTCCAGATCAATGGCCTGGGCTATCTCGCGTGGGAATCCATCCAGCGCAAGGACCTGCCGATGATGCAGGCCATCGTGCTGGTGCTGTCGATCATCTACGTGGCGATCACGTTCCTTGCCGACATGCTGAACGCATTCCTCGATCCGCGCATCAGGGTGACGTGACATGGCCGAAACGGGCGTCGTTCGCGCAGGGATGCTGACAGCGGCCGAGATCCTGGCCCCATCGCCGGGCGCGCGCATGCGCAAGCGCATCTTCGGGCATTTCGGACTGATGCTGGGCGGCGGGGTGCTGCTGACCATCATCCTGATGGCGCTGCTGGCGGGCGTGCTGTCGCCGCACGACCCTTATGACCAGCAGCTCGCGCGCAAGCTCATTCCGCCGATCTGGCACGCCAGCCCAAAGGCGACCTGGGAGCACATGCTCGGCACCGATCATCTGGGGCGCGATTACCTGTCGCGGCTGCTGCACGGGGCGCAGGTGTCGCTCATCATCGGCTTCGCGGCAATGGTGATCTCGGGCATCATCGGCACCGTCATCGGCGTGCTGGCCGGATATTACGGCGGCCGCGTTGACATGGCGGTGAACTTCATCATCACGACGCGACTGTCGATGCCGGTGGTGCTGGTGGCGCTGGCGGTGGTGTCGATCATCGGCTCGTCGCTGACGGTGGTGATCTGGGTGCTGGGGCTGCTGATCTGGGACCGCTTCGCGGTGGTGATGCGCAGCGCCACGCAGCAGGTGCGGTCGCTCGAATTCGTGACGGCGGCGGAAGCGGTGGGCTGCTCGCCCACGCGCATTCTCCTGACCGAAATCGCGCCCAACATCATGAACCACCTGATCGTGGTGGCGACGCTGGAGATGGCGCACGCGATCCTGCTCGAGGCCGCGCTGTCGTTCCTGGGGTTGGGCGTGCAGCCGCCCACGCCGTCATGGGGACTGATGATCTCGGAAGCCAAAGGGCTGATGTATTTCGACCCGTGGCTGATCAGCATTCCGGGCATCGCCCTGTTCCTGCTGGTGCTGTCGATCAATCTCGTCGGCGACGGGCTGCGCGATGTCAGCGCGCCAGAGAACCGGAGCTGAGCGGGACATGGGCGAGCGCGTGCTCACGGTGGAGGATCTGCGCGTCGACATTCCGGTGCCGGCCGGGATGCTGCATCCCGTGCAGGGCGTGACGTTTCATGTCGATCGCGGCGAGACGGTGTG
Organism: Hyphomicrobiaceae bacterium; assembly: GCA_046713545.1. GTDB lineage: Bacteria > Pseudomonadota > Alphaproteobacteria > Rhizobiales > Hyphomicrobiaceae > CADEFX01. The sequence goes on along the minus strand of JBKKCB010000345.1, from coordinate 3,796 downwards.
CATCGTTGGTGAATCGGGCTGCGGCAAATCACTGACGGCGCTGGCGATCATGGATCTGCTGCCGAAGCTCGCCAAGCGCACGGCGGCGCGCCTGGAATTGCAGGACCAGAAGCTCGAGGGCGTAACGGAAGCGCGGATGTCCGACATTCGCGGCAACCGCATGGCCATGATCTTCCAGGAGCCGATGACGTCGCTCAATCCGGCGTACACGATCGGCAACCAGCTGGAGGAAGCGATTCTGCGGCACAAGCCGGTGTCGCGCAAGGAGGCGCGGGAGCGCGCGGTGCATCTGCTGGGCAGGGTCGGCATCACGGCGGCGGAGCAGCGGCTCAGACAATATCCGCACCAGCTTTCGGGCGGCCTGCGGCAGCGCGTGATGATCGCCATGGCGCTGATGTGCGGGCCGGCGCTGATCGTGGCCGACGAGCCGACGACGGCGCTTGACGTGACGATCCAGGCGCAGATCCTGCATCTGCTGGCGGAGCTGCAGCGCGAATTCCACATGGGGCTCGTGCTCATCACGCACGATCTCGGCATCGTGGCGCGCATCGCCACGCGCGTGGTGGTGATGTATGCGGGCGAGGTGGTGGAGACGGGTCCGGTGGACGAGATTTTCCGTGCGCCGCGCCATCCCTATACGCAGGGGCTGCTGGCCTGCATCCCGGTGCCGGGCAAGACGCGGCGCGGCGAGCGGCTGGGCGTCATTCCAGGCATGGTGCCTTCGCTCGTCGGCGAGATGCCGTACTGCCATTTCGCCAGCCGCTGCCCGATCGTGGTGGACCAGTGCCGCGCCGCGCCGGTGCCGCTGACCAGCGAAGGCGCGCGTGGACGGCAGGTGCGCTGCATCCGCGCGGCTGATGTTGCCGCAGGTGCGTTGCAGGCGGCGGAAACGGCTGCATGAGCGCAGCCAAGACATCCGCGGCCATGCTGGAGGCCAGCGACATCACGCGCACCTTCATGGTGAGCCAGGGCTTCATGCGCGGCAAGCGGCCGCTGCATGCGGTCAACGGCGTCACGCTCACGGTGCGCGAGGGCGAGGTGGTGGCGCTGGTCGGCGAGTCGGGCTGCGGAAAGACGACGCTCGCGCGCATCCTGCTCGGGCTGCTGCCGCCGTCGTCGGGATCGATCCGCGTGGGCGGCCAGCCGATTACGGGCCTGGCGCGGCACGAGGTGGCGCGGCTGGTGCAGCCTGTGTTCCAGGACCCCTATTCGTCGCTCAATCCGCGCAAGTCGATCGGCTCCATCATTGCGCTGCCGCTGAAGGTGCAGGGCAGCATCGATGCGCGCACCATGCGCCGGCGCGTCGAGGAGATGATGGAGCTGGTGGGGCTGGCGCGCGGGCTCTACGACAATTATCCCAACCAGCTGTCGGGCGGACAGCGGCAGCGCGTGGCCATCGCGCGGGCGCTGGTGAACCGGCCGCGCATTGTCATCTGCGACGAGCCGACCTCGGCGCTGGACGTCTCGGTGCAGTCGCAGATTCTCAATCTGCTGCAGGATCTGAGGCGGGAATTGGGACTCACGTATCTGCTCATCAGCCATAACCTCGCCGTGGTGGAGCACATGGCCGACCGCGTGGCGGTCATGTATCTCGGACGCATCGTCGAGCAGGCGGAAACCGACACGCTGTTCCGGGCGCCGAAGCATCCCTACACGGAAGCGCTGCTGCGCTCCGTGCTGACGCCGGAGCCGGGGCTCGGCGTGCCGGAGACGCATCTGGGGGCCGCTTATCCCAATCCGCTGGCGATGCCGTCCGGCTGCCGCTTCCATCCGCGCTGCCCGCGCCGCTTCGCGCCGTGCGACAGCGTTGCGCCGAAGCCGATCGGCGATGGCGGCGCGTTCGTGGAATGCCACCTCTACGATCCGCAGGCGGCGCAGGCGGCGGCTTGAGGTTTGCAACCACGCAGTACCAACCTCCGTCACAGACAAGGAAACGGCTTGGCATCAGGAGCGATCGAAACGAGGACTCCTTCTCCCGTGGGGAGAAGGTGCCGCGAAGCGGCGGATGAGGGATCGGATGCGCGTAGTGGCATCCGCGCGAGCCCCCTCACCCCGACCCTCTCCCCCTTGGGGAGAGGGAGATAGAGCGGATCGGACACACCACACTGCAAGGTGAAGGCGAGTCGGGATCCCAAACTAAAAAAGAGTGGAGAGCATCATGGCGAATGCGACGGGCAGCAGGGCGGGCGCGGTGGCGCGGGCGGAGGCGTATTTCGACGAGGGCGAGTTCGAGGCCGAGCTGGCGCGCCGCGTCGCCGTCAAGACGGAGAGCCAAAAGCTGCCCGAGAGCCTGCCCGAGTGTCACCGCTATCTCGACGCGGAGATGAAGCCGGCGTTCGAGGCCATGGGCTTCACCTGCCGCAAGTACGACAACCCGTTCGAGGGGCAGGGGCCGGTGCTGCTCGCGACGCGCGTCGAGGATGCCAAGCTGCCGACGGTGCTGGGCTACGGCCACGGCGACGTGGTGCGCGGGCTCGAGGATCAGTGGACCAAGGGCAAGGGACCGTGGATCACGGCGCGTGACGGCGACCGGCTTTATGGCCGCGGGACGGCCGATAACAAAGGCCAGCACACCATCAACATGGCGGCGATGCGCGCGGTGATGGCGGAGCGCGGCGGCAAGCTCGGCTTCAACGCCAAGTTCATGATCGAGATGGGCGAGGAAGCGGGCTCCAAGGGGCTGAAGGAGCTGGTTCAGAAGCACAAGGCGGACTTCGCGGCAGATGCGTTCATCGCCTCGGACGGACCGCGCGTGAAGCAGGAGCGGCCGACGCTGTCGCTCGGCTGCCGCGGCGCGGTGAATTTCGATCTGGTGGTCGTTCTGCGCGAGGGCGGGCATCACTCCGGCAACTGGGGCGGGCTGATTGCCAATCCGGGATTCATCCTGGCGCATGCGCTAGCGTCGATCGTCGGGCCGAAGGGCGAGTTGCTGGTCGAAGAGCTGAAGGCGCCGCCGATGTCGGCCGCGGTGAAGGCGGCGCTGGCGGACGTGGAGATCGATGGCGGCGACAAGGGTCCGCAGGTCGACGAGTGGTGGGGCGAGCCGGAGCTGAGGCCCGCCGAGCGCGTCTACGGCGCCAATACGTTCAACATCCTGACGTTCTGGACGGGCACGCCTGGGCGGCCGGTGAATGCCATCCCGCCGAAGGCCGTCGCCAACTGCCAGCTTCGCTTCATCGCCGGCACGCAGGTGGACAACATCGTGCAGGTGCTGGAGCGGCACTTGAAGGCCAAGGGCCATGACCTGGTGAAGGTGCTACCGCCGCCCGCGGTCAATGACGGCACGTTCGCGGCGACGCGCACGGAGCCCGATCATCCGTGGGCGACGTTCGTGCAGAAGTCGCTGCAGCGCTCGTCGAACGTGAAGACGGCGATCGTGCCGTCCATGGGCGGATCGATCTGCAACGACATCTTCACGGACGACCTGGGCGTGCCGACGATGTGGATCCCGCATTCGTACGCCTCGTGCTCACAGCACTGGCCCGACGAGCACATCCTGATGCCGCTGTCGCGCAACGCGCTGCAGGTAATGGCGGGGCTCTACTGGGATATCGGCGAGGGTGGCACGCCGGGGACGGGGTGAGTGGATCAGCGATAGGTGCGGCTCCTAGCGCGGCGTTGCAATGGCGCGAAGACAATGTTGGTCGGAGCGCCGACCTCAAATTGAAATGTCATCCTCGGACTTGGTGTTCAGCCCGGAGAGATCACCGACGGGTGTTCGGGGACATGGCCGACACGTCATCATTGCATGGATTGGGCAACGCGGGGGCCGTCCATGCCGTGGCAAGAGGTGTCG
>JBKKCB010000344.1:0-2651 GCA_046713545.1 Hyphomicrobiaceae bacterium | reverse complement strand
CAGCAAAAAAATAATATTGGATTTGACGAGGCGAGTGTCGGCGGGGCGACGAGTTCGCCCGAGGGCGCCTAGGGCGAAGACGTCACCATAGGCCTGAAGTGATGGGTCCCGTCACGCTCCAGTTGCGCAACGAGGCCGAACTCCCAGTCCAGATACGCTTGCATCGCCGAATCGGGAACATCCGTCCCTTCGTAAGGGCGCTGATACCGATCTATAGGAGGCGACGCCAATCGCGTTTCGCCAGCCTCGACCTGGTAGCCGGCGGCCATCCACGCCCTGGTGCCGTCTTCGAGCACGTAGACGTCTGCCCTGACCTTCTCGGCCAATTCGGGTGCAACGAACTGCGAAAGCGCGCCATCCGGACAGGTCACCACATAGCGGGCCGCCGCCGGCAGATTGTGGACGGATTGCGACAGCAGCGACCGAATGAGAAACCACGCACCCGGTATGTGGCTCTTGCGGAATACCGCATGTCTTGCAACGTCCACCACAACTGTGTCGCCATTGGTGGCCAGCCAGGTCGCGAGAGTGGCGGCATTGACGGTCCTGTTGCGAGGAACGGCTGGAAAATGAGCTTTCGGTACGCCGCTCTCCGTGAAGTCCGCCATATTGAACCCATCCGCTACGCAAACATCCCAGGCCATTTGAGCAAGCCACGATGCGGTCATGTTCGCGCGGACGCCCTCAGCATCACACAGAACGATCCGTGCTCCGCGGACGGGCGCGTACATCTCCAGCTCCTGCACCAATTGTCCGCCGGGGATCGAGAGGAATCCGGGCACATGACCCCGCTCGTACTCCTCGGGGCTGCGCACATCGAAGAAGTAGGTCGTGCGCCCCTCCTGGGCAGACCATCTGCTGACATCGTCCCGGGTTGCACGCTTCACGTCCGCCCGGTCCGCGACCTCGCGCGCTTTTCGTGCTGAAACAGCGACGGCCGCGCTGGCGTTTTCCGGATACTTTCGCGATTGACCGAGCACGAGTTTTTGGCGGGCCAGGGTCCAGCCGATGGTTCCGTTACGCAATGCGCAGACTTTGTTGGGAAGACCGAAATTGATGAGCGACTGCGTACCCACAAGACTGCGCGTCCGCCCGGCGCAATGAACAATAATTTTCGTACTGGCATTCGCTAGCATTTCGGGAAGACGGAGCGCGAGCTCGGCGCCGGGAACGCTGATGCTGCCGGGTATGGTCATCGTCTGGTATTCATCGAAGCGCCGGGCATCGACGACGATGCACTCTTCGCCGGAGTCAATAAGTGCCTTGACCTCTTCGGCCGGCATGGACGGGGTGTGGCAGACCGACTCCAACAATTCGCCAAAGGCCTTGCTGGGTACATTCACGTCAATGAACAGTTCGCCGCCTGCCGCCGTCCATCCTTCAATGCCGCCCCTGAACACGGCGACATCCATGTAGCCCATGGCTTTCAGGCGTCGAGCTGCTCTTTCTGCAAGGCCCTCCCCCGAGTCTATGGTGACGATCGGCACAGCCTTTCGAGGAAGCTTTGCGTAGGCGAGTAACTCGAGGCGCGACAGTGGGACGTTTGCGGCAAAAAGCGGATGTCCCTCTGCATGAGGACCCTCTTCGCGCACATCAAGAAACGCAATCTCGTCGAGTGCCAACAGCCTGGCGCGGACCTGATGATAGTCCTTCAGCGGCAGGTTTGAGCCAGTCTCTGCCATGGGGGGCCTCGCAACACGTCTGTTGGTCACCGAGTAGCGGACGTCGACACTGGCTCTGTCGCTACCATAGATTGCGGCGCAGTCCATGTCCGGTTTTGCGGATAGATGCAGCCGGGGATTGCCGTAGATCAGTCTTTCTCAATCCTCCAAACCGGCTTTCCGAAGTCCTTCGATGAACAACTCGATCAGTTCAGTGGTCTGGTAGGGAACATTGTTGCGCACCCAGTCGATTGTCAGCGTTGGCCGATGCGTTCGGCGAACTGTGGCAAGATAAGCGCGTGCGTCCGCCACTCGGCCTGATTGGGCGAGGCTTGCACAATGCAGCCTCTGGGCCCCCTGGAAACCGGGCCGCAAGCGCAAATTCTCCTTGGTAAGGCGCGCTGCCTCGTCGAACCGTCGCGCGGTATAGTGGGCGATGGCGATGCCGCCAAGGAAGCGAGCTGTTGCTGGATCGAGCGGGCTCAGCCTTATGGCGATCTCGCCATGCTTGATCGCCTCGTCCGACTACCCCGCGAACGCCAGGCCATGGCTGAGATGGCCATGGGCCGCTGCGGAACTGGGAGTGAGAGTGACGACTTTGCGAAACGCCACAATCGATTCCTCGGTCCGCTTCTGCATCATTGCAGCATAGCCCAGAGCAGAGTAGCCCCACGGGTTTATCATCGAGCGCTATGGCGCGTTCGGCGTACTGACGTCCGAGAGGCACGCTTTGCCGTTTGTCCAGCCATCCCATGTGCGCGGCAAAGGCCAGCGCAAAGCCCAGCAGTGCCTGCGGCGTTGCGAAATCCGGACTGCGCTCGATAGCCTTGCGCAGGCAAGCGATGGCTATCTCGTAATCGGGCTGCGTCAAACGCCAGATGTGGCTCTGCGCCTGCGCAACAAGCTCCCAGGCGCCCAGATCGGCCGGTGACAGAAAGGCGGCGCGGCTTCCTTCAGCTGCGAGCAGCTGTGGCTCCACGGCCGCGGCAA
>JBKKCB010000343.1:0-5110 GCA_046713545.1 Hyphomicrobiaceae bacterium | reverse complement strand
GCCCTATCCAGGGCGACATGGTGCACCCGTATCTGCGCCGGCGGGATGAGCTGAAAATAAATGGAAAGGAGCCCGAGTTCCCCTCGCCTCATCCCGATCATGGCGACGTAGACGAACTGAGGAATGTTCTGAAACGAACGCTGGGCGTGCCGCTCTTTCAAGAACAGGCCATGGAGATCGCCATCGAGGCCGCGAAATTCACGCCTGACGAGGCAGATGGTCTTCGGCGCGCCATGGCGACTTTCCGGCATAATGGAAACGTGCACGAATTTCGCGACAAGTTCATAAACGGCATGACGCGCCGCGGCTACGCGCAGGATTTCGCTGAACGCTGCTTCAAGCAGATCGAGGGTTTCGGCGAATATGGCTTCCCCGAGAGCCACGCCGCGAGCTTCGCACTGCTTGTCTCCGCCTCGGCCTGGATGAAATGTCATTATCCGGAGGTCTTCTGCGCTGCCATCCTCAACAGCCAACCCATGGGTTTCTATCAGCCGGCCCAGCTTGTACGCGATGCGCGCCAGCATGGCGTCGATGTACGAGAGGTGGACGTCAATTCCAGTGATTGGGATTGCACGCTGGAGGCCATACCGGGAGAGGATCGGCATGCCGTTCGCCTTGGCTTCCGTCAAATTCAGGGATTGAACGAGGATGAACTAAAGAAGCTCATTGCGGCGCGCGGCAACGGTTATGCCAGCATCGAGCGGCTTGCCGCTGTCGCAGGCGCCTCGCGCTTCACGATCGAACGCCTTGCCGAAGCCGATGCCTTCCGCTCCTTAGGGCTCGATCGCCGCGCTGCGCTGTGGGCCGCACGACGGCTCGACACGATCGGAATAAAAGCCGCGAAAGGAAAAGCATCGACCAGCACCGGCTATCTTCCGTTTCTTGCGCCGCATCTTGGCGAAGAGTTTTTTCCGGAGCCGGAAATTGCATTGCCCACCATGCCGCTGTGCGAGCACGTGGCGGAAGATTACGTGGCGACAGGACTATCCCTGAAAGAGCATCCCATCACCTTCTTCCGCGAGGATCTCAGGCGGATTGGCGCCATGTGCAACGTGGAGCACCGCAGCGAGGCCCTGCCGCAGAACCGCAGAGTAACCGTCGCCGGCCTGGTACTGACCCGGCAAATGCCGGGGGCGAAGGGCGTCGTCTTCGTGACGCTCGAAGACGAGACCGATATCGCCAACATTATTGTTTGGCCGAAAGTCTTCGCCAGAAATCGCCGCACGGTGATGACGTCGCGTTTCCTTGCCGTACGCGGGCGCTTGCAGCGCGCAGGGCTCGTGGTCCACGTTCTCGCGGAAAGCTTCATCTATCTCAGTGCGGAACTGCCCCGCTTGTGGGACGGCGATCTTTTGATGCCCGACGGTCTTGGTTCCCAGCCCAGTCAATCCGACCTCCCGCTCCTCAAAAGTCGCGATTTCCATTGAGAGGGGTCGTTGATGCAACTGACTCTTCCTCTGGGTATTCCATCGAAGCTGCTACAGATCCGGGATTGTCTTCTGGCTATGTACGGTCCGCAGCGCGACGCATTGCGCCACGACCCCACCGATCAGTTCGTCAAAGCCATCATAAGCTCGTGCACACGCGACACGATATCGGGTGCAGCATTCGAGCGTTTGCGCGCGTATTTGCCTTCTTGGGACAGGCTACCGGATATTGACCCCAGCATCGTCGGGACAGTCATTCGTGATGTGACCTATGCTTCGGAGAAAGCAGCCGATCTGGTCAGGGCCGCTCGCACCATCCGGGGCAAGTGCGGCCGGTTTGATCTTGCCCTGCTGGCGGACCAGCCCGTCGAGGACAATATGCCGTGGCTGCAAAACCTGCGCGGCGTCGGCGTGAAAGTTGCGGCTGCGACCGTCAATTTCAGTACACTGCGCAAGCGGGTGCTTGCCGTTGATCGGCATGTGCTCCGCGTGTCCCAACGCCTGGGTCTGCTGCCAGAGAAGACCGGCTTCGAACGCGGGTTTCACATGCTCATGCGCCTTGTCCCGGATGATTGGGACGCCCACGACCTTTATGAGCTCCACTGGCTCATCAAGCTGCACGGTCAGACGAGATGCAGCTATTCTCAACCCGTTTGTTCAGATTGCCCGCTGGCTTTACTTTGTCTGCATAGCAGGGTGAGCGCGAAAGACGGACGCACCAATCACCGCGCCCTTTGATCTCACACAATTGGCATCTATCGTGTTGAGTGGATCGCACGGGCCTAGGTCGGTCGGCCAACAACATAGACTGGAGGAAACCAATGGCAAAACCTCACACCACCATCGGCTCGCGCATGGCAGGTCTCGATGCAGCGTGGCTCGCCAAAACGCAGGAGCCCGTTCTCGAACCGGATCTCGAGATCATCGATCCGCATCATCATCTCTGGGAATTCCCGGAGCACCGTTACCTGCTTCCCGATATTCTCGCGGACACCAATACGGGCCACAAGGTTACGAGCACCGTATTCATGGAGTGCACGGCGTGTTTCCGGGCCGACGGGCCCGAGGAGATGCGTCCAGTCGGTGAGGTCGAATTCGTCAACGGCGTTGCGGCCATGTCTGCCAGCGGGGCCTACGGTCCGACGCGCGTTGCTGCCGGCATCGTCGGACTTGCCGAGCTGAGGCTCGGCGCCCGGGTCGAAGACGTGCTGCAGGCGCAGATCGACGTGGGCGGCGGGCGCTTCAAGGGCATCCGCTATGTCGCGAGCTGGGACGACAAGGAGCCGGCCATTCACAACGGCCACACCAACCCGACACAGCATATGTATCGCGACGATGCCAGGCTTCACGAAGGTTTCGCCGTGCTTGGCAAACTCGGCCTGACCTTCGATGCGTGGATGTATCACCCGCAGCTGCCTGACCTGATCGCTCTGGCGCGCAAATTTCCTGGCCAGCCGATTGTGCTCGACCATTGCGGTGGCCCGCTCGGTGTGGGCTGGTACGCGGGAAAACGCGATGAGATTTTTGCGGACTGGAGCCGAAACATCCGCGAGCTTGCCAAATGCCCCAACGTGATGATCAAGCTTGGCGGCATAGGCATGCGTGTGAATGGCTTTGACTTTCACAAGCGCGCCAAGCCCCCGACGTCGGAGGAACTGGCCGCGGCTTGGCGTCCCTACATCGAAACCTGCATTGAGGTCTTTGGCCCGGCCAGGGCGATGTTCGAGAGCAATTTCCCGGTCGACAAGTTCTCCGGCAGCTATGCCAACTACTGGAATGCCTTCAAGCGGCTGGCGGCGGGTGCTACTGCCGATGAGAAGGCCATGCTGTTTCGCGAGACGGCGCGCAAATTCTATAAGCTTCCTTGACGGCTGGGGACGTCGTGGCGGCTGTTGTGTTGCCGCCGCGGCTTCACGCCTCCGCCGATCGCCGCTATGCTCAGGTGATCCCGCTCAAGGGCAAGCTGCCAAGCATCCTAGTGAGTGGAGTTCGAGGATATCTGGATGGCTATGACAAAAAATGAAGCGGCAGACTCGGGTGCGTTCAATCGAGCCCGAATGCTGATTGACGGCAACTGGACCACCGGTGCCGCCAAGGGCGAAATCAATGTCGAAAGCCCGGGAAATCGCCGCAATATCGGCAGTATTCCACGGGGCGGCGCTGTGGACGTGGATCAGGCCGTGCATGCCGCATCCAAAGCGTTTGTGGACTGGAGCCGCATGGTTCCACGCGAGCGCGGCCGTATCTTGCAGAAAATCGCCGATGCCGTCGAAGCGCGGGTCGAAGAGCTGGCGCGGATCATCGCTGAGGAAACCGGCAATGCGCTGCGCACGCAGGCACGCCCCGAGGCCAAGGCTACGGCCGATATTCTAAGATATTTCGGTGGACTGGCGAGCGAGTTGAAAGGCGAGACCATTCCGCTCGGCGAGCATGTTCTGAGCTATACGCGGCGGGAACCGATCGGCGTCGTCGGCGCGATCATTCCGTGGAATGCGCCGGTGTTGTTGGCGTCGCTGAAGATTGCTCCCGCGCTTTGCGCTGGCAACACACTGGTCCTGAAAGCCGCGGAGGATGCGCCGCTCGGCGTGCTATGGCTTGCGCAGATCTGCCATGAGTTTCTGCCCAAAGGCGTGTTGAACGTCATTACAGGGCTTGGCGAAGAGGCCGGGGCGGCTCTGTCGGCACATCCCGGCGTCCGCAAGCTGTCCTTCACCGGATCGACCGAGGTCGGAAAGCTCATCATGCGGGCGGCGTCGGACCGCATCGTCCCCGTGTCCCTGGAGCTTGGCGGTAAAAGCCCGTCGATCGTCTACCCGGATGCGAATGAGGACTGGGTCGTCGACGGCATCATTGCGGCCATGCGTTTCACGCGCCAGAGCCAGTCATGTACGGCCGGGTCACGCCTCTTTCTGCACGCCGATATCTTCGATCCATTCCTCGAGGCCCTGGCAGAAAAGACAACGAAACTGAAGATCGGCGACCCCCTCGATGAAGCCACCGATGTCGGCGCGATCATCAACGAAAAGCAATTCTCGAAAGTCTGCCGCTACGTCGAGGAAGGCATGAAGCAGCCAGGGGCGAAGCTGCTCTTTGGTGGCCTGCCTCCGAAAACCGGCCCGCTGTCGAAAGGATACTTCGCTCTCCCCACGGTGTTCGCGAACGCCGCCAACGATTGGAGGCTCGCGCGCGAGGAGATTTTCGGCCCTGTTCTGGTCGCTATCCGCTGGACCGACGAGACCGAAGCCATCCGCATGGCCAATGACTCCCACTACGGCCTGGCAGCCTACGTGTGGACCCATGACATTGGGCGCGCTCTACGCGCCGCACACAGCATCGAGGCCGGATGGGTACAGGTCAACCAAGGTCTCGGCCAGACGCCGGGTCATTCCTACGGCGGCATCAAGCAGAGCGGCATCGGGCGCGAATTTTCGCTCGAGGGCATGCTGGATAGCTTCACGCACCGCAAGAACGTGACTGTGAACCTCGCACGATAGCAACCTCGTGCAGGCACACCGCGAACGAGCGCCAGTTTGATGTGCACATATTGCTGGCAGACCTAAACGGGGTTCTCGGGCGAACTCCAGAAACATCTTGAGGGAGGATTGGATGGCGAGCGTCGGTTTCATCGGCGTCGGCAATATGGGAAGCCTGATGGCGCGCAATCTCATTCGCGCCGGACACAG
>JBKKCB010000342.1:0-22298 GCA_046713545.1 Hyphomicrobiaceae bacterium | reverse complement strand
GGCTTGATCAGGCGAAATCCCGAGTGTCGAATCAGGGCGTCCCAGAACCATTCCGCATCGTTGTCTGCCCGCTTGGCCAGATCCTCGTAGCTGCCCGTATTGGATGCACGCAGGAATGCGGCCCAGTTGGAGTTGCGCTTGATGTCTTCGTCGGGAAACCAGACGTAGTCAGCGAGACGGGATGGGTCTTGCGTGCTCACGAGCGTCCTCCTCGACCGCTAACCTGCGGTCCTGCATCAGCGAACGGCCTTCAGCAGTCCGCCGTCGACGGCGATTGTTGCGCCGGTGACATAGCGGCCCCGCGGGGAGACGAGCAGCGCCGCGACATTGGCCACGTCGTCGACCGTGCCGATACGTCCCATGGGCACTTCGGCCATGAGCGCCTTGCGCAATCCCTCCGAGTCGCCCTGCGCGGCAAACACCTTCTCGAGTCTCTGGGTTTCGATGAAGCCAGGGCAGATCGTGTTGACGTTGATGTTTCGCCCGGCGATTTCGAGCGACAAAGTCTTGGCAAATCCGATCACGCCATTCCAGGTTGCCACCGAGAGGCCGAACCCGGCGGCCGGCTGAAGTGCGGATAGCGCGGCAATATTCAGGATGCTTCCACCGCCGCGCTCGATCATGTGCGGCACTGCGTGGCGTGCCATTCGCACGACGTACATGAGATTCTGCTCCACGGCCTTCGCCCAGGCCGCGTCGTCGAACGTTGCCAGGCCGCCGAGCGGTGGTGCTCCGTCGTTGTTGACGACGATATCGACGCCACCGAGTTCGCGTACGACAGTCTCGACCACGCGTGCGCAATCCTCAGGCCGCCGCCCGTCGCCCTGTATGGGGAGCACTTTGGCTGCAGTCTCGGCGCGCAATCGCTCAGCCGCCTCCAACAGGGCCGCTTCTCGCCGGGCTGTCACTGCAACATGAGCGCCTTCCGCCGCCAGCAGGCGTGCGATGCCGTAGCCGATGCCCATGCTGGCGCCGCCGACGATGGCAATCTTGCCTTTCAGACCGAGGTCCATTTCGCGTACCTGCTTGCCGACTGTCTGTGTCGCGGGCGCTGCGATGCGATCAATCAGACGCTGAGATAAAGTTGGCGCACATGGTCAGAGGCGGCAAGGTCCTTGGCCGGGCCGACCATTGCAATGCGGCCGTTTTCAAGAACATAGGCCTGATCGGCGAGCGCCAGAGCCATATGCGCATTCTGCTCCACCAGCAGGATGTCCGTACCATCCTGGTTGATGCTGCGGATGATTGAGGCAATGGTTTCGACTATTGCAGGCGCCAGACCAACGGAGGGTTCGTCGAGCAGCAGCAGGCGTGGTGCGGCCATCAAGGCTCGTGCAACGGCAACCATTTGCTGCTGTCCGCCGGACAGGTTCATGGCCCGGGCCTGCAGGCGGTCCCTGAGAGCCGGAAAGTAATTGAGAATGCGCTCGAGATCGCGGCCGATTGCACCGGTATCCGATCTCAGATAGGCGCCGAGCTCCAGATTCTCCAGAACCGTCATGGACGGGAACAGACGCCGGCCTTCAGGAACGAGCGAGACGCCGCGCCCGACGATGCGGTCGGCCTCCAATCCTGTCAGGTCTTCTCCGTTGAGCAAGATGCGGCCAGCCGCTGGCTTCACCAGGCCCGTTATGGCTTTGAGGACCGTCGTCTTGCCCGCGCCGTTCGAGCCGATCATCGTCGCGATGCGTCCGCGCCGCACCTCGAGCTTGATATCGGAAACAGCACGGACCTTGCCGTAGTCCACGGCGAGCCCTTCGACTGAAAGCACGCTGTCGCCGGTTGTCACGCCGTGCCCCCGCCTAGATAGGCCCGGATGACCTCGGGATTCCGGCTGACGTCCTCGGGTGACCCCTCCGCCAGCTTTTCACCGAAGTTCAGGACAACGATGCGGCCGCACGTTTTCATCACGGCACGCATGTTGTGATCGACGAGAAGGATCGTCGTACCGAAGTCGTCGCGGATGCGCCGTATCACATCCAGTGCGTTGTTGATCTCCGCCCCGTTCAGCCCGGTCAGGGGTTCATCGAGGCACAGCAGCTTGGGCCTGCTGGCAAAAGCGATGGCGATGCTCAACAGGCGCTGATGGCCGTGCGGAAGGTTCTTGGCCAATTCGTCCATGTGCGATGTCAGGCCGACGAGCTCGGCGGTTTCCCGGATGCGTTGCTCGCGATCCGCTGCATCCCGGACAAACATGTACGCGCCTGTGAGAATATTCTCATAGACGCTGAGCTCCGCCAGCAGGCTGTGATGCTGAAAGGTCCGCACGAGACCGAGGCGGCCGATCTTCGAAGGCTTCAGTCCGGTGATGTCGCGTCCCGCAAATACCAGCTTCCCTGCGTGCGGCCGATAGTATCCGCTGATGAGATTGAACGTCGTGCTCTTGCCGGCGCCGTTGGGTCCGATAAGCCCCAGTATCTCTTTTTCATAGAGTGAGAAGCTCAGGTTTGAGACGGCCTTCAGGCCTCCAAAGCTGCGGGAGATCCCCGAGGCCTCGAACAGGGCGTCGCCGGCCATCAGTGGCCTCCCCTGGTCGCGGGGGCGGCATCCCGTTGCCCCCAGCCGAGAATGGCGGAGATGCGGTCGACAAGGCCCATCAATCCATTCGGCAGGACCAGCATGGCGACCACGATCGCTCCACCGAAGAAGAGATGCTCGAAGTGGCCGAATGAAATGACGTACTGATTGAGGAGCGTCAGCAGGGTTGCGCCGATGATCGCGCCGGAGAATTGCGTTTCGCCGCCGATCTTGACGTACGCGAGGGCATACACGGCCACGAGGAAGCTGAAGTCGCCGGGGCTGATGACGCGGTTTCCGTGGGCAAACAGGGCGCCGCCGATGCCGGCCGCAAACGAGGCTATGGCGAGGCAGATGATTTTCATTTTCAGGACGTCGATGCCTACGCTTTCTGCCACCGCGTCATTGTTCTGGATGGCCTTCAAAAGTTTTCCGAAAGCACCCCTCTCCAGCCAGAAGAAGACGGCTAGAAGTCCTGCTACAATCGCCACGACGACCGCGGAATAGTACGGGTCGAGCCCTCGTGGCGGATAAACACCGATCATGCCGGAATTGCCGCCGATTGCCTCGCTCTGCGTGTAGATCAACCGCAGAACCTCGGTGAAGGCGAAGCTGATGAGCATGAAGTAAGGCCCCTTCGTGCGCAGCGTCACATAGCCGAAAATCACGCTGAGCAGCATTGGGGCCAATCCCCCGACAACAAGCGCAACGAAGAACGGGGCCTTGTACCAGACGGTCAAAATGGCTGCGACGTAGGCGCCGACACCCCAGAAGGCTGCGGTGGCAATGTTGAGCTCGCCCGTCAGCATGACGAAGCGCAGAGCCGCTGCCGCAAGAATGTTGAGGGAGATCCAGAGAACGACTTTCAGCGTGTAGGTATCGCCGCTGGTCAAAGCCAGGACGAGCAAAAAGGCCAGCAGCGCCCAGCCGACCGCGTCCGCCCATTTAGCGTTCAACATGACCCATCAGCCCTTGAGGACGCACGAGCAGGAAGGCCATCACCAGCACGAACATGATGATGGTGGCGATTGTCAGATCGTAGTAATAGCCGAAGATGCTCTCGATCAGCGCGACGAGCAGCCCGCCGAATATGGCGCCTGGAATGCTGCCCAAACCGCCGATGATGATGATGATGAACGCCTTGATCAGGTAATCGCCGCCGATGGCCGGTTGACTGACGGTCAGCGGTGCGATCAAGCCGCCCGCCAGCCCGGCCATGCTCACGCCGATCAGCCAGCCGTAGAAGGAAATGCTCCGGTAGCGGATGCCTTGCAGCATCGCCGCCTCGCGATCCTCGGCTACGGCCCGCAAGGCCTTGCCGAGTTTGGTGCGCTGGAGCACGAGATAAAGGAGCGCCGTGAATGCGATGGCGAGCCCAACGATGAGCAATCGTTGCGCTGTGATGCGCCCGCCAAGGATGGATATCGTGCCGGTGATGATGGGCTCAACGGGCCGTGGCGTAGCGGTGAAAATCTCGACAAAGACGCCCTGCAGGAACAGGATCAGCCCGACCGACAGAATGAACGAGCCGACCAGGTCGCGCAGGTAGCGCTCGAACCCGATCCAGTACGTCAGTGTACCCAGGACGAGCACACCGCAAATTGCGGCCAGCAGGGCGATAAGGAAGTCGACCCATAGCGGCAGTCCGAGCGCAGGCGCCAGCACCGGCATGAGAACAGCGACAATCAACGCCGCCAGCGAGAAGAACTCGCCGTGGGCGAAATTGACGATTTTCATGACACCGAAGATCAGCGTCAGTCCGAGTGCAAAAAGCACATAGACGGAGCCGATCTGCAGCGTGTTCACGAGAAGCTGGGCTGCAAGATCCATGAGGACTGTGACGGACGGATTTAGCTCTGAAGCGTCGGCGGCATTTGCTTTGCCGCCGACGACGCGGTCGTCGCCCTAGTTGCCGAGGCGCTTTTTCAGCTCGTCCGGAAGGATGCGCACCACCTCGACGGTCTTGCCGTCCTGAATCTGCGTAACCACAATGGGGATCAGCAGCTGCTGAGGTGTGCCGTAGATGTCCTTGGAGCCGAACGCTGCCTTGCCGTAGGAGATGTCGAAGACCGCCTTCGGCAAAGCCTCGGCAATTTTCTTCGGATCGAGGCTGTTGGCAGCCTCGATGCCGGCCTTGGCCGCCATGACGCCGTCATAGCCGCCCATGTGAATCACGTTGAGCGACTCCTTCAGGGCTTCCTTGGCACCAGCGTTCAGCTTGCGCTGAGTTTCAGTCGCCGTGGGCCCATCAAAGTCAGCGGCCAGTCCCATGTAGGTCCCGTTTGCTGCCGCACCACCGGTTCGGACAAGCACGTCCGCACCCGTCCCGGCACCTATGACTTTCACGCCCTTCCAGCCCTGCACTTCAAGTTCCTTGAGCACAGTCCCGGCATTGGCCGGCGGCGTTCCGCCCAGGTCGACGATGTCCGGCTTCTGCGTACCGATCTTGGTTGCAGTCGGCTGGAATTCCGTTGTGGACCGCTCGAAAAACAGACTGTCGACGACCTTGATCCCGGCCTCGGTCCAGAATTTCGTTGCGTCCTTGGCTGTATCCTGGCCGGACGCATCGTTCGGATTCAGCAGCAGCACCGTTTTGACGTCAGGGTGGCGCTGCTTGACGATGGCATAGATCGGAGCGAGCACTTCATCGGGCGTATTGATGACCGTGAAGGTCAGCGGGAAACTCGGTCCCTTGACGCTGCGGCCCCACGCCGACGTGAAGAGAAGAATGTTTTCGCGTTCCGTAAGGGCCTGAATGGCCTTGACGGGAGCAGTGCCAACGCTCTGCGTGAAGATTTTGACCTTGTCCCGGCTGATCAGCGTCTCGGCGGTCTTCATGCCGTCGCCGGCCGTATACTTGTTGTCGACCGAACGGACCTCGACTTTGTAGGTCTTGCCGTCGACTTTGATGCCGCCTGCTTCATTGATGTGCTTGGCGGCCTGCTGCGATGCCCAGTCGGTTCCGATCCCCCACGAGGCGGCTGCTCCTGACAGGGGCGCCGAGACTCCGAACACGATCGTGTCCTGCGACCATGCGGGACCTGCAAGTCCGGCCGTAGTGGTGAACAATGCAATTGCGCGAAGTATTCGGTTCATGATGTTCCTCCTGGGAAAGTGTTGTCGATGTGGTTGTGGCCACACCTGTTGTTTTTGTTGGCGTTGCGTCCGGCCTCGCTGGCGGTCGCCATTTGGCGTTCTGCGGCAAGCTCCGATGACGGCTGCCGCCGTTGCCTGGCGGCCGATCAATGTCACATTGGCATTGGCGATAAGCCCTTAGCATTTTCAGTCACGGCGCCGGATGATCTCCATCGTCGTCGAATTCCCTGGCCCCAAGGCAAATCCGATCTGGTCCGCGCGGGTTTTTCTAACTAGCGTTCGTTATTACTACCGGTTTCAACTGTAAACAGTCAACCGCCACGATTGAACAGGCGAGGTGCGTCGGCGCCATGGAGTCGGCAAAAAAAGCAAAATCAGCCGCTTCGCGACAGAAGACGAAGCCCGGGCGCAAAAACAAACCGCCCGGAAAATCTGCGATCTCGCGCCTGCAGATCCTCGATGCGGCTGCGCGCCTGTTTCGTCGTCAGGGGTACAGCGAAACGACGCTTCGGCAAATCGCCAAGGCCGCCGGGTTGCAGGCTGGAAGCATCTACTATCATTTCGGGTCGAAGGACGAAATTGTCGACGAAGTTCTCGCGACCGGCATGCGCGATATCTACAAGCTCGTCGAGAAAACGGTGGCCTCCCTAGGCGATGAGACCACCCACCGCCAAAGGATCGAGCAGGGCATGATCGCTCATCTTGATCTGCTTCTGACCAAGGGCGACTATTTTTCTTCGAACATCCGTTTGTACGGTCAGATACCGGACGCTTTGAAGCCCCGGCACGCCCATCTGCGGCAAAGGTACGGAAGGCTCTGGGATCAGATCCTGCGGCAGGCTCAGGACGCGGGCGAGATCCGGCCGAGTCTCAAAATTGTTCCGCTGCGCATGTTCATATTGGGTGCTTTGAACTGGACCATGGAGTGGTTCGATCCCGACCGCTACTCCATTCACGATTTTGCTCGGCAGATCAATACGATGGTGTTTGATGGAATTCGGGTTGAGCGCGAATAGTGCAGTTTTGCGGGGTCCGTGAGCGAAACGCCGGACCCCGCAAAGCATGCTCAGTCTTCGTCCGGCTCTTCAACCCACATTTCGAGCTCTTCGGGGTCGGCCCCCTTCAGAAAGGCTGCCAGATCCGCGGTCAAAGTCGCGGGAGGCTTCCACACGCCATCGGCGTGTTCGGCCAGAACCAGCTCGGTATCGTCGGGTTTTCCTATCACCAGCTTCATGGTCTTCTCCTGCCGATCAGTTGCGACGCGACACCATTATGCACTCATCATGACGATGAGATGTTCAGACGACTTTACACGTGTGGATCTTTGCGGAATTGGCGGGTTTGGCACATGCAGAACCAAGTGAAAGTCATGAGCTCGCGGTTCCATGCCGATGCAAATGCGTGGCGTGTTTGATGGCCAACCCAGCCTGATGGGTATGACAATCGCAAGGCTGCGCAAAGAGAATTCGGCAGCCGTGCACAGCGGACCGCAGGCCGGCCAGCCGACAGGTCCCGCGTGACGGCCTGATCACTTCTGGGGCCGCTGTTTGGCCCAGGCGGTGTACTTTCTCGCCTTTTCGTGCGCTTCCCGATAAAAGGCCGCGTACTCGTCGCCGACCAGAATCTTGACGCCAAGCCCCTGCTCGTCGAGCCTCTTGGTATGCTCGGGATCTTTCATCGCTTTTTCAAGCGCCTCGGCAAGTTTCTTGATGGCGGCAGGGGGGGGTCCTTTGGGCGCGACGATGCCGCGTGCCGAGCTTGAAATCACGGTTGGGAAACCTGCCTCGGCGGATGTGGGCACGTCGGGCAGGAATTTGGAACGCTCCGTATCGGTCACAACGAGCGCGCGCACTTGGCCGGCCTTGATCGCCTTCATGGCGCCCCCGACGTTATCGAAGGCAGCGACAATGTTGCCGGCGAGACCCTCTTTCAGTTGTACGGCTCCGCCATCCAGGTGGACGATGCGGAAGAACGCCCCCGGCAGGGCTTCCTCGGCCATGAGGATGTTGAGATGGTCGTCCGACAGAATGCCCGTCGTCGACGCCGTCACCGTGTGCGGCTTGGCCTTGGCCTCCTCGAGCAATTCTTTGAAAGTCTTGATCGGGCTATCCGCCCTCACCCAGATCAGGCCAGGGTCGAGCACGTGATTGATGATCGGGATGAACGAGTCGAGATTGAAGATCGCCTGACGATCCGGATCGAGGACCACGGTATTCATGCCGGGATGGATCACGAAGCCGATCGTGTAGCCATCGGGCCTGGCTCGCGCAAGCTCGGTCCAGCCGACCTGGCCGCCGGCGCCAACTTTGTTCACGACGACGATGGGTTGGCCGAACAGCTTCTCGGCGATGTTCGAGACGATGCGCCCGCCGACGTCGGTACTGCCGCCTGCCGGCGCCATCACGATCAGATTGACAGGTCTGTCAGGGTACGTTTGCGCGGCTGCCGGTCCCGTCACGAGGGCGGCAGCAGCCGATACTCCAAGGCCAAGCGTTTGGCGGCGGCTGATCATCTGAGCGTCTCCTGATTTTTTTTGGAGCGTCGCCCGATAGGTCGCCGCCGTCAAGTGGATGCGTGTCGGCGACTTGCCTTGGTGGGCTCAGTGTTGGTCATAGGCTCCACCGATTGCATCGATATAGCGTTTGACCGACGCGGCAAGAATGCGTTTGGCATTGGAGGGGATGACTCGATCGAAGAAATGTCCGTAGACGGTATCAAATGCAAACGGCTCGAGCGCCGCCCCGATGGCCGTCACCGCGTTGGCCGAGAGAGGGATGAGGTTGGGATAGCTGCGCATGAACGTGAAGTACTTCCGATCCGTCGTCACAGTCGCCATGTCTGACGAGCACACGATCCCGCGGCCACCGGCGCCTTGCGCCCAATGCAGCGCCGTGCCTCCCGGAAAATGGCCGCCGCAGCGGACCAAAGTCGCATCCGGCATCAGCGCCAGCGTGTCGCCGTCCCAAAGCTTGAGGCACGGATCGGGCCGCATGATCCATTGCTGGTCATTGGCGTGCAGATGGACCGGGATGTCGCCGAACGCACGGCTCCATTCCACCATCGTGGTGTAAAAGTGAGGGTGCGATATGGCGATGGCCTTCAGTCCTCCGAGGCCATTGATGAGCGTGATGGTCGCCGGATCCAGCATGGAAATGCAGTCCCAAAGCACGTTTCCGCTGGGTGTGCGGATGAGGAGCGCGCGCTGTC
The DNA here is from genome assembly GCA_046713545.1 of Hyphomicrobiaceae bacterium. Lineage (GTDB taxonomy): Bacteria > Pseudomonadota > Alphaproteobacteria > Rhizobiales > Hyphomicrobiaceae > CADEFX01. Next base: position 13,478 of record JBKKCB010000342.1, on the reverse strand, counting down.
CGATCGCAAAGGAAGGGGAGGTGCCGATGCCGATGACGTTGGGCTCGTGCTGGTGATAGGCGTTGAGATGGCCAGCCGCCAGCGCGGCCAGGGTTGTCCACGTCTGTCCGCGTGGCGGAACGAACTGCCGCTCGTCCTCGCAGATCACGCATTGTTGCGGTGCGGAATCGCTGGGCGGAAATTGCGTCCCGCAGGCGGTGCATATGAAGGCGTCCATCGCTAACAACTCCACTCAAGGCACGCAGTGATGATAGGATCAGCCGCGACGTCGACCAAGCCTTCAACACAAGTGGAGAGTCATCATGCCAGTCAAGACCCGGTACGTCTTCATCGTCACCATGGACGTCGCCCCCGACAAGGAGGCTTTGTTCAACGAGGTCTATGACACCGAGCACGTGCCGTACTTGAGCAAAGTGCCGGGCGTCATTGCCGTGACGCGCTTCAAGACGCAACCGGCGGCGTTCGTGCTGGCCGGCGAAAAGCGCGAGCTCAAGGGCGAGGGGCAGCCGACATACATGGCGATGTATGAACTCGAAAGCCCGGACGTCCTGCTGAGCAAGGAATGGGCCGCAGCCGGTGAAAAGGGCCGCTGGGTGACGGAGGTCCGGCCGCATACGACGAACCGCTTCCACGTGGTCCGCAAGGTCGTCGGCTAGCGTTTGCAAAGGATCGCCAGATGAATCGATTGGATGGAAAGGTCGCCCTCCTCTCAGGTGCTGCCCGGGGAATCGGTGCTGAAACGGCCCGGCTCATGGCTGAAGCAGGAGCTGCTGTCGTGGTCGGCGACATCCTGCAGGAGCGTGGCCGGCAGACTGTTAGCGAGATTGCCGCGGCTGGAGGCAAGGCGCTCTTCGTGCCGCTCGATGTCACAACTGAAAGTGGCTGGGGTGCAGCGGTGAGCGCTACGCTCAAAGCCTATGACCGGCTCGATATTCTGGTCAACAACGCCGGGATATTTCTTGGACGCGATTTCGAGGAAGCGACTCTGGAGGATTGGAACAAGCTTGTTGCGATCAACATGACGGGCGTGTTCCTCGGCACCAAGCTGTGCGCACCCGCGTTGCGCGAAAGCGGTGCCAAGAGCAAGCACGGTAGTGCCATCGTCAACCTCGCTTCGATTGCCGGTCTGGTCGGATCGCAACTCGATCCGCTTTATTCGATGACAAAGGGCGGTGTCACTCTGTTTACGAAGTCGACGGCGCTGGCCTTCGCCCGGAAGGGTTATCGCATCCGCGTCAATTCCATCCACCCGGGCGTGATCGACACCGACATGGGTGCACAGACGTTTGCGAGCCGGGCTGGCCAGCTCGGCAGCAATGATGTCGAGTCGGCCCGCAATGTTGCGCTGAAACAGCATCCGATCGGCCGGCTCGGCACGGCAGAGGATATCGCACGCGGTATCGTGTTTCTGGCATCGGACGATGCGGCGTTCATGACCGGAGCCGGGATGGTCGTCGACGGCGGATTGACGGCGCAGTAAAGCCCGCGATACGCACCGGTGTCCGGCAATGAAGGCTTGAGGCGAGTTCACCTCAAGCCTTCAGCACGTCCCTCACGCCTGCCGCGATGCGTTCGCGGTTCGGGAAGACATGGTCTTCGAGCACGGGGCTGTAGGGGATTGGCACTGCCAGGGCGCACACGCGTTTGATCGGTGCCTTGAGGCTGTTGAACGTCTCCCGGTCCTCGGTCACGAGCGCTGCAATCTCGGCAGACGCACCGCACGTCGGGCCGGCCTCATCTGCGACAACGCATCGGCCTGTCTTCTGCACCGACCGTCGGATGGTGTCGTGGTCCATCGGCACCAATGTCCGCGGATCGACCACTTCGACCGAGATGCCCTCCTTCGCCAGGATGTCCGCTGCCGCCAAGGCTTCATGCACCAGCCATGCGAACGCAACGATGGTCACATCGGTGCCGGCGCGCTTGATGTCGGCCTTGCCGAGGGGAATGGTGAAGTCATCGTCCTCGGGAACCTCATCCTTGAATCCCATCAACCGGTTCGACTCGAAGGAGATCACCGGATTGTTGTCTCGGATGGCCGATTTCAAGAGGCCTTTGGCATCGCGTGCCGTCGACGGCAGGATGATCTTGAGTCCTGACAGGTTCATGAACATCGAGTAGGGGCTTTGCGAGTGCTGGGCGGCGAGCCGGGTTCCGCCGCCGACGCCGGCGCGAAACAGGATCGGGAATTTCGCCTGGCCGCCGAACATGTAGTGGATCTTGGAAGCCTGGTTCACGATCTGATCCATGGCGACAAACGAGAACGTCACCTGGCGCCAGTCGACGATCGGGCGGAAACCTGAACCGGCCGCGCCGATGGCCATGCCCGTCATCGCGCTCTCCGCGATCGGCGCAGAGCGCACCCGTTGCTCGCCAAATTCCTCAAGCAACGATGGGATCGCGTCGGTGGACATGTAGAAGATCGTCTTGTCCTTGCGCATCTCCTCGGCGACGGCGTCCAGACCGCCCTGCGCGTACGTCTTCTGTGCCATGATTCACAATCCCGATTCAGTCGGCAAAAATATCTTCCAGCGCCGCTTGCGGCTTTGGAAATGCGCTGGCTTCAGAGAAGGCCACGGAGCGCTCGATCGCCGCGAGCACCTCCTCGTCCATCTTCTTCCATTCGTCGTCGCTGAATTGGCCCTGCTGGCCTTTCAAATGATTGACGAGGCGCTGGATCGGATCCCCCTTCTTCCAGGCCTCGATTTCCTCCTTGGGCCGATAGTCGGGCTGTCCGGGCCGTTCGGTGTGCGCGCGCCAGCGATAGGTCTTGCATTCAATCAGCGTGGGACCATGGCCCGCCCGAGCGCGTTCGACGGCCGTCATGGCAGCTTCGTACACGGCGAAGACGTCGTTGCCGTCCACGATCACGCCGGGAATGCCGTAGCCCGCCGCACGGCCGGCGACGTCCTTCATCGCGTGGGTTGCCGCAGCCGACGTCTGGGCCGCGTAGAGATTGTTCTCGCACACATAGATCATCGGCAGCTTCCAGCTTGCCGCGATGTTCAGCGATTCATGGAACGGTCCGGCATTGGACGCGCCGTCGCCGAAGAATGATACGGCCACGCGTTTCTTGCCTTCCATTTGCGCGGCGAGACCTGCTCCCGTGACGATCGAGATGCCGCCCGCGACGATGCCGTTGGCGCCCAGCATGCCGACGGCGAAATCGGCGATGTGCATGGACCCGCCCTTGCCCTTGCAGTAACCGGTTTCGCGGCCGTAGAGCTCCGCCATCATGCGATTGAGATCGGCACCCTTGGCGATGCAATGCCCGTGCCCGCGATGCGTGCTGATGATCTGGTCGTCGCGATTGAGCGCGGCGCAGACACCGACGGCCACCGCTTCCTCGCCGATGTAGCAATGCACGACGCCGTAGATCTTGCCGGCCAAATAGTCCGCCGACGCTCGCTCCTCGAAGCGCCGGATGGTCTGCATGGTCCGAAGCATGTCACGCAGTTTTTCGGGTGCTGGATGCATCGCTCCCCACGCATGTTGATTGCTGGTCATTCCTCGACAGATATCGTCGCGCCAGCCTAAACTGATTGCGAACGTTATCATCTCTTGGGTTGGTGTCACCTCTGAATCTATGCGCGAATTCTTTTGGATTGCGCGCCATGCCGACAGTTGTGGGCACTCTTTCGAAAACGACTGTGGAGACGTCAGGTGACTGGAATCGTCGCGATCACGGGTGGGGCCTCGGGCATCGGCCGGGGCACGGTCAAACGGCTTCTCGACGAAGGCTGGACGGTGATTGCGCTCGATGTCGTTGAAGCGGGCCTCGCAGACGTGCGCAAGGCGTTTGCCGAGCACGGCGGCAGGCTGCACACGCGGACGTGCGACGTCACCTCGCCCGAGAGCATCGCCAGCGCGTTCGCCGAGATCGGCCGCACGTTCGGGCATCTCAACGGTCTCGTGTGCTCGGCCGGGGTTCTCAAGATCGGCAGGCTGGAGAGCATGTCGGTCGAGGATTTCGACACGGTGTTCTCGGTCAACGTGCGTGGTCTTTGGCTGTGCGCACGCGAGGCGATGCCGCTGCTCAAGATCGCAGCCGGCAAAGGCGAGCTGGCGCGCGTGGTGTTCCTGGCCTCAATTGCGGGCCTGCGTCACAAGATCGACAGTGGCGCTTATGCAGCGACCAAGGCAGCCGTTATCGCCCTGACGAAGGTGATGGCCGTCGAGTGCGCGCCTCACAACGTGCTGGTGAATGCCATAGCGCCTGCGACGGTCGATACACCCATGGTACGTCCGCATATGCAGCCCGGGAACAACTCGAACTATCGCACCTCCGGCACGTCGCCGATGGGTCGCATCGGGCAGCCCGAAGATGTGGCCGCCGTTGTCCGGTTTCTCATGAGCACGGACGCCAGCTACGTCACCGGCACGGTCATTCCCGTTGATGGCGGGACCATCGCGGCGTTCGTACCGCCGGGCGCGAAAATCTAAGGCCCTTATCCCCATGTTTCACGTGCAACATAGCTGAGGGCGACGACGTGACGTTCTTTCAGCAGCTCAAGGCTGCGGCCCATGCCGAATGGGTGGCGTACACCGAGCACCCATTCACCAATGCCATGGCGGACGGGACGCTGCCGCAGGCGGCGTTTCGCCACTATCTGGTTCAGGACTACCTGTTTCTCATCGAGTTTGCGCGCGCCTATGCGCTTTCGCTCTACAAGTCGGCGACGCTGGCCGATATGCGCGAAGCAGCGTCTGGTATCGCAGCCATTCTCGACGTTGAAATGCAATTGCACGTCAAGCTGTGCGGCGAGTGGGGACTGTCGCCCGACGATCTGGAGCGTGCAACGGCTGCACCCGAAATGCTCGCCTACACACGCTATGTGCTCGATGCGGGCATGCGCGGTGATCTGCTGAGCCTGAAAGTGGCCCTTGCGCCGTGTGTCATCGGTTACGCCGAGATCGCAACGCGGCTGGCGCAAACACCGGGCGCGCTCAGCGCTGCCAATCCGTATCGCGTCTGGATCGGCGAGTACGCGGGCTCTGCTTATCAGGCCGTCGCCGGCAAAGCAGTCGCTCATCTTGACGACCTCTGCAGTCGCTACGCCACACCTGCGCGACAAGCCGAGCTCATTGCGATATTCAGTGAAGCGACGCGGCTCGAAGCTGAGTTCTGGGAGATGGGTTGGCGGATTGGCCGTCAACAACCGCCATCGCCATGATCGTTCTTCCAATATCGAAGCCGCGTGCCAAGAAGCCGAACGGTCCAACGAGCAGGGATAGGTAGAGTGAACGTCGAGGATAGCGGGAAGCCCGCACGACTCCTGCCCTATCTTGGATGGCTGACTGGCGCGCTGTTTTTTTTCTACGCGTGGGTCGTGCGCGTCGCGCCCAGCGTCATGATCGAGGAACTGATGCGCGACTTCGCCGTCGGCGCGGCCGCGATCGGCAATCTCTCTGCCTTCTATTTCTACGGCTACGCCGGCATGCAGGTGCCGATCGGCATGATGATGGACCGGTTCGGCCCGCGCCGGCTGATGACGGCCGCTGCCGGCGTGTGCGCGCTCGGCTGCGTGCTGTTTGCGGTGAGCACCGCCTTCTGGGGTGTTGCTGCGGGCCGCTTTCTCATTGGAGCGTCGGCTGCGTTCAGCCTGGTCGGTGCCATGGCGGTGGCCGGCCTCTGGTTTCCGGCGCGCAGGTTCGCGCTGCTGAGCGGCCTTGCCATGATGGCGGGCATGGCGGGCGGCGTCTTCGGCCAGGCGCCGTTGCGCCTCGTCGTGGAGCAGTACGATTGGCGCACCGCCATGCTGATGACGGCCGCCGGTGGGCTTGCCATCGCCGTCGCGGCCTGGGCCACGGTGCGCGATCGCCGGCGCGGATCTGGTGGTGTCAGACAGGTGTTTGGCGGCCTGGGGCGTGTTTTGCGCAATCCTCAAACCTGGCTCATAGCCATTGCTGGCCTGGGAACAACGGGGCCGCTGCTGGGCTTCGCCGGATTGTGGGGGGTGCCCTATCTCGAGGCGACACACGGGATTGACCGCACGGCGGCGGCCGCCGTCACGTCCACGTTGTTCATCGGCTGGGGCATCGGTGCGCCGCTGTTCGGGTGGCTGTCGGATCGGATGGGCCAGCGCCGCCAGCCTTTCATCGGAGGGGTTCTGGTGTGCACGGCGGCGATGGCGGCGCTCGTCTACCTTCCCGGGATGCCGCTCTACGTCATAACTGTTCTATGCTTCCTGTGCGGCTTCGGCGGGTCGTCACAGATCGTCGGATTTGCCGCGGCACGCGAACACAACGCCGCGGCCCTGAGCGGGACTGCGATCGGTTTCGTCAACGGCATGGTGACGGGCGCGGGCGCCCTCTATCAGCCCTTGCTTGGCTGGCTTCTCGACCTCGCCTGGACCGGCCAGATGGCGTCAGGGGCAAGGATCTACGATCCGGCCGCCTATCGATTTGCGTTCAGCGTGCTTGTGGCGGGTGCAGTGATCGGACTTCTCTGCACGCTCGCGATACGGGAGACGCATTGCCGGCAGGCCGCTGAATAACCTCGTGCCGTCAGGCCGTGGGGCCGATCGTCACCGGCTCGGCGAGCGTGAAGAACTCCTCGTCGCCCCGCCCGCCTTCGAGCCACATGAAGATGGCGAATGATGCCGGCCGTTCCACGATCGTCAGCGGGTGATGCCAGATGTTGGCGCCATACGTAACCCCTTGCTCGGGCCCGGCCAGAAAGGCGCGCGCCTTTGTCATGTCCGGACGACTGTCGGCCGTGTGAGGTGCGACCATCACGATCCACCCGCCGCAGTCGATCGGGACGAAGGATTGGGATGAGAATTCATGCCGCTCCATCATCGTGGCTGTAAACGGCAGGGTCGCAACCTCGTCGCGCCGTGCAATGGACAGGCTGGGACGGGCGCCGCTTCTCCGATTGGCAAGCGTGGCATCGAAGTAGGTTCGGCCTGCCTGTCGCGGCGCGTCAAGAACGGTGCCGAAGGGCGCAAACCCTTCTGCTGTGAGCGGCTGAGCGATCAGCGTCATGGGATACTCATAGCGCTACCGTCCCATCGTGAAGCCGGAGTAGCCGCCCGCAACGATCTCGTCGCATTTTTGCTTGTAGGCGTGGAAGCCCCCGACGTAAGGCATGAACACGCGGGGCTTGCCGGGGATGTTCGCGCCGACGTACCAGGAATTCGCCAGCGGATAGAGCGTGCTGTCCGCGACCTCATTGACGTGTTGAACCCAGTTCGTCTCCGCGTCGACGTCGGCCTCGATCCGCGAATAGCCCTGCGATTTGAGATATTGCAGGCAATCCGCAACCCAATCCATGTGCTGTTCGCAAGCCAGGATCATCTGCGTTTTGACCGACGGGCTTCCGGGCCCGGTGATCGTGAACATGTTGGGAAACCCGGCAACCATCAGACCGAGGTAGGTCGTCGGTCCGCCGTTCCATTTCTCGGACAGCGTGTTGCCGTCGGTCGTGCGGATGTCGATTTCGAGCAGCGCGCCGGTCATGGCATCGAAGCCCGTCGCAAAGACGATGGCATCGAACTCGTATGCCGCGTCCTTGGTGCGCAAGCCGTACGGCGTGATCTCCTCGATCGGCGCCGCGCGTGCATTGACGAGCGTGACGTTGTCCTGATTGTACGTCTCGTAATAGTTGGTATCGAGGCAGAGGCGCTTCGTTCCGATCGGATGATCCTTGGGCGCCAGCAGTTCGGCGACGGCCGGGTCCTTGACGATCTTGCGGATTTTCTGGCGCACGAACTCCGATGCGGTTTCGTTGGACTCCTTGTTCACCAGCAGGTCAGTGTACGTGTAGAGGAAGCTGATGCTGCCGCCTTCGGCCCACTTCGACTCGTAGGAACGCTGCCGCTCGTCGGGTGCGACCTCGAGCGCGGACTGGGTGGGAGCAGGATGGCCGGCGATGCCGAAGGGCGTATCGAACGCCGCGCGCCGCCGTTCCGCGTAATTGGATTTGTGAGCCTGCTCTTTGGCCGGCTCGAGAGGCTTGTTGCGCGCGGGCAGGCTGAAGTTGGCCGTGCGCTGAAACACGTGAAGATGCTTGGCCTGCTTGGCGATGAGAGGGATCATCTGCACCCCGGACGATCCGGTGCCGATGACGCCAACACGCTGCCCGGAAAAATCCACGCCTTCATGCGGCCATAGGCCGGTGTGGTACCATTTGCCCTTGAAAGTCTTCAGGCCCTTGAAATCAGGCACCCTTGGCGTGGACAGATTTCCGGTCGCCATGATGCAGAACTGAGCCGATACCACGTCGCCCTTGTCCGTCTCGACGGTCCAGCGGTTGGTCTTGGTGTCGAAGACGGCCGAGACCACGCGCGTGTTGAGCTGGATGTCGCGGCGAAGATCGAATCTGTCGGCAACGTGATTGATGTAGCGCAGGATCTCGGACTGGGTGCCGTAACGCTCCGGCCATTTCCATTCCTGCTGCAGATCCTCGGAGAACGAGTAGGAATATTCCATGCTCTCGACATCGCACCGGGCGCCAGGGTATCTGTTCCAGAACCAGGTGCCGCCGACACCACTGCCGGCCTCGAATGCCTTTGCCTTCAATCCAAGACCGCGCAGCCGGTGCAGCGCATAGAGGCCACCAAGTCCTGCTCCGACGACGATGACGTCGAATTCAGTGGTGCCGTTCTTTGAGACCATTGGCGCGTCCTATCCTAGTCAACCGCAATGCTCCTCCGATCTTCCGCCGGATAGACATACTCTCTCATACAATCTTAGATGTCGCTGGATGTGGCAAGCGCCACAGCTATGCGCGGTTGGAAACCACCGGTTGCGCGTCGCGCGGGGCTGCAGTCGGTTCCTTGGTTAGTCATTCAATGCGCGCTACGCAATGATGGGTTGGAGGCACAATGAAAGCGAAGGTTCACCCGCAAGTCGAACAGGTCCTTCAGGCGTTGGCCAAGGCCAATCTGGCGCCCTTTGAAACACTGACGCCGGATCAGGCGCGGGCGCAGATGGAAGCCATGGTCAAGGCGCGCAACGTCCCGCTGCCGCCGCTGGGGGGAATCGAGAATCGGCGCATTCCGGGCCCTCACGGCGAGATTCCCATTCGCATTTACCGCCCGATCAAGCCACAAACATCCGGCGCCGTGCTCTATTTTCACGGCGGCGGCCACGTCATCGGCAGCCTGGATACTCATGAAGCCGTGGCAAGCGCGCTTTGCGCCAAGTCGGGGACGGTCTTCGTCTCGGTCGATTATCGCATGGGGCCGGAACACAAGTTTCCCGCGGCCGTCGAAGATTCCTTTGCGGCCTTGAACTGGGTCGCCGCGAATGCGGCCGAGCTCCTGATCGATGCCGCCAGGCTGGCCGTCGCCGGTGACAGCGCGGGCGGCAACCTGGCCGCAGTCGTGGCGCTTCTGGCGCGCGACGCCGGCCAGCCGGCTTTGCGTCTGCAGATTCTGGCTTATCCCGTTGCGGACTACCGTCTCATGGACCCGAGCTACAACACGTATGCTCAGGGCTATGGACCCTTGAGCGACAAGGCCATGGCCTGGTTCAAGCAGCACTATCTGCGCGATGCCGCGGATGCGGATGATTGGCGCGCGTCGCCGGTGCTGGCAGCCTCCCACAAGTCTGTCGCGCCAGCCATGGTGCTAACGGCCGAGTGCGATGTCCTTCACGATGAGGGTGTCCGGCTTGCGCAAGCGCTCAGCAACGCCGGGGTTCGCGTGGATCATCAGGACTATCCCGGCATCATCCATGGCTTTCTGGGAATGGCTCCGGCCGTTGACGCAGCCGTAGAGGCTCAGGACAGGATTGCCCGCGCCCTGGTGGAAGCGCTGTCCTGACGCATGCCTGGTCTTTACGTCTGGAACACGTCGCTCCATTCAGGACGCTTCTGACGTTCGGCGTTCACAAAGGGGCACAGGGGAACAATCTTGACGCCACCTTTGCGGGCGTCGCTGACGAGGCGATCGAACAGCGCGCGCCCCACGCCTCGGCCGCGAAACGCGTCGGGTACGCTCGTATGATCGGCGATGATCAGGGTGTCGCTCGCTTTGCTGAACGTCATCTCCGCTTCGGCATCGATGCCGTCTATGCGGGCAACGTAGCGGCCGCGGGTCGGCTGGTCCTCGCGCGTGATGGTCAGGTCGCTCATCGTGGTTCCTTCGATCCGCGTACCGTAAACTGCCCCATGTCTATCAGTAGGGACTCTTGGGTGGAAACACCGGTGCCCGCTTCTCCTTGAGTGCTTTGTGGCCCTCGGCAAGTTCCGGGCCGCCGAAGCCCATGAACTCGAGCGCCAGCGAGGCGTCGAACGTCGGTCCTGCCGAGCGCAGCCAGTTGTTCAGCGAGTGCTTGGTGAAGCGTATCGCAACCTGCGCTCCAGCCAACAGCTTGTCGCACACGCCGTAGGCGGTCTCGATCACTTTGTCGTCGTCCACTGCGAGAGAAACCAAGCCCATGCGCTCGGCCTCTTCACCCGTCAGGGTTTCGCACAGCATCAGGTAGTATTTGGCTTTGGCCATGCCGCACAACAGCGGCCAGATGATAGCTGCATGATCGCCTGCAGCCACGCCCAGCCGGGTGTGCCCGTCGATGATGCGGGTCTTGCGCCCCACAACGGTTATGTCTGTCACCATGGCAGCGGCGAGGCCCGCACCAACCGCCACCCGCTCGATTGCCGACACGGTCGGTTTCGAGCAATTGATGACGTTGTAAACGATGTCTCCGGCCTCTTTCCAGGCGCGCATCCGCGTATTCCAGTCACCGGCCATTTCCTCGATCAGCTTGAGGTCGCCACCAGCGGAATAAACCCCGCCTTCGCCGCGCAACAGCACAACGTCGACGCTCCGGTCCCTGTCCACGTCTCGCCATATGTCGGCGAGTTCGCGATGCCCGTCCGCGTCGAGCGCATTGAGCTTGCCGGGCTGCGACAGGATGATCTCGAGGAGTCTGGGCTTGGGCCGATTGATCTTGAGGGCCCTGTAGTGGCTGTAGTCCATTATCGGGTGCTCCTCGGGCGCATGCCGCTGTGTGTGTCGACCCCAGTGCCGGTTGGCGATCAACAGCAATGCCGCGGCCGTGTCGGCTGCACGCGGCTGGCGATAAACGACAACAGTACAAATGTCGAAAGTGGCGCACTCGACCGCACGGCCGGGTGCGCCTAAGACCTTCTATTCCGCGGCCTGCGGCTTATCTGCGGGCGCCTCGACAACGCGTGTCTTGAAATTGGCCGGCGAAACGATTTCCAGCACCTCGAAATCCTGCGAGCAGGCAATCTCGCGATGTTTGATGCCGGGTGTCTGCAGAATGGTGTCACCCTTCTTGATGGTGTGCACCCCCTGGCCCTCGTATTCGAACTTCGCCCATCCGTTGAGCACGTACACGAATTGGAAGTCGCAGTCGTGGACATGCCACTGCTGCACTTCATCCTTCATGTCCTTGCCATTGGCCTTGATGACATGGGCCACGTAGTCGCCGTTCGTCCCGCCCTTGATGCCAAGGTCGCGATAGTCAAAGATCTCGCGCAGACCGGGCGTCCATTTGGCGCCGTCGGCGCTGTCGTGCACAAAATTCCAAGCCTTCTCGGTCATCGGTTCCTCCATCAAGCCAGTTTCTGCCTGCGACTGCCGTCGCCATGACTATAGCCCGCGGTACCGCGTGGCGAAAAGCACATGTCGTCCATGGAGGGATCAGGGACAAAGGCACCCTTTTCCTGATTCAGGCCTGGTCACTCGAAAAATCCATTCGTAGCCGCCCTAGTCAGTGGCTATGCTGGCGGCCCGGGTGCAAATCGGTTCATCGCGAGATGCTCAAGCGGCTGGTAGCTGTCATTGCTGTTGCGCTGGCGCTCCTGGGCAGCGGCCGCTTCTGTCATCGGGCGCTGGCTGAGGATCAGGTCGACCTCCTCCTGGTGCTGGCCGCCGACATTTCGCGCAGCCTGGATACCGCCAAGTTCAGGCTGCAGCGCGAAGGCTACGCCGCAGCGCTGACCAATCCGAAGGTTGTCGCCGCCATCGCATCAGTGCCGACCGGCAGGATTGCCATTTGCTTCGTTGAATGGTCGGGGGCAGCAGCGCAGGCCGTGATCGTCGATTGGACGTCGATCGGAAACACCGTTGAGGCAGAAGCGCTGGCGCAACGTATTCTCGCGGCGCCCCGCCTGTTCATGGAACGCACGGCTATCGGTTCAGCAATCGAGTACGCCATGACCCAGTTTTCCCGCAGCCCATTCCAATCGGCGCGCCGCGTGATCGATGTATCTGGCGACGGCACCAGCAACGCAGGGATCGATGTGACGGTCGCGCGCGATAATGCTGTCAATCGAGGGGTGACGATCAACGGCTTGGCCATTTTGAGTGAGGTTCCGCTGCCGAGCAATCCAACCCACACCCATCCGCCCGGCGGATTGCTCAAGTACTATGAGGACAACGTTATCGGAGGACCGGGTGCATTCGCTCTGGCGGCTGAGAGCTTCGAAGCATTTGGGCGATCCATCCTGAACAAGCTCATCAAGGAGATTGCCGCGGCGCCGGGCGAGCCTGGGTCTCTGCGGCTTCTGCCGTGAGCAATCCGATTCGGCACGCCCGACAATGAGGCCGGAAGTTCCGCAGGCGTTGCAGGAGACCGTTCGGGGGTACCGGTGGCGCAAGATCACGATTGGCGAATCGGGGGCCGATACGTATCGGCTGACGGCGCCGCGGCGGCCATCGCTGATTCTCAAATATGCGAGTGGTTGTCCCCATAACAATCTCCAGGATGAGGCTAGCAGAATGGCATGGCTCGCGCAGCGCGCGCCCGCGCCGACTGTCCTGGCGGTTGCCGCCCAAGGCGACAAAGAGTGGCTGCTCATGACGGCCCTGCCCGGCGTCGATGCGCTGCGATGCTCTTTGCCCCCGCAGACCAAAATCCGTCTCGTGGCCGATGCTCTTTCTGCTTTGCACGCCATCCGTGCAGAGGAATGCCCCTTCGATGAATCCCTCGATCGCAAGATCGTGCGGGCGCAGGAGGCTGTGGCAAAGGGGCTGGTCGACGAAAGCCAGTTTGACGAACGCAACGCCGGTCGCAGCGCCGCCAGCTTGTTTGAGGAACTGCTTCAAACCCGTCCGTCCGCGGCCGATCAGGTCGTGACCCATGGGGACGCCTGCTTCCCAAATTTCATGCTCGATGGCCGGTCCTTCGCAGGTTTTGTCGATTGCGCGCGGGTCGGGCGCGCGGATCGCTATCAGGATCTCGCCCTTGCCTGCCGAAGCATCGAATACGACCTGGGCGAGGAATGGGTCGCGTCATTCTTGCGCGCGTACGGTCTCCCGCAGGCCGATCAGGGGCGCTTGGCGTTCTATCGCCTTCTTGACGAGTTTTCCTAGAGTTCCGGCGTGGCAAGCGGGAAACGGAGTGCGGCAGAAAAACGCCGTGCGCTTTCAGGCTCTTGCCACCGCGACCTTCCATGGGCAACAGTCCGCGCATGTATATAAGGCGGGATATTCGGGGCCACGTTCGCCGCAGACTGGCCTAGGGGGTTATGTGGTTATTGGGGGAAGAGCAGCAGCGGG
>JBKKCB010000341.1:0-11659 GCA_046713545.1 Hyphomicrobiaceae bacterium | reverse complement strand
TATCGGGCGCGCGACGCACGACCTCGTCGGGATCGACGAAACGCTCGCGCGCGCTGCGGCCGGCCGAGAGCTCCGAAAAGATGTCGATGCCGCCGGCGGCGTCGACCAGCTCGGAGACCCAGCCGATACCGGAGATCAGGGGGTCATCCCATTCCTCGAAGAAGACCCTCGGCCTGCGCGCCAATCGAGCGGCGGCGGTGCGGGCGGTTTCGAGACGTTCAGAAAGTGAGCGTGCCAGCTCGTCCGCGCGCATGTGCGCACCCACAAGCGCACCCAGCATGCGGATCATGTCGAAGATTTCGGCGATCGTCCGCTGATTGAACGCGTGCACGACGATGCCGCGGCGAATGAGATCGGCAGCGATATCGGCCTGCAGATCGGAGAACGTCAGCACCAGATCGGGCCTGAGCGCGATGATCTTGGGGATGTCGGCTGACGTGAACGCGGAAACGCGCGGCTTCTCGCGCCGCGCCTGGGGTGGCCTGACCACATAACCTGAGATGCCGACGATGCGGTCCTGCTCGCCGAGGAGATACAGTGTCTCGACGGTCTCCTCGGTCAGGCAAACGATGCGCTCGGGCGGGAACATGAGATTCCCCGCGACCTCAATCCTCGAACGGGTCCTTCATCAGGATCGTGTCGTCACGCTCGGGGCTGGTGGACAGCAAGGTCACCGGGCATTCGATCAGCTCCTCGACGCGCTTGACGTACTTGATGGCCTGGGCCGGCAGTTGCGCCCATGAGCGCGCCCCGGCGGTCGATGCATTCCAGCCGTCGAGCGTCTCGTAGATCGGCTTCACCCGCGCCTGCTGGTTCTGCCCCGCCGGCAGGCGGTCCAGGCGTTCGCCGTCGAGCTCGTACCCGGTGCAGACCTTGATCTCGGGCAGCGGGTCCAGAATATCGAGCTTGGTCAGCGCCACGCCGTTGATGCCGGACACCTTGATGACCTGGCGCACGAGACAGGCATCGAACCAGCCGCAGCGGCGTGCCCGGCCGGTATTGACGCCAAACTCCTTGCCGCGCTCACCCAGGAGGCGGCCAATGGCATCGGGCTCACCGTTGGCGTCCAGCAATTCGGTCGGGAAGGGGCCCGACCCAACGCGCGTCGTATAGGCTTTCGCCAAGCCCAGGATGTAGCCGATGCTGGCGGGGCCCATGCCCGAACCGGCCGCGGCCTGCCCGGCAACGGTATTGGACGATGTGACGTAGGGGTATGTCCCGTGGTCGATATCGAGCAGCGCACCCTGCGCGCCCTCGAACAGGATGCGCTTGCCCGCGCGGCGCTCGTGGTCCAGGAGCGCCCACACGGTATCCACGTAGGGCAGAACCTTCGGTGCAATTCCCGTCAGGTCGCCGATCAACACGTTCTTGTCGATTTCGGGCTGGCCCAGACCGCGGCGCAGGGCGTTGTGATGCACCAGCAGCCGATCGAGCTTGGGTCCAAGGTTGTGCAAGTTCTTGAGGTCCTGCACGCGGATAGCGCGGCGCCCAACCTTGTCCTCGTAGGCAGGCCCTATTCCGCGACCCGTGGTGCCGATCTTCTGGCCGCCCGCCGACGACTCGCGCAGCTGATCGAGCTCACGATGCAGCGGCAGAATGAGCGTGGCATTTTCCGCGATCTTTAAATTATGCGGGCCGACGTCGATGCCCTGCTTTCTCAGCCCCTCGATCTCATTGGCGAGATGCCACGGATCGAGAACGACGCCGTTGCCGATGACGCTGAGCTTGCCGGGCCGGACAACGCCGGACGGCAGGAGGGCAAGCTTGTAGGTCACGCCATCGATCACGAGCGTGTGGCCTGCATTGTGGCCGCCCTGGAACCGCACGACGATGTCGGCGCGCTCCGAAAGCCAGTCCACGATCTTGCCTTTGCCCTCGTCGCCCCATTGGGCGCCGACCACCACGACGTTTGCCATTGAAGTCCTCGTGCCGCGCGCTCAAACCATCAACGCGCCCTACCCCGTAAAGCCACACCGGGGGCGACGCAAGCCGTAAGGACAGCGCGGGAGGCAATTTGGCGGCGGTCAGGCGTTGGGCGCCCTGGAACCGGCCCGGGTGGGATGGTTGGCGCGATGCAGGCGCATGCCCAGCACCGCCAGCCAGATGCCGACAATGCCCACCACGACATTCAGCAGATCGATGACGATCTCAAACAGCTGCAAGCTGCTCGGGCCGCTGTTTCTCCGCCCGGAGTTGCGTTGACCTTCGCGCCCAGCGGGCCGCTCCTCCGAAAACCCGCGGGACTGCTGCTGATAGCGGCCATGCTTTGCCGGCTCGACGACCCAACGCTGCACAAACAGTCCGGCTGCGCCCAGCGCGAGCAAGACCCCAAGCCATAGAAGCACCTTGCGCATGGTATGCCGGCCGTTTTCCGCCGCTGACGATCAAGCGGCCTGAGTGGACCTCACGAACATGGCGGCGCAGGGGGCCAGGGCAGGCCCCCGCATGCACCTACCGCCCCGACATGCGCGACATCAATGGCGTAATGCGCCGGACCGCAACGCGGCGATTGATCCGATCAGGCGCTTCTGTCGGCACCTTGAGGAACTGCTCGCCGTAGCCCTGCGTCACGAGGTTCTCGGGCGGAACCTCGAACTGTTCGGACAGAACAACAGCCACAGACTCTGCGCGCCGATCCGATAGGCTGAGGTTGTCGTCGTCCGAGCCGACCGCATCGGTGTGCCCCTCGATGAGAAAAATTTCATCGGGATTGCGCTCGAGGACACGATTGATGGCACTGGCCACCCATTGCAGTCTCGCATACTGATCCGGCGCTACCTCCCACGATCCGAACTCGAAGTTGATGACATCGAGATCGACGCGACGCATGCGATCGCGCAGATGCGGACTGCTGCGGATTTCCTCGAGCGAGTAGTCGCGGTCGATGTCCTCGATCGGCGGCGCGCTCAGGGCCTCGTACACGTCATCGGAGGAGGCGCCCTCGTATTCAACGATATATTTTTCACGCGGGATGCGGATGATCGGAGCCGCCAGACCAACGGCGAGCCCGAGCCCCACCCCGAGCGCAACACGGCGGCCCGGGCCGAAGTGACGGCGGTTGTCGATCAATCCAATTTCACGGCCTTCGCGCGTGCGCCGGTAACGGCGCACGAGACGTCCGTCGGAATCGACGACCGTGAACACCTGGCCATTGGGACGATTGATGATGGTCACGGATGTCCCGTCATTGCGTCGCTCGGTACGTGCGTCGCGCGAGAAGCGGCGGAAGCGCGCGGCCTCGTCGTGCTGGATGGTGGCGCGGCCGCCCTGGCGGACGATGACGCGCCGGTCGGGCTCTTCGATCACCCTGCGGCCGCCGGCTTCGACGCGCTCGCGGCGCTGCTTCTGCAGATCTTCAACGCGGTCGATGCGCCGCTCGCCAGGACGATCACGGTTCTGGTCGCCGACGCGGGGGCGATCGTCGGGTGCGCCGCCGAAGCCTGGCCTGCCGCCGGGCTGCGGCCGCTCATCCCTGCCCTGAAAGCGACGAGGATCATCCTGCCTCTGCGGGTCGGCGCTTCTGCGCGGATCTCCTTCCCTCCGCGGATCGCCGCGAGGCTCTCCTTTCCTCAACAGACCTGGATCGCCTGCCGGAGGCGTCTCGACCTGCTTGGGCGCAACCCTTCTCGGATCGCCGCGGCCGGACGGCTCACCCCTCGTGGGCGGCTGGCTGCTGCTGTCGGGGGGCACCTGTCCTTGCCGCGGAGCCACGCCCGGGTTCTGGCCCCGGCGAATCTGCGGCTGGTCGTCCTTGGGCGGAATCTGCTCGTTCTCTCTGGGAGTTTGAACCTGGCGGGGCGGCTGCCCGCCGGGTTGGCCACGCCGTTGCTGTGGTTCGCCCCGTGCCGGCGGCTGACCGTCCGACGGCGCGGTCTGCAACGGCCGCTGGGCCGGTGGAGTTCCCTGTCCGCGTTGCCCGCGCTCACTGGGCTGGCCCTGAGGCGGAGCACCTTTGGCTGCAGGGGGAGGTTGGCCGCGCCCTTCGCCCTGCGGGCGCCCTGGCGGCGCGGCGTCCCGCTTCTTGCGGGCTTTCTCTTCCTCGGAGGGTTCCTTGTCGGGCTGCAATTGGGCCAACTTCAGCAACGGGCCGGTGCTCGTGTCAGCCGCCAGAGACGCAGCACCTGTGAGCCCACACGCTGCGAACAGCGTGGCAGCCAAAACCGGTAGGATCATCGCGTGCATCAGATTGTTTCCTCGCCAAAGTTACCCTGGCGTGTGCTGCTTAAACGTGGCAACGCTGTGACAGAAAACTGACGTTGGGTTCATACACGCCATAATATTCGAGCCCAGCTCCATTTGCTGCGGCTTTGACCGCGCCACGCCGCTCGCTTATGCAGCGCCCAGCACAACCTGGACATCGCAATCATGATCCGGCGCTTTGCCGATGCGGCGTACACCAACGCCTACGTTCTGCTGACGCTCGTTTCGCTGTTCTGGGCAGGAAACCAGATCATGGGCCGCGCTGTCGCCGGCGAGGTTCCGCCCATTACGCTGGGCTGTCTGCGCTGGATCGTGGCGACGTGCCTGATCCTCCCGTTCGCGTGGAACAACCTGAAGGCCGATTGGCCGGTCATTCGCGCCAATATCTGGCTGCTGGCGTTCCTCGGCGTCATCGGCGGGGGGGCCATCAATACGTTCTCCTACATCGGCTTGAACTACACGACGGCAACGAACGCGCTCATTCTGAATTCCGCAGCGCCCGTCTTCATCGTGATGTTCTGCTACCTGATCTTCGGTGACCGCATCACGTTGCGGCAACTGTCCGGGATCGCCGTATCCATCGCCGGCGTGCTCATCGTCGTGCTGCACGGCGATCTGGGCGCGCTGGCGCATATGACGCTCAACCGCGGGGACTTGCTCGTTCTTCTCGGCATGGCGTGCTGGGGCGTTTACACGACGTTCCTGCGCAAACGGCCGGCCATATCACCCCTGAGCTTCGCCGCGAGCACATTCGCCGCCGCGGCTATCGTCAACATCCCGCTGGCGCTGATAGAGGCGGCCATGGGATATCAACCTCGCGCCACGTGGTTGACCGCGGGGGCCATCGCCTATGTGGGCATTTTTCCCAGCGTCATCGCGTATCTTTTCTACAATCGTGGCGTCGAGCTGATCGGCGGCAACCGCGCCGGTATTTTCAACCATCTGGTCCCGGTCTTCGGCGCCGTGCTGGCCTTCGTCTTCCTGGGCGAGACGCCCGGCCTCTATCATGCCGCAGGCTTTGCGATGATCCTGGCCGGGGTCTGGCTGGCGGCGCGGGCGTAACGAGCGCCGGCGCAGCCGAGGATTAGCGTCCGTATCGGACGCGCTTGTCGGCGGGCCAGCTGACGCGATAGCCGAACTCGATCTGCTTTTCCTCATCCGGCTCGACCTTGACGTCCCAGGCCAGAACTCCGCGCTTGTCGTCGGGGTCCTTGCGCGAGGGCGGCACCTTGGCGATCAATTCGACCTTGATATCCTGGTTCTGCGACACAGGAACCTGATCGAGGACCGTCACCGTCATGGCGCGCGGATGGTGGTTCTTCACGGCGATGCGATAGTTGCGCTGATCCGTCTTCGACGATGTGATGATACCGCTCTCGCCGCGCTTCTCGTCGAGAACGGCGTGGCGCACGCGGATCGAGTCGTCAGAGCCGAAGCCAAGCTCGTGCTCCTGACCCGGCGCCAGCTGCGGCAGACGGCCAGAGCCGACAAACGTCGCATCGCGAAACAGCGACACTGGCCCAGGAAGATAGGGCGTGGTCTTGGGCAAGGTCACCTTGGCATAGAGGAAGGCGCGGATGTCGACGCGCGGCACCACGCGCACGGTCAGGGCAGGATCGAGCTGCGCCTCATCGACCTGTACCCGCTTCATCTCGCCGGTGGTCAGCACGGTCACAGTGCCTGGAATCGTGAAAATCGCCTGAAAGGGCGCCGTTTCGACGCCGGCACTGCGTTCGGTAACAGCGTCCATGGCAGCGCCGCTGGCTTTTGCCCGGCCGTCCTCCTCGGCGGCCGCACGATCCTGCTGCGGACGGATCGAGCGCACGGCCGGGGCCGATGCGACAGGTCGCGGTGGGGCGTCGGCCTCGAAATCGACCAGCATCGCGTAGAGCTCCGGCGCCGCCGTGCCGCTCCCCGGTCGCGTGGTCGAGAGGGCCAGGGCAACGTCGGTCCAATCCTCGCCGCTGCGCTGCTGGATGTTGGCGCGGCGCACGAGCGTGAGGCGTGGCGCATCGTTGCGCGCACCCGTCGTGAGGCGGGCGTCATAGAGAGGCGTCCATGATGCACTGCCGACCTGGTAGCGGATGGACAGCTCGGCATCGAGCGCCGCGCCGGCTGTGACGAACACCTTGACCTCGGTGCGCTCCTCCTGCGTGGGTGCCAGTGCCACCAGCTTCTTTTCGAGGTCGGTGAGCTGTCGATCGATGTCGCGCAGCTTCACGGACGTTTCAAGGATCACCTTCTGGGCGTCGATGGTCCGTTCGCCGATGGTCGCGTAAAGCTGATTCCAATCGGGCAATGGCGTTGCCCCCTGCGATCCGCCGGACGGGAGATGCGACGGCAGGTCGATCAGCTTGGAGATGAACAGCTTCTGCGTTTCGGCCGCCTGGGACACCGCTTGCGCGAGCGCGCGGCTGTCTTTCAGCTTCTCGATCTCCAGCTCGAGCGTGCGCCGCTCGCTGGCGGCGGCCGCGGGATCGGTGCGCGGCACGGCCAGGCGCCGCGTATCGACCGAGCCGATCTCCAGGCGTCCCGACGACTTGCCCTCGACGCGAATGGAGCCCGGCACCGCCTGCGCCGGCAGATCGGTCAGGAGAACGACGTGGTCGCCCTGGGCGATGCGCACGCGCGAAACGCGCGTGACCTCGGCGCCGGAGGGAAACACCGTAACGCCGGAGATGGCCGAGGTGCCTTTGACCTCGGCAGCCATGGCTGGGGCGGCCATGAGGATAAACGCCGCCGCAACAAGCGCACTACGCATGATTGTCTCCCGCACGAAAAGCCCCACGGCGGAACATCAGATGGATTCATCGCGCAATTATGACGGGGCGCGGGCTCGATCTTTGCCCCAGTCCCTCCCCTTGCGTCCCCGGACGGTGCGCGCCGTCCGCGCGGAGCGCGGCTCCGCCGCGACGGTGCGCCCCGAGCCGGGGTCTTCCCCGCCGGTTTGGGGCACGGCAATGCCAAACATGACCCATGAAGATCCCGGATCACTGCGCAAAGCGCAGTGTCCGGGAACGCAAAGTGGTGGGTCTTTGCCGGAAAGATCGCGACTCCTAAAACGCCAGCTTGTTCACGCGCACCACCTGCGGCAGGGCGCGGATCTTGTCCATGACATCCGCCGACACCGGCTCGTCCACGGCCACCATGCAGATGGCATCGCCGCCGGGCTTGTCGCGGCCGAGGTTGAGCGTGGCGATGTTGACCCCGGCTTCGCCCATGACCGTGCCGAAGCGGCCGATGAAGCCCGGCTTGTCGGCATTGCGCACGAACAGCATGTGCGGCGCCAGCTCGAACTCCATGTTGATGTCGCGCACCTGGATGATGCGCGCGCGTCCGTCCGCGAATATGGTGCCCGCGATCGAGCGGTCATACTGATCCGTGCGCACGGTCAGACGCACGTAGCTTTCGAACGCACCTTCCTGGGTGCGCGTGGTTTCCTCGATATTGATGCCGCGATCGCGGGCGAGGACGGCAGCCGACACCATGTTGACGCCGGACAGCAGCGGCCGCAACACGCCGGCCACCGCAGCCGCCGTCAGCGGCTTGGTGTTGAGTTCGGCCACATGGCCGGAATATTCGAGGCGGATGCCCTTGATGCTGGTTTCGGTCAGCTGGCCGGCAAAGCTGCCGAGCTGCTCGGCCAGTTTCACGTAGGGCGTCAGGCGCGGCGCTTCCTCGGCGGTGATGCTCGGGAAGTTGATGGCGTTGGAGATGGCGCCCTTGAGCAAGTAATCCGACATCTGCTCGGCGACTTGCAGGGCGACGTTCTCCTGCGCTTCCGATGTGGCCGCACCCAGATGCGGCGTGCAGATGACGTTGGGCAGGCCGAACAGGATGCTTTCCTTGGCCGGCTCGACCTCGAACACGTCGAAAGCAGCGCCTGCGACCTGACCGGACTTCAACGCCGCGGCGAGCGCCTTCTCGTCTACCAGACCGCCGCGCGCGCAGTTGATGATTCGCACGCCGGGTTTCGTTTTCTTCAGGGCCGCCGCATCGAGGATGTTGCGCGTCTTGTCGGTGAGCGGCGTGTGCAGCGTGATGAAGTCGGCGCGGCGCAGCAGATCGTCGAGTTCGACCTTCTCGACGCCGATTTCGACGGCCCGCTCCGGGGACAGGAACGGATCGAAGGCGATCACCTTCATCTTCAGGCCGATGGCCCGATCGGCAACGATGGAGCCGATGTTGCCGCAGCCGATCACGCCCAGCGTCTTGCCGAACAGCTCGACGCCGAGGAATTTCGATTTCTCCCATTTGCCGGCCTGCGTGGAGGCGTCGGCAGCCGGGATCTGACGTGCGAGCGCCATCGCCAGGGAAATCGCGTGCTCGGCCGTGGTGATGGAATTGCCGAAGGGCGTGTTCATGACGATGATGCCCTTGGCGGTCGCGGCCTTCACATCGATGTTGTCGACGCCGATGCCGGCGCGGCCCACCACCTTGAGGCGGCCCGCCGCGGCGGCGATGACTTTTTCCGTCACCTTGGTGGCGGAGCGCACGGCCAGGCCGTCGTAATTTTTGATGATTTTTTCCAGCTCGTCCTTGGACAAGCCGATCTTCACGTCGGTGGCAATGCCGCGATCCTTGAAGATGGCAACGGCAGCGGGCGACAGGTCGTCGGAGATGAGAACGCGAGGAGCCATGGTTGGAATTTCCTTCGTCGAACGAAGCGAATGTTGAGGGATTGCGGCGCAGCGATCGCCCATTTCATCCCCTCTCCCCGCACGCGGGGAGAGGGAGGAAATCACGCCGCCTTGGCGAGGCCGGCCTTGGCTTCGGCGAAGGCCCAATCGAGCCACGGCGTCAGCGCTTCGAGGTCGGGTGTCTCGACCGTCGCACCACACCAGATGCGCAAGCCCGGAGGTGCATCGCGATGCCCGGCGATGTCCTTGGCCACATCCTCGCGTTCCAGGAGGCCCGCAAACTGTTTGATGAACGCGTAGCGCGCGTCCTCGGGCAGACGGCTGACAGCGGCATCGACGATCTTCAGGCACACGGAGGTGTTGGAGCGCGTCGCCGGATCGGCAGCGAGATTTTCGATCCAGGGCGTGCGCTCGACCCAATTGAACAGCACGCGCGCGTTGGCATCGGCGCGCGCGCACAGCTTGGGCAGGCCGCCGACGGATTCGGCCCAGCCCAGTGCGTCGAGGTAATCCTCCAGCGCCAGCAGCGACGGCGTGTTGATGGTCTCGCCTTCGAAGACTTCCTTCATGAACTTGCCGCCCTTGGTCAGGCGGAAGATTTTCGGCACGGGCCACGCGGGTGTGTGAGACTCGAGGCGCGCCACGGCGCGCGGCGACAGCACCAGCATGCCGTGCGCGGCTTCCCCGCCCAGCACCTTCTGCCAGGAGAAGGTGAGCACATCGATCTTCGACCAGTCGACCGGCTGCGCGAATACGGCGGACGTGGCATCGGCGAAGGTCAGGCCCTCGCGGTTGGCCGAGATCCAGTCGTAGTTCGGCACGCGTACGCCGGACGTGGTGCCGTTGGCAGTGAACAGCACGTCGCGTGCGGGATCGACTTTGCTGAGGTCCGGCAGATGGCCGTATTCGGCTTCGATGAGGCGCACGTCCTTCAGCTTGAGCTGCTTGGTGATGTCCGTCACCCAGCCCTTGCCGAAGCTCTCCCACGCCAGCGCGTCGACGCCGCGCGCGCCGAGCATGGTCCACATGGCCATCTCGAAGGCGCCGGTGTCGGACGCCGGTACGATGGCGCAATGGAAGCCAGCGGGCAGGCCGAGCAGCACCTTGGTCTTGTCGATGGCGAGCTTGAGGCGTGCCTTGCCCTGCGTCGCCCTGTGCGAGCGGCCGAGAAAGGCTTTGTCGAGGTTTTGAAGGGTCCAGCCGGGGCGCTTGGCGCAGGGGCCGGAGGAAAAGTGCGTATTGACCGGCCGCGTGGCCGGTTTCATCGTGGCGGTCATGTCTGCCTATCCTTCCAGATAGAAGCTCCTCGTTGGGGAGGAGTGGCCCGCCGGCGGGAATAGAGAGGAAGTGAGTCGGAGTCAAATCACGAGATTGGATTGGCACGAGGCGCCGCGGAACGGGGGTGGGCGAGAGTTGCGGAAAATATTGAAGCTGGGATGAGATCGTGAGGTGTGGCGGGCGACCGGAATAGAACAGGGCGCGCCCCGAAGGACGCGCCCTGCCAAAACCCGAGAATCGCGCGACTGAGCCTCAGGCCTTACCAGACGTTCCAGCGCAGGCCGGCCCGAATTTGATGATCAATGCTGTCGCCGATGGTGAGGCGGCTGTTGTAGCCGTTGATGTTCGTCGACATGTCGACGCCACCCAACCACGTGAAGCGGTAGTTGATGTCGATGACTGTGCCAGGTGTGACGGAGTAGGCGATACCAGCCATGGCCGCAGCGGCAGGCGCCACTTGGTGTGCCTTGTCCTGGCCGCCCCACGTGACCGGGCCGCCGCCGCCGACATCGTCTTCGGTAGTTGTGTGCCTGCGATCGATACTGCGGACGACGAAGCCGACGCCCGCGCCGACGTACGGTGTAATGCCTGAGCCACGCTGGGTGAGATCCCAATAAAGATTTGCAAGCGTTACGGCTCCCCGAACTTCCGTTTGCTCGCTCGTTGTGAAATTCACCACTCCGGCTGGAAGCACGGATGCGTATGAGCCCGATTGATCGACTTTGAAATCACTCTTGGTCCTTGCGTCAACCGTTATGTCCGCACGAAGCCGAGGCGTGAGATACATACCGATGCCGACACCACCGGTAAGGAAGGTGTCAAAGTCCCCATTGAACCAAGAGGAGCTCATTCCGAACGGCACTGCTGCCGTGAAAGGAGACCCCCCTCCGTATTGCAAGCCGTTCTCGCTAACATCCGGCTCGCTACCGAGCCCAACGCCTAGATCCGCTCGGATGTACCACTTGAACGTCTCGGGTATCGGTCTCGGCGCGGGCACGTACATGCTGCGGTGAGCGTTGCTGGCGCCTCTGGTCCAGTCGGCAGCAGTTGCGGGGGACGACATCGCTGCAAGGCAGACGAGGCCCAGCCCCAAGAGCGCGCGCTTCACTGTCATCCCTCAACCCCCGTGTGCGGCCAGGCGTGGCGATGCGCCTGAGCCATGCTTTTGCATCCCGCACGGCGCGCCGCCAGGAGTGAGAAACACGAGGATCCGATGGGCAAACATCCCGGGCCGGCCTTCGCGGCCAACCGACGCCTACAGAGAACCCAGGAACGCGACACCTGGACCTCGCGCTTCAGCACCGTATGGGCTTCGGCCGAGTACTCTGGGCGATACGGCCCGTTACTTTCGTCAACTCATGGGAAGACAGAGCAAGCCCCGCCCCCCGAACTCACAGGCTAATGAATGTCGTAGCGCCGGCCGATCCGCAGCTCGTGCGCCATGATATCTTTCACCTTGTCTCCTGCGATGGCCGGGCCCGGACCGGGATTGGCAACGATGTCGCCGGTGCGAACTTCGCCCAGATAAAGAAAGCGGTAGC
>JBKKCB010000340.1:0-4340 GCA_046713545.1 Hyphomicrobiaceae bacterium | reverse complement strand
GCCTTTGCCAAGAGCCAGATCGGCTCGGGAACCACGCTGCCGCTGTCGGGCACGGTCTTCGTGTCGCTGCGTGATTCCGACAAGGACCGCATCCTGGGAGCGTTGCGGGACCTGGCCGACATCGGGTTCCGTGTTCTGGCCACGCGCGGAACCAAGCGCCACCTGGAGAGCCACGGCATTCCTTGCGAGCACGTCAACAAGGTGCTCGAAGGCCGTCCCCACATCGTCGATGCGATGAAGAACGGCGACGTGCATCTGGTTTTCAACACGACGGAAGGCGCCAAGGCGCTCGCCGATTCCAAGGATATCCGCCGCGCTGCCTTGCTGAATCGCATTCCCTGTTATACAACTTTGGCGGGCGCAATTGCGGTGACCGAAGCCATTAAGGCGCTCAAGGCAGATACCCTCAAGGTCGCGCCGCTGCAGAGTTATGTGGGCCGCGCATCCTGACCGTGACCCTGGCCATTCTGTGGGCAAGGGACTGGTCAAACCTCTTGGACTGAGTGAGACTGTTCATCAAGGCGCTGGGCACGAGGGCCCGGCCGTCTGGGAGACGTGAGCAATGGCAATGGAAAAGGTGCCGATGACCGTGGAGGGTTACAAGACCCTCGAGGAGGAGTTGCACCGTCTGAAATCCGTGGAGCGTCCGCGTATCATCCAGCAGATTTCGGATGCGCGTGCGCATGGGGATCTTTCGGAGAACGCGGAGTATCACGCGGCGAAAGAAGCCCAGGGCATGAATGAAGCCAAGGTCGCCGAGATCGAGGACAAGGTCTCGCGCGCCGAAGTCATCGACGTGTCCAAATTGTCTGGCGACACCGTGAAATTTGGCGCCACCGTCACGCTCGAGGACGAGGATTCCGGCGAGAAGGTGAAATACAAGATCGTCGGCGATGCCGAAGCCAATGTGCGCGACGGCAAGGTCTCGATCTCCTCGCCGATCGCGCGCGCGCTGATCAGCAAATCCAAGGGCGATTCCGCCGAGGTGACGACGCCCAAGGGCTCGCGCTCCTACCAGATCCTGAAGATCGAATACAAGTGACGCAAGCGGACCAGACGTGTTGCGCAATGCGCAACGAAGGCCCAGTCTGACCCCAACCGGTGGTCCACGAAAACAGGAGGCGGCGCGCATTTTTCCCGCACGCGCAACCGCCTCCGCCCCGCTTCTCCACCCCGCGTATTGATGGATGCCCGTCACATGCTCACAGGGCACCGCGTGCGGGCGTTGATTGCGCCAACCTAACGGGCCGCAATAGCGACAGAAGCCGCGTACAGTCTTGAACTTTGCGGTTCCTGCAAGGCAAGGGCGACAAGGCCCGCCGCAAATGCGAGCAAGACAATGGCCTGCAGAAAGCAAGCACCTGAGCCGACATCGAAATGGTTTCTGCGCAGCATCGCTTGGCCTCCTCAGAAATCTGTCAATGTCGGCCAATGGCGCCAAGAGTCATCGCTGGGCCGGACGACCTGCTCCTTGACGGACATTGCGGAGGGCGAGATTTGCGCTGATAGCTCCGAGTTGCCCTGCAGACCATCATTCCGAGTGGTCGCCGCACTCGCCATCTGGACCGCTTGTGGCTCGCATGAGCGAGTTTGATTGCAACCCTGCCGCTGCTGTGCCGCGCTGATTGTCATGCCTGCGCCGAGGGTCAGGGCAATGATGAAAACGCAGCCGATCGTTGAGGGTTTAGGCATCTGAAACTCCCTTGGTAGCCCGGCACGGGCGTGCAACTAAAGACGCTTCGCAAACCTGATGTCCTACCGGTCCCGCGCGTTTTCAAACGACGTGCAGATGTCCCGCGCCAGGTTCATGCGTGAGAGGCCGCGGCTATGCAGGTCGGCGTCGGAGAGCCGGGAGAGCTGCTCGTATGTGGCGGCAGCGGCCCAATAGTCCGCGCAGGTATTGATCCACACCGAAGCATGTTCGACCATGGGCTTGATAAAACCAGTGATCGAAAATCCAGGCCGGTTGAACGCATCGGCGTGGGTCGGAACGGCGTTCGTCATCATGGCTGCTGCTCCCTTGGTGTGCTTGTTTCCTTCAATGACCAGGAGCATGCCCCCGCCCGCGGATGGGGGCGTTGGCATTTGTCAACGGCGTAAGAATTTTTCGTACACCGCCGGACAAAAACATCAGCGAAGTAGATTTTGATCTGGGGCGCGCTACTCGCCCTTGGCTTCGCGTACGAGCTTTTCCAGACGCGCAACATCGGTGATCTGCAGGTCGCCACGTTCGCGTCGAAGGAGGCCGATGGAACCAAGCCGGCTCAGCTCGCGGGAGACAGCCTCGCGATGCGTGCTAATTCGGTCGGCGATATCAGAAAGGGACGGCGCCGGGGAGAGCAAAGCCTGTCCGCGGCGATGTCCCCTCTCCGCTGCCAATCGGAGAAGCTCGGCGTGTATGCGGCTCTGCACACCGAGTGTACTGAACTCGACGACACGCTCGGACAGCCGCCGTACTTCGGCGGCGATATGCCGGAGCGTTGCGACGGCGACAGCCGGCTCCCGCAGCAAGAGGCTTTCGAACTGGCCGGCTGTCAAAGATGCGATGGTAGATGGCTCTACGGCCTCCACACCCGCCGAGCGTGGCCCTCGATCGATCGCGGCGATCTCCCCGAACATGGCCCCCGGTCTCAGGTCAGTGAATACGACAGCCTTGCCTTCGCCCGAATAGACGATCACCCGCACCTTGCCGGATGCAAGGAAGAAGACCTCAGTGTGAGGATCGTCATAGCTGAGGACCTGCTCGCCAGCCTCGTACGTCCGCCATTTGCAGTCGCGAGCGAGACCTTCAAATTTGCTCTCAGGCAGCACCGTTAAAATTGGGACCCGCCGTAGAGCAGTCACACGCTGTCTCTGGTCCATGACCGACCCTGCAAGGGTTTGGAAACGACGTTGATCAGGTTACACTTGGCTGTCCGTTCAGGAACCGGAAAAAGGCAAGAGCGGACCAAGGATACGCCGCCGCCATCACGCCTCGGGCGTGCCCTGAATCGGCACGCCGGCCTCGAACTTCGCCTCCCGGATGGTCACGGTCGTCTTGACGCTGGCGACATTGGGGGCGGCCGTGAGTTCGCCCAGCACGAAGTCCTGGAAGGTCGTCAGGTCTGGCGCGACGCATTTCAGCATGTAGTCGATATCGCCCGACAGCATGTGGGCTTCGCGCACGAGCGGCCATGTGAGCACGCGGTTCTCGAAGGCCCGCAGATCGGCCTCGGCCTGCGCGATCAGCCGCACCATGGCGAAGGCGGTCACCTCGAACCCCAGCATGCGGGCATCGATCACAGCATGGTAGCCTTTGATGAGCCCGGCCTGCTCGAGCGCCTGCAGGCGGCGCAGGCACGGCGGAGGCGTCAGTCCCACGCGCGCGGCGAGCGCCACGTTGGTGATGCGGCCATCGGCCTGCAGCTCCTTCAGGATGCGCCAATCGGTAGCATCGAGGCGAGCACGCATTGCGGTTATCTGCCAATGGTTGGTGTGGCGGCGCCGATGGGCCAGCGCAGGGCGACGACGCAGACGTATGCCGGCAGCCTCGCGGACGCAAGAATGTTTCGTGCGATTGTGCCGCAGTTGGGGCTCACGCCGGGGCCACAAGGGGGATCGATGGCTGACGACCTTGCGGCGCATATGCCGCTGGCCGGCGCCAAGGCCTGGTGCCTGACCGACGACAAGGCCGGGATGCAGGTCCAGGTGCGCGGCGTGGCGGAAGCGCTGGGTCTTGCCGTGGACTGGAAGCAGGTGCAGCCGCGCGGCCTTTGGCGCATCATGGCGCCGTGGGGGCCGGTCGATCCGCGCGAGGGGTTCGGCGTCCCGGGCGGGCGGTTTTCCCCGCCGTGGCCCGTCATCGCGCTGGCGACCGGGCGCCTCTCCATTCCTTACATCCGCCTGCTCAAGCGCCAGGCCGGCATCGCCACCTATACGGTGGTGCTGCAGGATCCCAAGACGGGGCCGGGCACGGCCGACCTGATCTGGGTGCCCGAGCATGACCGGCGGCGCGGTGCCAACGTGCTGACGACGCTGACGGCGCCGCACAATTTCTCTCCTGCCCGGCTGGCTGAGTTGCGGAAGTCCGTCCCGCCGCAGATCGCCGCGCTTCCGGCCCCCCGCATTGCCGTCATCCTCGGCGGCAAGAACGGCACCTACCGCTTTACCGACGCCGATGACGATCGTTTCGCGGCCTCCCTGCAATCCTTCGCCCGCCTCGGCGCGAGCTTTCTCATCACTCCCTCGCGTCGCACGCACAAGCGCCTGCTCGCAGCGGCTCTTGGCGCCACCGAGGGAGCCCCGCGCATTGTCTGGGACGAGACCGGAGACAATCCCTATCCGGCCTTCCTGGCCCACGC
>JBKKCB010000339.1:0-6025 GCA_046713545.1 Hyphomicrobiaceae bacterium | reverse complement strand
GGCCCGCACGATGACGACATGACGGGCGCGCGCGACGGGTCCGATTTCCAGAACCTGCACCGCAACAAGCGCTCGATCGTGCTCGACCTCAAGCTCCCGGCCGGTGTTGACGCGCTGCGCCGGTTGGCAGCGGGGGCCGATGTGCTGGTCGAAAATTTCCGCCCCGACGTCAAACATCGCCTCGGCATCGACTACGAGGCGATGCGTGCGGTCAACCCCCGGCTCGTATACGCGAGCATTTCGGGGTTCGGCGAGGACGGCCCGTATCGCGCGCGGCCCGGTTTCGACCAGATCGCCCAGGCGATGGGCGGCCTCATGTCGATTACCGGCGAACCGGGGCAGGTGCCGCAACGCGCCGGCATCCCCGTCGCCGACCTCTGTGCCGGCCTCTACTGCGCGCTCGGCGTGCTCATCGCGCTCGTGGAGAGGAGTGTGACAGGCAACGGCCGCTGGGTGCAGACGTCGCTGCTTCAGGCACAGGTGGCGATGCTCGATTTCCAGGCCACGACGTGGCTCGTAGACGGCAAAGTGCCGGGGCAAATCGGCAACCGCCATCCCTATTCCACGCCGATGGGCGTGTTTCCAGCAGCCGACGGTCAGGTCGTCATCGGCGCATCGGGCCAAGAGCAATACAAGAAGTTCTGCGCCGTTCTCGATGCCGGCCATCTTCTGGCCGATGCGCGCTTTGCCACGGCAGCCGCTCGCTCGCGCAACATCGAGGCGTTCACCGAAGCCGTCTCGGCCGAGACGCGTAAGCACGCCATCTCGGATCTTGTGGATCGCTTTAACGCGGCCGGCGTAGCCTGCGGGCCCATCAATGCCATCGATCAGGTTTTTGCCGACGCACAGATTCAAGAGTCGGGTATCGTTCGCTCGCTGCAGCACCCGCGCCTGGGTCTGCTCAATCTGCTGAGTTCACCCATAGTCATGTCAGGCATTTCGCCGGTGATGGAGCGCCCTGCGCCGGAAAAAGGCGGAGGGACGGACGAGATCCTGCGCGAGGCCGGCTTCTCCGAGGACGAGATTCGACAGCTCCGGACAGCGCGCGCCGCGATTTAGCGCGTCACAATTCCTCGCACTCATGTTCACGCTGTATTTGGCACGCAATATCCATTAGGATATAGCGAGGGAATATGAGTCCCTATCGGGTGAGCGCGGGAGATGCGCATGGTGTTTGACAAATGCAAGTGGCTTGGCCGGATCGCTGTGGCGGCGGCCGTGTTTCTGACCTGGAGCGCGGTCCAACCTCCAGCCACGGGACAGAAGACGCAAGGCGACGATCTCGTCATCTTTGCCGCCGCCAGCCTCAAGAACGCGCTCGATGCCGCCAGTGCACAGTGGCAGAAGGAGACGGGCAAGGCGGCAAAGATTTCATATGCTGCGAGTTCGGCGCTGGCCAAGCAGATCGAGCAGGGTGCGCCGGGGCAGATGTTCATTTCGGCTGATCTCGACTGGATGGATTATCTGGCCGGCAAGAATCTCATCAAGGCCGATACGCGCTCCAATTTTCTCGGCAACCGCATTGTGCTGATCGCGCCGAAGGACAAGGCTCAGCCGATCGAGATCAAATCCGGGTTCGACCTGGCCAAAATTCTGGGCGACGGGCGCCTCTCCATGGCAAACATCGACTCCGTACCGGCCGGCAAGTACGGCAAGGCGGCCCTCGAGAAGCTCGGAGTTTGGCCGAGTGTGTCCGGCAGGATCGCTCAGGCCGAGAATGTACGGGCCGCATTGCTGCTCGTCTCACGCGGGGAAACGCCGGCGGGGATTGTCTATCAGACGGACGCCGCAGCCGACCCCGCCGTCGCAATTATCGGTACGTTTCCCGGGGACAGCCATCCGCCCATCATCTACCCGATCGCGCTCACGGCAAATGCCGAGCATCCCGATGCCGCAGCCTTCCTGGCATATCTGAAGTCGGGCAAAGCAAAACCATTCTTCGAGGCGCAAGGCTTCACTGGGCTGACCCCTGGGCAATCCTGATCCGTCGCGGCTCTGGACGCGCCACGACTGTACGCCGTGATTAGCTGTGGTGGGCGGTGCGCACGCGCGCAAGGGATGACTTGAGGGCCTTGACGTCGGTGGCCGTGGCGGTGGCAGCCGCAACCTCGATGGCGCGATAGCGGCTCACGACGTCGCGGCCAAATTCGGTCAGGCGGGCGCCACCGCCGCCCGATCCGCCCATCTGTTTTTCCACGAGCGGCTTGCGGAATATCTGGTTGATCTCGTCGACTAGGAGCCAGGCCCGCCGATAGGACATGCGCATCTCCTTGCCGGCGGCCGATATCGACCCGTGCTTCGAGATCAGCTCCATGAGGGCAACTTTGCCGGGACCGAGGTTGCCGCTGTCGCCGAAATCGACGCGAATGGTGAGGACGGCCTGGCGCGCCTCATCCTGGCTCCGTGCGGGAGCCGCCGCCCGTTTCCCGCGTCGCCTTGGTGCTATTCGCATCCCGTACCCGCCCGATCGAAGGAGCAAGCCGGCAAAGTATCACGGCATCGAGATATCCCGACAGAGGGCGATACAAGCCGCCGGCTACGACGCGGACGTTTCCGTCGGCCAGTACACGTCCACTTGGGGAAAAGTGAGCGCCGTGTCGGCGCCCACCCGCATCGTCACTTCAGATAGCCGTGGTCTTTCCAGATCTTGTAGTCCGCCCGGAAGCTCTGCAGCGAATCCAGGGCTTTCTTGAACTCCGGACTTTTCTCGGACTGCTCCTTCGCCACCTCGAGCCACTTCTCGTGGAAGACATCGAGGAACTGCTTGTCCCAGAACTTGATCTGCACGCCCTTGGCTTTCAGATCGTTGATCGCCTTGAACTTGCTCGCTTCACCGTCGGCGAGTTGATTGAGCATCTGCGCCTCGCAGGCGCGCTTGATGATCTCCTTTTGCGTCGGCGACATCTCGGCCCATTTCGCCTCGGTCAGAAAGAGCTGAGTCATGGTCGCCATCTGATGCCAGCCAGGAAAGTAGTAGAACTTGGCGACCTGATGAAAGCCCAGCGTTGCGTCCATGGCCGGCATCGAAAACTCCGCCGCGTCGATCGTGTCGAGCTGGAGGGCCTGGAAGATTTCGCCGGCCTGCAGCAGCTGCGTTGCCACGCCCAGCTTCTGCATGACGCCGGCGCCGAGGCCCAGGAAACGCATCTTCAGGCCCTTGAGATCCTCGAGTGTCTTGATCTCCTTGCGGAACCACCCCGACGCCTCGGGCGAGATCAGGCCACAGTCGATCGCCACGATCTTGTAGGGTTTGAACAGCTCCTCCTGAAGCTCGCGGCCACCGCCGTAGTGCTTCCACGCAAGAAATTCACCGGCCTCGGGGCCAAACGGAATCGTGGAGTAAACCGCGAACGCAATGTTCTTGCCCGTAAAGAATGCTGCAGCCGTCCAGGCCGCGTCGAGCGAACCGTTGGCGACGGAATCGAAGTACTGGTTGGCCGGAACCAGAGCGCCGGGCTCGTAAAGCCTTGCATCAATCGAGCCGCCCGACATGAGCTTGAGCATATCGACCGTGCGCTGCTGCGCCGGGCCGAGGATTGCTGTCGTGGAAGGGAATGCACCCCCTATCTGCAGTCGAACCTTTTTGTCCTGGGCTGATGCGGGTATTGCCAGAGCTGCCATGCAGCCTGCAATTCCAAGCCAAAGTCCCAATCGCATGTCGTCCTCCCGTTCGGTTCAAGGTGTTATTGCAGGGGAGGCGCATGAACAACGGCGGGCATCTCAAATCTCCCCATATTCGACCGCTATGCCACGATCGAATCTTGGAGCGTCGGTTTTTTATGTATCCAACTGCTCCGTCAAACCCGTGAACGGTTGCACGCGCCTTTGACGTTGTCAAAGCCGCGGTGAGTAAGCAGAGCCATAGCGACGCGCCTTGTCCCTCCGGGAACATCGGTTGGGAACGTCCTTCGGTTAACTGGCGGACATCGCGCAGTCGCGGTCGTTGTCTGACATCAGTTGCTTTGCAGCCAGGAGAGCCCGATGCCGCGATTTCATTTCAACTTGCGCGCCGAAACAGGCCGCGAGTACGACGACATCCATGGCCATGACTTTCCATCATTGGCCGATGCCGAGTTGGCCGCCGTGAGATTGGCCACGCGAATGGTTGCAACAGACGACGAGGAGTCCCGTCACCGGTGGATCGAGATCATCGATGTGGGGCAGAAAGCTCAGGTCGTGATACCGCTCCGTTCGATCCTGCTGCTTCGACCGGATTGACTGGTGCCGTGGCCAACGGTGCCGCGCGCCCCTGAAAAAAACCTTGCATCGACGTGTCGGCCGTCCGGGCCGTCGTTCGTCATCAATGCAGAGCGCGGGTTGCGTGGAATGCGAACCACCGAAATTCCCGCCTTTTCGCCGGGCGCTGGTTGGAGCCGTGCCCGAACCAGGCCATGCAAGATCGATCAAGGGATCGGACATGAATACCCTCCTGCTTACCACCCAGATTGTCTGCTACGGCGTCGGCATCGTGTCGGCGTCCCTCAATATCGCAAGTTCGGTGCGCCGGTGGCGCGCCGTCTCGGGGCAAGTCGAGGATCCGGAGTAGACGATGTCTTGGCCTTGCGGATGCGCGACGACATGGAGGCCCGGTTACAACGGCCCTGGAAAGATCGCGCAAAACCGCCGGCCCTAATCCGGCCTGAACAGGTTTAGGCCGTTGTCGTGTGTCACCCGCCCGGTTGAGTCGATCAGGTCGCGATCGACCATGTCCCGCAGGAGACCAGGATCGTCGGGCGTATTGGCGATGAAGCGGCGGCCATCGCGCAATCGACCGAACAGGATCGCGTAGGACGGACCCTTTCGGTCATGCATGACGGTGTACGTCTCGACGGTTGCTGATCCATTTGCCACGTCGGCGACGGCCGGCCCTTTGTCGCTGTCGATGCCCTTCTGATAGGTGGAGGGATCTTTCGGGGCAAAGGCCACAGTTGGTGGCGTCGTTGAATAGATGCCGGCGGACTGCTTGGTGATGTAGTTGCCGTTCGCGGTCACCATGCCCCTGCTGCCCGGCGTCTTGCGCACCTCGTCCATCATCTGAGCGATCGAGTGCGTGACATAATTGTTGCCCGGTCCGCCGAAGTAGGGCAACCCGCCCGTCACGGTCAGGCCGCGCGGGTCGTCCTGCGCAAGGCCCATCTCGCGACACGCGATTTGCACGGCCGACGGGAAGCAGCTGTAGATGTCGAACGTGTCGATGTCGTCGATGCCGACGTCCGCCATGTTCAGCGTCTCCTGCGCGACGGCCCGCATGGCGGGTGATGAGTGGTAGTTGTGCCGGTCAGAGATGAACCAATGATCGTGCGCGTCGGCGCAGCCGTGAAGATACACCCATCGATGTTGCGGAATGCCGAGCTCGCGCGCTTTGCCCACCGATGTCAAAATGATTGCCGCAGCCTGGTCGATGAAAGCGTTCGAGTTCATCAGCTTGGTGTAGGGAAACCCGATATAGGGGTTGTCTGGACCGATTGTCGCGATCTGCCGGGCGCTGAAACCCTGCCGGCGATCCGCAAGCGGATTGCTATTGGCGACACTCGCAAAATGCGCAAACAACGCGCCGACCGCGGCAAGATGCTCGGGGACCGGACGGCCGAGATGGCGTCGAATGCCGTTCTCGAACAGCGGATAGGCGAATATGGCGCCCGCCATGCGATGCCGGTCTTCCATATCGTTCCAGCCGCGGGTTGCGACGCCCCATTGCTCGGGCTCGCCACCGGCATCCTCATTCCAGTCGAGATTTATTTTGGCGCGCTCTGCGGCTTTCTGCGTGGCCAGCGCCTCGCCGCCGCAGATCAGTGCCGTCCCGATCTCGCCGCGGACCACCATCTCAAACAGTCGGTTGACGCACCATTGCGGCATGTTCCCGCCGGGATGGGTATAGACCAGCCGCTTCGTGCCCGAGATCCCGAGTCGATTGGCGACTGACTTCGGCGGGTTCTTGGGCCCCCCGAACGGGCTTTTGAATCGCCAGCTCGTATCGGAAAAGGAGCGAAGCACGACAATCGCGTCCAACGCGCGCAACAGCGCC
>JBKKCB010000338.1:0-5044 GCA_046713545.1 Hyphomicrobiaceae bacterium | reverse complement strand
TTCGGCCACGTCATGCCGATCCAGCCCTTGGCGCCGACCTTGCGGCTGAATTCGCGGCTGAAGGTTTCGCTGTGGACGGCGCGGTCCGGACTGAAGGTGCCGGCGGCGATTTCCGCGGCGAGGAAGGTACGCACGTCGCGGCGCAGGGCCTCGCAGTCCTCGGGGAGGCGGATCTGGTCGAAGCGGAGGTCAGTGGTCATGCGTGGGGCCTATGGCGTCTTGTTGGGGGCCGGCTGCGATGCCTCTCAGTCCCCTCTCCCTTCAAGGGAGAGGGCTTCGCGCCCTGGACTTGCGAGGCCCATGAGGGAAGATTTGCGGTAGTCCCATCAATGGCCGTCGTAGCGCGGGCCGAGCAAGTCCTTGGGTGCGAAGGGTGAGGGTGTTCCCGAACGATCGGATCCCCCTCGCCCTGTTCGCCGAATGACTTACTCGCGGTCCGATGCAGGGCTAGCGGAAGCTGATTCAGCGGCGCTCGTAAGTCATGGCGAACAGCCCTCTCCCCGCTGGGGAGAGGGAGGAACAACGACGGCCGGCCTACAAATGGCGAGGGCTTCGCGTCGGGACGGGTGTGAGGCCGCGCCACACCCACAAATGTCATCCTCGGGCTCGTCCCGAGGACCCATGGTTCCACGAATCCGGAAGAGCGAGGTTGACGATCCATTCGGTCCCACCATCCATCGAGCGTGCTGAGCGATGGGTCCTCGCGACAAGCGCGAGGATGACACCGGGGGATGGGTGAGGCGGTGCCCAACATGGTGGACAAGAGCATCATGCCGTTCACCGCGAGGCCAGGAGCGGCCACAGCTCGTCGGCGCCGCGTTTGGCGATGCGGTTGCCGAGCTCGACGGCCCAGTGGCTTTCGTTGCCGAAATCGTCGCGCCAGCCGAGCAGGCGCAGCGTGAAGCGGTGCAGGATGTACTCTTTGGTGAAGCCGATGGCGCCGTGCACCTGATGGGCGATTGCCGAGCCTTCCTGCGCGGCTTCCGAGGCGCGGATCTTGGCGGCGGCGGCTTCGAGGAAGGCGGTGTCGTCAAAAGTGTCGGTGTTGGAGAGCGTGTCGGCGGCGGAGCCGGAGGCCATCATGGCGGCGGAGACCTCGCCGGCGAGGCGGGCGAGGTTGTGCTGCACGGCCTGGAATTTGGCGATCGGGCGCTCGAAGGCGACGCGCTCGTTGGCGTAGCGCACGGCCATGGCGAGGATGGCTTCGAGCGCGCCGGCGGTTTCAACGGCGCGCACGACGCAGCCCATCAGCAGCAGCGCGGTCTGGTCGAGACCGGCGGGTGCGGGAGAAATCTGCAGCGGCTTGGCGCGGTCGAAGGCGACATCGCACAGCGGGTCGCCGGCGAGCGTACGTCCGGCCGTGATGCGCGCGGCGCCGGTCGGAACGAGAGCGACATGCGCGCCGCTCGGACCGGAGGCGAGGACAGCGATATGGGCGGCATCGGTGGCGAAGGGCACGCCGCGCGCGCGGCCGGACAGGGTGCCGTCGGCGTTGAGCGTGATGCGATCCATGGGACGCGTCGGGGCGACGGTCATGGCGCCCTGGGGCGAGGAGATGCCGGCGCGCGACAGAAGCCAGCCGGCCAGCAGCGTCTCGGCGATCGGCACGGGGGCGGCGAAGCGTCCGGCCACGCCCAGGACCTCGAAGCCGTCGGACAGGCTGGCGCCGGCGCCGCCGAGCGTGTCCGGCACCCAGGCCAGCGTCAGGCCGGCGTCTTCCAGGGCACGCCAGAGGTCGACTTTCCAGGCATCCGTCTTCGCGTTGTTGATCGTCTGCGGATCGGCGAGGTCCGCGAAGATCCGCGCAGCCGTCTCGGCGACGATATTTCCGTTTTCACTCAAGCGTTTTCCGTCCCGGCTGGTGGCGGGTCGCGTTCGGCTGCGGTCCCTGAATTGTCCGGACCTATGGTGGGCGGAAGTTGGGGCGCTTGCAAGTGTTGTCGGCGGGGATGGGGAGTATTGCGATGACGTGGGAGCGCCGACGCCGAATGTTCAAAGCGCCGGCATAGGACCCGGTAGGAAAGGCCGCAGCGCATTCCAATTGCACGTGGATGGCCGCCTTCGCGGCCATGACGAATGGGAGGCTGGGCGGACGATATCCGACAATCCGTACCGCCATTGGCCAGAGGAGCACGCAAGTTGCCCGTGTCCAAGGGGCTCGCTTTCGTGAGGGACGAGTCGACCTTGCGCCATCCTATGCGCTCTCTTACCGTCATGGCCGCGCAGGCGGCCATCCACGCCGGCATCGAGAGGCACGGAGCATGCGGGAGTGGCGCGCGAAAAAGCCTGCGGTCTACGTCCTGGCGAGCAAGCCCAACGGGGTTCGGTATATCGGCGTGACCAGCGATCTGATTGATCGCATGGCCATCCATAAGCAGAAGCTGTTCGACGGCTTCACCAAGAAATATGGCGTCGATCGGCTGGTGTATTACGATATGCACGACACGATGGACGCTGCCATTCTGCGCGAGACGCGCCTCAAGAAATGGAAGCGGGCCTGGAAGGTTCGGCTCATCGCGCAGATGAACCCGGAGTGGAGCGATCTTTTCGACGAGAGGACAGGAGAGATCTTCGACGGCTCCGCGGATCGGGCGAGGCTCGGAGAGTAATCGGACGTGGATGGCCGTGCGGTGTTCCCGCATGCCTCCGGCATGATGCGGCTATGACGGATTTGAGATGACTGGAGGCCGTGCCATGACGGTTGAGCTGTACGGATACAAATACAGCGTCTACGCCTGGATTGCGCGGCTGGCGTTGCACGAGAAGGGCTGTGCCTACGACTGGCGGGAGGTCAATCCCTTCGCTGACGATGTGCCGTCCGGCTATCTCGCCAAGCATCCGTTCAAGCGGGTGCCGGCGCTGGTGCACGATGATTTCGTGCTCTACGAGACGAGCGCCATGACGCGCTACGTGGATGAGGCCTTCGACGGGCCGGCGCTGCAGCCGCCAACGCCGATGGAGCGTGCGCGGTGCCAGCAGATCATCTCGGTGATCGACAGCTATGCGTATTGGCCCCTGGTGCGGCAGGTGTTTTCGCACGGCGTCTTCCGGCCGCGGCAGGGACGGCCGTCAGATTCGGCCGAAGTGCAGCGCGGGCTCGATGCGGCGCCAACGGTGATCGGTGCGCTGGAGCAGCTTGCGGGCGACGACGGCTTCTTGTGTGGCGACAGCCTGTCGCTTGCGGACATTCACCTCGCGCCGATGGTCGGCTATTTCACCCTCATGCCGGAAGGCGCCGCGCTCGTGAACCGGCATCGCCGCCTCGCTAGTTGGTGGGCGGTGATGTCAGGGCGCGCCGCGTTCCAGGTGACGAGGCCGGACTTGCCGCCGGCGTGAGCGGCTGGCTTCGCCGTGAGCGGCCGAGCGCAGGCGTTCAGGAGTAATGGATGCCGCCATTGACCTCGATGGTCTGGCCGGTGGTGTAGGCTCCCTCGGGCCGGCACAGCATGGTGATGATGTGGGCGATCTCCTCGGGCTGGCCCTCGCGGCCGACCGGAATGCCGAGGCTGGCGCTGTCGGCCGGGCGGGCGCCGGCAGCGCCGCTGCGCACGGTGTTGATGGTGCCCGGCGCGACGATGTTGGCGGTGATGCCGTGGGGCCCAAGCTCGGTGGCCATGGCGCGCGTCATGCCGATCATGCCGGACTTGGCGGCGGCAACGTGCACGCGCCCGGCCGTGCCGCGAAACATGGTGACGCCGCCGATGTTGACGATGCGTCCCCATTTGCCGGCGATCATGTGCGGGGCGGCGTAGCGTGCGCACAGGAAGGCGCAGTCGAGGCTGTTCGCCAGCACGTAGTGCCACTCCTTCAGCGTCATCTCGACAAACGGCGTGTTGCGGCGGACGGCGGCGTTGTTGACGAGGATGTCGACCTTGCCGAAGCGCTTGACGGCGGCGTCGATGAGGCCTTCGGCGCCGGCCTCGGTGGAGACGTCGGCGAGATGGCCGCCGGTCTGGGCGCCCGCCGCTTCGAGCAGGCGGCGGGATTCAACGACGCCCTCCTGGTCGCTGCGCGCGTGCACCATGATGGAGGCGCCTTCGCGCGCCAGCATGAGCGCCGTGGCGCGGCCGATGTTGCGCGCCGAGCCTGTGATGACCGCGACGCGGCCGGCGAGTGATGTCATGGTGGGGTCTCCGTCCGGGAGGGCGCGTGCGAACGCGATGCGATGATCGCCGCGACTATCGGGCCGATGATCGGACGCGTAAAGGGGGCAAGAGGCGGGCTAGAGGCCTTGGTATTCGAGGCACTGTGCTGTTTCGATTTGTGTCGTGCGCTCGATGGGTTTGGCGGCTTCGCGGGGCATGGCTTCCGGTACGGCCACGTCCGGCAGATCCACGAGAAACAGCATCAGGGCAGCGGTTCCTGCGGCGAGCAGGGCAACCTTGCCGAGCAGGCGGAATGCAGTAAGCGCAGAAGCCATCATCGCTACGGAAGCCTTACGTGACCTAGGCCGACTGTTGAGCCAGCCTAGAACGCGATCGTTTCGCAGGGAAGCAGGGTTTCCATGCAAAGCGGTCGCAGGCGAACACTGACGGGCTTCGTGACACCTGAAGGCGGCGAGATGGTGGCCATTTCACGCGCCAGCGGCGAGGCGTCTGGGCCTTCATGCGGAGCGGGCAAAGCATGCCGCCGCACAAACTCTGTCATCCTCGGACTTGGTCCGAGGATCCAACGTGCGGCAGGCGCGGCACGATCTGCTGGACGTGGTGATGCAGCCGATCGCAACAGCGTTTCCGGACTCGTGGGACCATGGGTCCTCGGGACCCTCGGAACAAGTCCGAGGGCAGGCAAGCCCGAGGATGACACTTTTGAGTGGGCGAGGCCGCGCCTCGCGCGCAGCCGCATCCCCTCTCCCCGCTTGCGGGGAGAGGGCAAAGACAGATCACATCTTGAAGGGCACGACCTTCTGCTGCTGCCGGCCGAGGCCTTCGATGCCGAGTGTCATGACGTCGCCGGCTTTGAGGAACAGGGGCGGCTTCATGCCGAGGCCGACGCCGGGCGGCGTGCCGGTGGTGATGACGTCGCCCGCTTCCAGCACCATGAA
>JBKKCB010000337.1:0-21979 GCA_046713545.1 Hyphomicrobiaceae bacterium | reverse complement strand
TACAGCGCGTTCTTGACGCGAGTACGTTGGGCGAGTTGACGTTTCTTGTCACGGAGCTCGGCAAGCCGTTTGCCGCTGCGGGTTTCGGCAACTGGTTTCGTGAACGCTGCGACGAAGCTAGGCTTGGGAACTGTACAGCCCATGGACTTCGCAAAGCTGCAGCCACCGTGGCAGCAGAAAACGGCGCCACCGCTCACCAGCTCATGGCGATTTTCGGATGGTTGAGTTTGAAGGAGGCTGAGCGCTACACGCGTTCGGCAGAGCGCAAGAAACTCGCTCTCACTGGCATGGGTCTTCTCGTTCCGCTCAAAACAGGAACGGGAAGTGTCTAACCCAACGTCCGCAAGTGTCTAACCAGACTGTATTTATTGAATAAATTTTCTGGATGGCGCCCCGTAGGGGAATCGAACCCCTGTTTTCAACGTGAGAGGCTGACGTCCTAACCGCTAGACGAACGGGGCAGCTCTAACCGACTTTCGTATATTGGAGACGACCTAGCCGATCAAGGCATATTAGGGTGTGCCCGGGCCAGCATATCTACCGGCTGGCTCCGTGCGGCACGAGTTCGATGCGTGTCACCGGCTCGCCCGTGAGAAGATCCAGGATCGCAACGCCAGCGCCCGACGGTGTATCGAAGTGTATGGCGAGACGATCTCCCGACAAGGCGAGCGAACGCACTGCTGCGCCCTCTGGAAGGGGGAGACGTAGATCCTTCGCGATCGTCGTAGACTGAGGTGCCGGCGGTTTGCCGCTTCGGGTCACCAGATATGCGATCCGTCCGATCACAGCTGCAAAGCCGAGGACAAGGATCACGCCCATGACAATGACTGCGATTTTTAGTATGCGCAACTGAGCGGGACTGAACGGGTCCGTGCTCCGCGCGCTCCCTGCGGCCTCGTGCTGAATGTTCATGACCGGCCTTCGCCTGACGTTTTGAGATCGGGGATGATTGGCAACACTCCCATGCACCGCTCCGTCACTGTGGACTTGGCCGATATCGGCGAGCGCCTTGACAAGGTGCTTGGCTTGGGAGTTCCGGAACTGACGCGCTCTCGCATCCAGTCCCTTGTTCGCGCTGGGCAAGTAACGCTGGATGGCGCGACAGTAAGAGAGCCCGGCCGCCGGGTCAAACCGGGTGAAACATACGTCGTCACCGTGCCTGAGCCCGAGCCGGCGAAGCCAGCGGGCGAGCCGATCCCGCTTTCGGTTGTCTTTGAGGACGCCCATCTCATAGTCATCGACAAGCCGGCGGGGCTGGTCGTGCATCCTGCGGCAGGCCATGCAACGGGCACGCTCGTCAACGCCCTGATTGCGCATTGCGGGGCCAGTCTATCCGGCATCGGCGGTGTCCGGCGGCCCGGCATCGTGCACCGGTTGGACAAGGATACCAGCGGTCTCCTCGTCGTTGCCAAGACGGATGCCGCTCATCAGGCCCTAAGTGCCCAGTTCGCGGCGCATGGCCGC
Source organism: Hyphomicrobiaceae bacterium (assembly GCA_046713545.1). GTDB lineage: Bacteria > Pseudomonadota > Alphaproteobacteria > Rhizobiales > Hyphomicrobiaceae > CADEFX01. The sequence goes on along the minus strand of JBKKCB010000337.1, from coordinate 20,515 downwards.
GATGGCAGGCTCGAGCGTCGATACAAGGCATTCGTATGGGGAGGTTTGCTGCGCCCGGCCGGATCGGTGAATGCGCCCCTGGCGCGTGGAGTTCGCAATCGCACTCGGATGGCCGTTGCGCATGGCGATGCGGGCCGGCACGCCGTGACGCACTACCAGGCCATCGAAACGTATCGCTTTGAAGGCGGCGGAAAACCGCTTGCCTCGCTCGTCGAGCTGAAGCTCGAAACCGGTCGTACGCACCAGATACGCGTGCATATGGCGCATATCGGTCATCCTGTCATCGGCGACCCTGTTTACGCCGCCGGCTTCTCGGCGAGCGCCAGCCGTCTCCCTGCAACGGTTCGGGCGGCGCTCACGCCGCTTGCTCGGCAGGCTCTGCATGCTTCGGATCTGGGCTTCGAGCATCCCAAGACGGGTAAAATGCTAAGGTTTACTAGTCCCTTACCTTTGGATCTCGATACCTTGCATAAGGCATTCACCAGCGCTAACCGTCCATTGCGTCGTTGACGGGGCGTCCCTCCTAGGCCTCCGGGCACCAAATCCCCCATTGCGCGTTGTGTCTGCGGTGTCTGTTCCGACGGATACAGCACTTGAGTTTCGTTTACGCTCTTGTAACGGGCGAGATGTGATCCCACGTAGGTCACCCTCGCGTGAATGGACGTTACCCCCGCGGAACAAAGACGTGCTTTGTCAAAGGCACGACGAGGAGAGTAAACGGGGGTGAGGATCGGGAGCGTGTGACCCGACCGCTTTATGAGGGAGCAGTGCAAGACCCTTCGGGTTAGCGCTGGACATGAAATGGCAACAAAGACGCTTCCGTCCCTTGCGGCGGGTTCGGGTGGCCTCTCGAGATACCTCGAGGAAATCCGGCGTTTTCCGATGCTGGAGCCCAATCAGGAATACATGCTCGCCAAGCGTTGGCAGGAGCATCAGGACGCCGACGCCGCCCAGACGCTGGTCACGTCGCATCTGCGGCTCGTAGCACGCATTGCCATGGGGTATCGCGGCTACGGCTTACCCATAGGCGAGGTGATTTCGGAAGGTAACGTCGGTCTCATGCAAGCGGTCAAACGCTTCGATCCGGATCGGGGCTTTCGCCTCGCCACGTATGCGATGTGGTGGATCCGGGCATCGATCCAGGAATACATCCTGAGGTCGTGGAGCCTCGTCAAGATGGGCACGACGGCTGCGCAGAAGAAGCTTTTCTTCAACCTGCGTCGCGTAAAGGGTCAGATCCAGGCCCTTGAGGAGGGCGATCTCAAGCCCGAGCACGTGAAGCAGATTGCGACCAAGCTTGGCGTGCCCGAGGAAGACGTCATCTCCATGAACCGGCGGCTGTCGGGCGACGCTTCGTTGAATGCGCCTGTGCGTGCCGATTCGGAATCGGGCGAGTGGCAAGACTGGCTTGTTGACGACGTGCCGGACCAGGAAGAGCGGCTTGCCGAGAGCGAGGAGCTCGAACTTCGCCGATCCTATCTGCAACGTGCCATGCGCGCGCTCAATGACCGTGAAAAGCGCATATTCGAAGCCCGGCGTTTGCAGGAAGATCCGGCGACCCTGGAAGACCTCTCAACCGAGTTTGGCGTGAGCCGGGAGCGCATTCGCCAGATCGAGGTGCGGGCCTTCGAGAAGATCCAGAAGGCAGTTCAGAAATCCGCTCACGCCGAAGAAGCGCGGGCTGGCGCCTGAACTGACCATTGACGGCGACCAGCGACTGGTTGTTTGCTTTCGATGCCGGCTGCCCTCCAGGTGGCCGGCATCGTTTTTTGGGCTCGGGCGATGCGTCGGCGCTTCTTCATCATCGACAATACGACCTCCGGATATGGTCGCCGCAGCCTTGCCGCTCGGGTCATGAACATTTTGACGGCGTCGGGCGCGCGCATCGTGGGCTGTGGAGAGCATGGCAAGGACGCCGCTTTTCAACGCGCGACCGAGGCCGTTCGAAGCGGAGCCTACGACGCAATCGTCGCTGTAGGCGGTGATGGCACGATCAGGCATGCAGCGAGGACAGTGGCAGGCACGGATGTGCCGCTTGGCATCGTCCCTTTGGGCACGGGCAACGTGCTCGCGCGCGAAATCGGCCTTTGCCGTGACCCCGGCGCGCTGGCCGCGGCACTGCTTTCCGGTCCGGCTGTATCCGTACTGGCGCCCACGGCGAACGGCGAAGTGTTTCTCCTGATGGCCGGGGCGGGGTTCGACGGTCGTATTATCGAGGCGCTTAATCCGTTGGCCAAGGGCCGAATTGGCAAGCTTGCCTATCTGGGCCCACTGCTTTCGGCGCTGAAGGGGCCGGCCGATAAATTTGATGTCCTGTTGGATGGTCGTCCTCACCAAGCCAGTTGGGTCGTGCTCGCCAAGGCCCGCCACTATGGCGGGTCATTCGTCATTGCCGAGCGGGCCGGCTTGCATGCGCCCGGCCTCAGGGCGGTCTTGTTCAATGCGCCGGACCGCGGCGCCCTTATGGCCAGTTTGCTGGCGCTGGCCACCGGTCGCCTTGCCACTTGCCGCCATGTTGCCGTGGTGGAGTGTGCCCGGGCCGAGATCCGCGCGCAGACGACGGCTCCCGTGCAGATCGACGGCGACGCATTCGGCACTACGCCGCTGATCGTCGAGGCGCAGGGACACAGGGTATCCCTGATAATGCCGGTGCCACCTAATTCGGCTTAACTATTTGTTAACCGAATCGGCATTGCATCCTATCCTGCAGCCAGCCTGAGGTTTGTTGGTCGGCTGCAGAGTGTGTGTTGCCTGTGAGTAGAAGCGCGAGGAATCGGCTCGCGTGATCTTTCGGGCGAGGGCATGCAATTTACTATGCCTTTTGGCAGACCAAGCACACGGCGGAGATGGATGGGGCCGCCTGCGGGAGCTTCGGACTGCAGTGTAGTGCAACGGATCGCCGACCCTGTCCCCTACTGCCGTTCTCTTCCGCTTCGTTCTCCGGCACGCTCCCGTCACGGGCTGCGTGGTCGAGCGCGTTGTGGAATCGCAAGAGGCGATGAGAACGGCCATCACTGACGATGGAGTGGCCAATGCAGACACGCCGTCATCCGGAGTCTCGGTTAGTGCGCCAGCGTCTCGACAGTAGCATCCAGCTTTCCCTGCGCACGCAGCCTATCTGGCATTTTGGGCTGCTGTGGCGTGTCAAACCGCTGCAACCTCCAAGTATCAACTGACTGGGCCATGCCGTCAGCGCGTGCGACGCGTGACGGCCACGACGCAGCGGCCGGCCCTTTGGGCCGGCTGTTTTTATGGAGATCGCGCGATGCCGATCACATCGGCAGGCGTGCCACCTGGTGGCTGAAGTAGTTGTCAATGGCGGTGGCGATCGAATCCGCAACCTTGGCGCGCCACTTGTCCGATTTGAGCAGCGCTGCATCTTCTTTGTTGCTGACGTAGGCAAGCTCGATCAGGACCGCCGGCACCTTGGCGGTTTTCAGCACGGCGAAGGCGGCAGAACGGTCGGGGCTGTCTTTCAATTCTGTGCTCTGGCCCATGAACTCGATCACCGATTTCACAAACGTCCCCGTGCGATCCTTGGTGGCCAATGTCTCGCGCTGCACGAGATCGGCAAGAATGTTGCGGACCGCGCCGGCATCGCTGCCGATGGCCTTCATTGTCGCCAGCTGATTGCTCGTCAGCAGATCGTCACTTGTTTCACCGCGCGATGAGCGGGCGAGATTGTTGGCAACACCTTCGCGCAGGGAGTAGATGGTGGCGCCGCGCACATTGGATCGAGCGACATAGTCGGCATGGATGGCGATGAACAGTGCCGCCTGGTGCTCCTCCGCGAACTCACGGCGCTCTTCCAGCGGAATGAACGTGTCGGTATCGCGCGTCATCAAAACCTTGTAGCGGCCTGTCGCATTGAGCTTGTCGCGCAAGGTTTTGCCGAAAGCCAGCACGACCTCCTTTTCGACGGCGCCATTGCGCTCGGCTCCGCTGTCAGATCCGCCGTGCCCAGGATCGAGAACAATGACGGGTTTCCATGTGCGGGCAGTACGACGCTGCGCTGGCCGCGGCACCGGCGGTTGAATCGTTGCGAGACCTGCGTTGCCGAGACTGGCGGTGGCAAACGGGCGAGGTGATGTGGTCTTTGCGCCTTCGGCCGGCACGATTTCGACGATGAGCCGCTGCGGCCCCCCCGCCTTGCCAGGTTCCAGCTTTGCGGTCTCGACGATCACGGGGTCGGTGACGTCGATCACAACACGCATTTTACCGGGTGCTGCCAGGCCGCCGCGGAAGCTCTTGACGAGCCCCACGCCCTCCCGCTCGGGCATCGAGGGGAGCTGCACCTTGATGTCGGGCAGGTCGATAATCACTCGATTGGGGTTCTGCAGCGAAAAAACCTGGAACTCGGCAACTCGCTCGAGCGCCACGACAAAGCGCGTACGCGTGCGGCTGCCCGCAACGTCTTCGGCCTGGGCCGCTTTGACTGCCGGTTTGCCAGACGCAACCGCCGGGCCAGCCAAGGCAAGCCAGGTGACAGCCGGCAAAAAAAATAACTTCGCAGCACGCCCCATCAAGATGACGTGCCGCGCCCGAGTAGGAACCATGTCGTTCGACCCCCGTCTACGCTGAACGGTCCAAATGGCGGGACGACTCCTAAATCGCCGAGGAAGATGGCTTTTTGCTGATCTTCACGAGGCGCTGTTATGGGAACATAAAGGTTAATACGCCGTTAACCGCCTCCTTATTCCGGGTCCGCTGCAACGGTCGCGAGGCCCCTGCCCCGTCAGTCCGATTTCGCCACCCGAGCGACTTGTTGCGGGGCGCAGCTTTTGCAGGGCTTGGCGCACGTGCGTCACCGTGGCGGGATAGGACCGTCGCGACCCGCGTGTTAGCCTCACTTAAACGGGCAAATCCAAGCAAGGCCATGAGCAACCCTACTGACCGACGGTGTGTTCTCATCGTTGAAGACGAGCCTTTGATCGCCATGCTGGTGCAGGAATGGCTGGAGGAGCTTCATTGCCAGACGATCGGGCCTGCGAGTTCCGTAAGCGGGGCGCTGGACTTGATTGATGGCATCCAGATCGATGGAGCAATTTTGGACGTTTCTCTCGGAAGGGAAGAATCGTTTCCGATCGCAGATGAACTTAAGAAGCGCTCTGTTCCGTTCGCTTTTGCCACGGGCTATGGCATCGACAGCCTCCAGCCGCGCTTTTCTGATGCCGTTGTGCTTGCCAAGCCTTTTGAATACAAATTTTTTTGCGACGTCGTGACAAGGATGCTCGAAGGCGACCGCGCAGCGAGTTGATCCGTTCATGTCTGCTGGAGCGCGCCCCACAGCAACGTCAGGCCGGCAGCCAGCATCGCACCATCCATTAAAAGTCGAAATTGTTCTGCGTCGAGGTGGGAGAGGAAGCGCTTCGCCACCCACGATCCGGCCATCATCGAGCTTCCTACAATGAGGCCGCGCGCGATCGTATCGGAGGGGAGCGCGCCAAACGTATGGAACACGATGGCCTTGGTGCCAAAGACGCCCAGAGACCCCAAGGCTTCCGTCGACACGAATGCCCCCTTGACGAGGCCGTAGGCCAGAAAGAATGGCGTATTCAATGGCCCCGTCGACGCGACCAAACCTGACAGGTAGCCCACCCCCGCGCCCGCCAGTGCCAGTCCCGGCAGCTTGATCGAAAAACCATCCTTGAGCAGCCACCGGCGCGTTGGGATCATGGCCAGGAAGAACAAGCCAAGGACGAGTTCGACGACACGTGGGTCAAGCGCAAGCAACGTGCGCGCGCCAAGGGCTGCGAACGGAATGCCCGTGAGGCAATAGATCGCCGCGGCGCGCCAGTCGACGTCTCGCCACCATACGGCGACGCGCGACAGGTTGGCGAGCACCCCGGCGATGGCCATGATCGGCACGGCTTCCTTCGGTCCGAAGGCGAGCGCCAGGATCGGCATCAGGATGGTCGAGCCGCCAAAACCGACTATGCCACCCAATGTCCCGGCTGCTAGTCCGAAGCTCAGAATTACCAGCCAGATCATGCGCAGAAGCCCCGGGATCTCGTGCGTGACCAGCACGGAGGCGCAGGCCGTTCGGACCCGACTAATGTGATTCGGCCGAGCTTACATGTCCACCGGCACCGGGTCGCGCCTAGAGCAGGATCGCATTGGATAGAATCGCTTTTGCCGCATGCGAGTCGCCTCGGCCAAAGCGTGAATTCTGCTCTACATTTTAAGCCATAGAGGGCGATTCACGCTTCACATGGAAGCTTGGTGCTCTCATGTGAAGCGATGGCGCTCTAGTCCATGACCTCGAGATGCACGCGCGCCAGGCCCTGGCCATGCATGCCGAGTGCGCCGGCGGCAGCGTGGCTCAGGTCGATAACTCGCCCGCTCTTGAACGGACCCCGGTCATTGATGCGGACAACCACCGAGCGGTTGCTCGCGAGATGCGTAACTTTCACGCGCGTATTGAATGGGAGCGTCGGATGAGCGGCCGTCATCGCTGCCTTGTCGAAGCGCTCGCCGCTCGCAGTCTGCTGCTCCTGCCAGTAGAAGGACGCGATCCCCGAAAGCAGGTGAGCGCCGCCAATGTGAGGCACGACACCGGCCGGGCGTGTCGCGGGTGCGACCGCGACCGCTGACACTATTGCGCCTGCACGGCCTTTGCCGTGAGGAGAAGCTGGCACCGCCGCGGTGATGCGCCTCGATTTGGCATCAGGCAGCACCGTCGTGTGCCAGCTCGAGAGGTGCTGGTGTCGCGCAGGTGCCGAATCCTCAGCCGTGCCCGGTGAAGAGCAGCAAATAACGGCAAATGTCATGGAAAGCAGTCGAGGGCGAATCATCGAGCAAGATTATCGCGCTCAATCGGGCGATCGTGTGGACCGCCGGTTACGATCTTCCACAAAAAAAGGCAGGAGCGCTGTCGCTCCTGCCGTTGCAGCTTGGTCTGGGTGAGATCCGAGGCGCTAACGGCCAAGGACCTCCATTCTCACGCGCGCGAGGCCGCTTCCGATCATTCCAACCGAGCTGGCGGCTGCCTTCGAAAGGTCGATCACGCGCCCGGCCACATAGGGGCCGCGATCGTTGATCGTCACGACGGCCGAGCGCCCGGTATTGACGTTTGTCACGCGAACGCGTGTGCCGAAGGGAAGTGTCTTGTGTGCGGCGGTCATAGCGTTCGGATTGAACCAGCCGCCGGAGGCAACCCGCTGTGGCTGCCAGTAGTATGACGCGATACCGGACGATCCTCCTCCCGAGGATGAGCCTTCGCCCGAGTAAGAGGTCGTCGTTACACGGCCTGATCGCGATCTGCGGCCTTCCCGAGCTTCATCAGTACTCGCGCGAGATGTACGCCGCGTGCGCGTCGTCACCGGGCTGCTGTCATCGTCGTTGGTCATGACGCCTAGATTGGAGCGGCCAGCAAATGAGCCGCGCCCACCAGCAACCCTGTCGCCGGTACTTCCTGCGCGACTGAAGTCGTGCGAGTCACTGAACGTGTCTGCCCAGCCATCGGCTTGTGCCGGAGCCGAAGCGGCAAGAGCAGCCGCAATCACAGCGGCTCGGAAAATCATCTTTTTCACTCATGTACCTCCGTTACGCGCGGTGCAAAAAGTCGCCGTTCGGAGAAATCGCCGCGAGATTCTGAATTCCCGCTGCGGTTGCGCCGCGTGGCGTGGATCAGGCGATCCAGCAACTCACGAGGTTGGGTTGAATGCGAGTCCCTCTGAGAAGCCCCTGTGTCCGCTATTTCCTTTAGCGGCGGGACGAGCCCACCTAGTCTGACGAGCGCACCTCACCAGCCGTGGCTTGGTCAGTCAACACTAAAATCTGAACTCAATTCATCAAGTCCGTGATTCAACGCGACAATTTGTCGTCGGAACCAAACGAAGCGTCTGTAACGCATTGCGCGCGTTGAAACCTTTCGCGTGCCGGTTTCACGCGCACGCGCATGGCATCAATGCTGAAAGCAGAAACGATTTACAGCGCGCCTGGGAATCCGCCGCCGTCGAGGAGCAGATTTTGGCCCGTGATGAAGCCCGCATGTGCGGAGCACAGGAATGCAGCGGCCGCTCCGAACTCCTCGGGAGTGCCAAAGCGCCCTGCTGGAACGGCAGCCTGACGCTGCTTCATGGCGTCCTCCATCGCAATGCCCTGCAGTTCCGCCATTCGTTTGGTGCTGCCCCTCAAGCGATCAGTGTCGAAGGGTCCCGGCAAAAGCGCGTTGATTGTCACGTTACGCCGTGCCGACTTGCGCGCAATGACGGCCACTGCGCCGGTCAATCCTGCCCGTGCGCCATTCGACAGCTCGAGCGAAGCGATCGGCGCTTTTACGGATTGGCTGGTGATGTTGACGATGCGGCCGAAACCGCGGTCCATCATGCCGTAAACTGTCGACTTGATGAGCGCGAGCGGCGTGATCATGTTCCATTCTACCGCCTTGCGCCAATCGTCGAGGCTGAAATCCTTGAAGTCGCCAGGCGGGGGACCACCGGCATTGTTGATCAGGATGTCGGGATTGGGGCAGGCGGCCAAAATCTGCTTGCGGCCGTCCTCGGTCGTCACGTCACATGCGATCGCCGTCACCTTGGCGCCGGTTGCTTTGCGGATCTCCTCGGCGGTGGCATTCAGCGCCTCGGCACCGCGCGCGGAGATCACCACGTCCACGCCTTCCCTGGCCAGCGCCATCGCACAGCCCTTGCCAAGCCCTTTGGAGGCCGCGCAGACGATTGCCGTCTTGCCTTTGATGCCGAGATCCATGGATAACGCCTCCGCTGGTCCACTAAGTGTCCTGCGGAGTGTGCACTCCGGCATCCGCCGGTCAAGAAGCCAGGTGGGGATCCTAGGCGATTTTGCTTTTGCCTGTACGCATCGGCGCGTCCATCAGCGACTGCAGGGCCCTGGACATTTTCCGCGCTTCCTCGCGTGCTTCGTCGTTACGCTGGCGGATCTCCGCAATCCATTCGCGATAAATGGCTGGATTCACGCTCGCGATCTCCGCCAGCTCATGTGGTGATTTCATCAATATCGATGCCACCAGCCGCTCGAGTTGAACTCGTGTTATGGGATCGATTGTCTCGGGGGTCCCGCGTCGATGCATGACATCACTCCCGTGTCGGACAGGGCTCACGCTAGTACGTAAGTCGTATCGAGGTTGCGACAAGGCGTGTTGAGCGAAACTTATCCACAGAACGGCATGCTGCAGCGCGTTGTCGCAAATGCGAAATTCGTACCACTGTCATCGTGTCGTCATCGAACCGCCAGGATCGGTTTTGCGGAAAGCCGCGAGCGGATTGCAGAGATTGACATCTGCGTCCGGGTTGTGTTCTTTGCAGGCATGGGGCCCACCGCGATTGCCCCGTGAGGCGACAGCCCAAACATCGCGTCCGCACCCTCATACTGAGGAGGACGCCTATGTCATCGCCTACCGAAATCACCGTTTCACAACTGTCTCGTTTGATCGGTCTCCCGGCATCGCCGCGCATCATAGATGTTCGCGATGCGGACGACTTCAACAGTGATCCCCGTCTGATCCCCGGCTCGCACCGGCGCGACTATCGTACAGCGCCACAATGGACCGGCGATGTCAGTCAATTTGCTGTCATCATCTGCCAGAAGGGTAAGAAGCTCAGTCAGGGCGCAGCGGCGTGGCTGCGCACCTACGGTGCCGACGCCCAGTCATTGGAGGGCGGGTTCGAGGCTTGGCGCGACGCCGGCCAGATGCTGCTGACGACCGCGAAACTTCCCAAGTATAAGGACGGCAAAACAGTGTGGGTCACGCGCGCCCGGCCGAAAATCGATCGCATCGCGTGTCCCTGGCTCATCCGCCGCTTCGTCGATCCCGGCGCCGTTTTCCTGTTTGTCGCGCCATCCGAGGTGATGGCTGTGGCCGAACGCTTTGATGCCACGCCGTTCGACATCGACGACGTTTTTTGGAGTCACCGCGGCGAGACGTGTACGTTCGACACCATGATCGCGGAATTCAAACTCGCCTCCAAGCCGCTGCAGCATCTGGCGCGGATCGTTCGTGCGGCCGATACGGCCACGCTCGACCAGGCACCGGAGGCGGCCGGTCTGCTGGCGGCATCACTCGGCTATTCGAGAATGTTCAAGGACGACCTGGCACAACTCGACGCTGCGATGTCGCTGTACGATGCGTTGTTCCGATGGTGCCGCGATGCGACCGAGGAAACGCACAACTGGCCGTCTGCAAAGCAATCGGGACGAGAGCCGTCATGAGCGATGCAGGCGTGACCTTGCCGATGGATGCGGCGGCGGCCCCGGTCCCGAGTTTCACGGAAGCGCTGCGTGTGTGGGCGAAGATCGGCGTCTTGTCGTTCGGTGGTCCTGCCGGGCAGATCGCGCTGATGCATCGGGTGCTCGTCGAAGAAAAAAAATGGATCGACGAGCCCCGCTATCTCAGCGCCTTGAACTTCTGCATGCTCCTGCCCGGCCCCGAGGCGATGCAACTCGCCACATACGTCGGCTGGCGGATGCACGGCGTAAGGGGCGGTCTTGCAGCCGGCCTCCTGTTCGTACTGCCCGGCGCTCTTGTCGTGCTGGTGCTGTCCATGCTGTACGCGGCACTCGGCAAGTTGCCGGTCGCTGAAGCCCTCATGATGGGTGTGAAAGCCGCCGTTCTGGCCATCGTCGTCGAGGCGCTGCTGCGCATCGCGAAGCGCGGTTTGAAGGCGAGAGCCGACCAGGTCCTGGCCGCCGCGGCTTTCGTTGCGATCTTCTTCTTCGGTGTGCCGTTTCCGTTGATCGTGCTTGCCGCAGCCATCTTCGGGTTTATGCGCAGCGGCGGTGTGTCCACGGCCGTGTCGGAGCCGGTGCCACCTGTTCCGGTCAGCCAGACCGTGACGACGGCAGCCGTGTGGCTCGCGATCTGGATCATACCTTTGCTCGGCGTTGCCGCATGGTTCGGCAGTGGTCATGTTCTGGCGCAGCTCGGTCTGTTCTTCTCCAAATTAGCGGTCGTGACGTTTGGTGGCGCCTATGCCGTGCTCGCCTACATGGCCCAGGACGTCGTGCAGCACTTCGGCTGGCTGAGTGCCGGCGAGATGGTGGATGGCCTCGGGCTCGCCGAAACCACGCCGGGGCCACTGATCCTGGTGACGGAGTTTGTCGGCTTTCTCGCCGCCTTCCGACATGGCGGCGGCAATCCCTGGGCCATGGGCGTGCTCGGCACCATCATCACGTTGTGGGCCACGTTCGCACCCTGCTTCTTATGGATTTTCGTCGGTGCGCCGTACATGGAATGGTTGCGCACCGCCCCACGGCTTCAGTCGGCGTTGGCCGCGGTCACCGCGGCCGTGGTGGGGGTCATTCTCAATCTGACGGTCTGGTTTGCGCTCAACGTGCTCTTCCGCAGCATCACCGAGACATGGGCGGGACCGCTGAGACTTTACCTGCCGGAATTGGCAAGTCTGAATTGGATTGCGTTGGGGCTGTCAGTCCTCGCTGTGGCGCTTCTGTTCAAGCTGCATTGGGGCATCATATCGACGCTCGCGGTCTGCGCCGCATCGGCCCTGGTCCTGTATGGCCTAGGGTTCGCGTAATCGAGGTCCGCTACAGCCAGCCGCGCCGTCGGAAATAGACGAAGGGCAAAATAGCCGAGAGCACCATCAGGAGAAGGGCCATGGGATAGCCAAGTGCCCATTTGAGCTCCGGCATGTGCTCGAAGTTCATCCCATAGACCGTGCCGACGAGCGTCGGCGGCAGCAGCACGACGGCGAGCACCGAGAAGATTTTGATGATCTGGTTCTGCTCGATATTGATCATGCCGAGAGTCGCGTCGAGCAGAAACGTGATGCGGTTGGTGAGGGAACGCATGTGCTCCATCAGCGAGCTGATGTCGCGGCGGGTGGTCTTGATCCGCTGCAGGACGCGCGCGTCGTCATCGCGCTCGCGCGCGGCATTGGCGAAGAACGTCATCACACGATCGAGTGAGACTGCGCTTTCCTGGGCCCGGGAGGTGATGTTGCCCTCTTTGCCGATGGCTTTCAGCAGGAGTTCCAGGCGCCGGTTCTTGGAGTGCTGGCCGCCCTTGATCTCGAAGATCCCCTGTGCCGTTTTCTCGACTTCGTCCTGCACACGCTCGATGAGGTCGGCTTGACGGTGCACGATGGTCTCGAGCAGGCCAATCAGGATGGCGGCGGCATGACCGCAGGGTAGTGCTTCCTTTTCGATGCGCGAGAGAAAGAACGGGAAGGCTTTCGGCTCGGCATATCGCACCGTGACGAGCCGGGTGTCCTTCAGGATGAAGGTGATCGACGAGGCGGAGGGATTGGGCGCTTCGAGATTGTAGACGATGAACGCCGTCATGTAGTAGGCGCCGTTCTCCGCATACACGCGGTTGGAGGCCTCGATCTCACGCATCTCCGCGTGGGTTGGGATCGAGATGCCGAGGTGTCGCTCGACAAACTCGTCTTCCTCCTTCGTCGGATTAAGCAGATCGATCCATACTGTCGAGGAGCCGATGGCCTGTGGCGCATCGGTCCGGGTAAGTCCGGACCCATTGCTATCGTAGCTCGTCAGCATGCCCGCTCTCAGCGATCACCGTGCGCGCTGTGCCCGTCGCATATCGCGCTGAAAACTGCAAGTGCCGACTGCATGCGGGACGCATGTCTGTTACGTCAGGAGGCAGCCGGTTGCGTGCCGTCCGACGCGGGCGGATCGGCGGGGCCGGCCTCCTCGCGCGCTGCTCGTGACCGCTGGCGCCAAAACAGCGCCACAACGCCGGCAAACGCCAACGCGCCGAAGACGAACGGCATCCAGTCGTCGGCACCGGCGCCGAAGAAGCGCTGCGCCCAATTGTTGATGTCCTGGTAGCGCAATACGGCAAACAGTCCGCCGGCAATGCCTCCGAACTGCCCAACCATGGCCAGGTTTTTTCCAAGGCGGCGGAGGAAGAAAAACAGCAAGAGCACGACCCAGGGGCCGATGACGACGCTCCAGCGCCATTTGAAAGCGCCGTATTCACGTCCGAACAGAACGTCAGCCGTCTGCTGATAGCCGTAGTCCATGATCGGCCAGAACAGCATCGCAATCGCACCGATCATGATGCCGCGCTCGATCGATGGTACCTTCGCCTTGTACAGGAGGTCGATCTTGTTGCGCCAAACCGCCAGCATCAGCGCGACGACGATCATGACAACGATGAAAAACACTTTGAACGGCATGAAAATGACGTCGAGGTCCGCGGCTTCCGACCGGGTTCGTGGAGTCGCACTCAGTGCTCCAACGTCATCCTTGAACCGCTTTTGCGCTGTGCAGCAGGCCTCTCCCGACAGCATGCGCATTGCCGGGAAGCAGTAACGCTCCTCCTTGAAGATCTCTGTCGCCGGCAAGAGCTTGTCGCGCGTGCAGCTGCGGGCGAACTCCGACAGGCCAAGCCGGCTTGGGCTTTCCTCTCGCAAGACTTTGAGAACGTCGGCGATGGCAGCCCGTTCGCAAGGCACGTTGTTGGCCCGGCAGTTGGCTGGTACACCCCTGTCGGCCCGGATCGCGTTCGGTGCGATTTCCCATATGCCGCGGGGATGGGCGGATGTCAGCAGGTGCGATACGCCGAGCGAGATGCCGACGGCAACGAAAATTCCGAAAATGAACCGGAGTCTGCCGTACGGCACGTGGTACCAGTACATGTGCGCGAATGCGACGGAGGGCAGGTAGAACGCCGCGAGCACGAGCAGGCCGAACAAGGGAAAAAACAAGAACAAATGACTGTGTGTGAGCAGCATTGTGAGCCACTCGTAATCATTAAATTCGCGGATCATCAGCGCACTGGACGCCAGGAACGACGCCCCGAGCACCAGATATACAAACGCGACAAAAATATAGGCGCCACGCGTCATCTCAATTCCCCCCTGAGATGAACCCAGTACCGTGCTGCGCCTAATATCGACAACTTGGGGCGAAAAGGCAAAGGGCGTTGCGCTGCGGTCAGTTCAGCTTGCGTTCATGCCGCAGACTATAGCAATCTTGCGGGGATCAGCTCAGGGACCAGTCGAATTTGAGCCGCACATTCGGTGCCGGCTTGGCTGCGGGTCGCGAGGAGTGTTGGCCGTGTTCCGCTACCTGATCTTGGGCCTGGCCTTGGTTTTGACGCTGCTGGCACAGACAAGCGGCCGGTCAACGGCTTGGTTTGGCGCTAGTCCTGCGCCCGATGGCATGCGTTCGCAGATCCCTTACACGCGAGCGCAAGGCGAAGCCTGTACGGAAGGTTGCCGGCGCCAGCACAGTGCATGCCTGATACGCGACAAGGGATCGCCGACTTGCAATGCCCAGCTCCAGCGATGCCTGCAGACCTGCCTGGCTGGCAAGCGTAAGTAGGGTCTCGGCAGCTGGGCGCGTTCACTCCGCGTTGTCGACAACGATGACGCACATGCGCCGTGGCCCGTGAGCGCCCATTACCAGTTTCCCGCCGATGTCGCCCGTCCGCGACGGCCCGGATATCAAATTCACCGTACGCGGCATGATCCCGCGCCCATACGTGGTGCGTACATGCTCGAAGGCCGTCTCGTAGGGCCCGACGATGTCTTTGGTGGTGAGTACAATGATGTGTGTCTCGGGAAGGAAATTGAGCGTGACCGGATTGGCATCCCCCGATGCAATGACCAGCGTTCCCGTTTCGGCGACGGCGACCGTGGCATGACTGAGCCCGACCTCGTCTTCCGGCCTGGCACGTCCCTGCCGGCGCTCGAGCGTCGGCTCCGACGACCAGTTGAGCTCGGCCAGGAACGGATCCTCGCCCATGCGCACGCGCTGGGGCAAATTGGATGCCCGCAGGAAGTTGGCAACGGCCGAGGGGACATCGGCCGGCGCGGTCACGGTGACGACCGTCGCCGATTGCCCCTCGAGAAAACTGCGCAGCAGCGCCGGCAAGTCGGTGCCGGGTTTGGCGACGCGATCCGGGATCAAATGCGGCTTCGAACTTTTGAGACGGGCCGCAACGGCAGCCTGCCGCTCGGTATCGTCGGGCGTGGCGCCGAGACCGTTGCGGATGCGCACGAGGATCTGCGCGCGCGCTTCCTGGGGCGAAGCTTGAGTCTTTGGGCTCATCGTTCGACCCCGGCCCGCCGCTCGGCCCACAGTTGCTGAAATGTGCGCCCCTGCGGTGCGGGAAGGTCGCGGTGGCGCGTCCAGCCCCCCGTCAGAGGCAGCCACCGAAACGCACCCTTGCGCTTGCCGACGCTGCTGAGCAACGCCACGGCGAGCCTGGCTGCCGCGTGATAAACGCGCGGTTTCTTTGCGAAATAGGCCCACACCCGCAAGCCCGCACGGTAGTTCCAGGACTGGCCACCCTCTGCGAATTCCGCTTCGCGCCAGTGCCGCAGCAACTTCGGCAATGGAATTTTCATGGGGCAGACGGCCTCGCATCGTCCGCAGAACGTCGAAGCGTTGGGCAGATCGCCGGCCTGCTTCACGCCGAGAAATTGCGGTGTGAGGACCGCGCCGATCGGACCAGGATAAACCCAGCCGTAGGCGTGGCCGCCGACGGCGGCATACACCGGGCAGTGGTTCATGCACGCACCGCAGCGGATGCAGCGCAGCGCCTCGCGGAACGGTGTGCCGAGCATTGCCGACCGTCCGTTGTCGAGGATCACCACGTGGTATACTTCCGGGCCATCGGGGTCGCCGGGCCGGCGCGGACCCGTCGAGAGCGTCGTATACGTGGAGATTTCCTGCCCCGTCGCGGAACGCGCCAGCAGCCGGATGATGGCGCTCAGGTCCTCGAGCGTCGGTACGATCTTCTCGATCGACGCGACGACGATGTGCACCTTTGCCAGCGACTGGGTCAGATCGCCGTTGCCCTCGTTGGTGACGATCACCGAAGAGCCCGTCTCCGCAATGAGAAAATTGGCGCCCGTGATGCCGACCTCCGCGGCGATGAACTTTTCGCGCAGTATCGAGCGGGCCTCGCCCACGAGCTGCGCCGGCTCCACCAGCACGCGATCCTTGGGGAGCGTCGTGTGCAGCCGGCGGAAGTCCGCTTCGACCATATCCTGAGTGAGGTGGATGGCCGGCGCGATGATATGGCTCGGTGCTTCGCCACGAATCTGGACGAGATATTCCCCGAGATCCGTCTCAACCACTTCCAGGCCGGCGGCTTCCAGATGTCCGTTGAGCGCGATCTCCTCCGAGATCATGGACTTGCCTTTGGTCACGATCTTGGCGCCCGCATCACGGCAGATTCTCAGCACGATCTCGCGCGCATCAGCCGCCGTAGCCGCCCAATGCACGTGCGCACCCGCCGCCGTCGCATTCTTCTCGTACTCCTCGAGATAAAGATCGAGGTGCGCGAGCGTATGATTCTTGATGTCCCGCCCGATCTCACGCAGTGCCTCGAATTCAGGCAAGCGCGCACGCGCGGCTGTCCGTTGGGCGACAAGACCGGTCGGCAATCCCGAAAGCGCGCGTTGGAGCTGCGGATCAGCGAGGGCTGCGCGGGCGTTGCTCTTGAAGGTATCGGAGGTGGGGTGCATCAGCTTTCAGGTGTTTGCGCGGTCATGCGCCTCTATCTACAGCGCCGATTGCGGGCTCCGACAATTCGCCCGCCAGCACCTCGGCGACGTGCCGGACCTCGATTGTCCGCCCTTGTCGCCGCAGCTTCCCTGCCATGTTCATGAGGCAGCCGAGATCACCGGCCAGAACCAAATCCGTGTTCGCTTCGACGATGTTGGCACATTTTTTCTCGACCATTGCGTTTGAGATCTCGGGGAACTTGATCGAAAATGTGCCCCCGAAACCGCAGCAGATTTCGCAGTCTGCCATTTCGACGAGTTCGAGACCCTCCACGCTCGCCAGCAGCTTGCGCGGTTGATCCTTGATGGCGAGTTCGCGTAAGCCAGAGCAGCTGTCGTGATAGGTGGCGCGTACTGCAAGATTGGTGTTCACCCGGCTGATGCCCCGCACGTCGGTCAGGAAAGAAATCAGCTCGTACGTTCTGTCCGCCATCCGCGCTGCGCGGTCTTTCCATGAAGGGTCTGTCGCAAGAAGGTCAGGATAGTGGGCCTTGAGCATTCCCGCACATGATCCGGACGGGACCACCACATAGTCGAATCCTTCAAGGGCCGCGATGGTCTGGCGCGCGAGATCGGCGGCCGACGCTTTGTCCCCCGAATTATAAGCCGGCTGCCCGCAGCAGGTCTGGCCTGTGGGTACCGACACATCGCAGCCGGCGTCTTCGAGCAGCTTTGCCGCCGCGAAGCCCACCGAAGGGCGTATCAGGTCCACGAGGCATGTCGCGAACAGGGCTACTCGTGGCCGTTCGATAGGAAGACTGCTCATGACGGCGCAGGCGTCTCGGTGTCGGTGACTAGGAATGGAACATTGTTCTAGCACGCTGCCGGTGCGCGTCTACCTTCGCCGGCCATTCCTACTTCGAGAAGGTCCTCAAATAGGAAATCACATCCTTGCGGTCCTGCTCATCCTTGAGGCCCACGAACGCCATCCGGTTGCCAGGCATGGCCTCCCGCGGGTTCTCCAAGTACTTCATCATGATTTCGTCGGTCCAGACCCAGCCGGCTTCGCCGGCTTTGCGATTCGCGTCCGAGTAGTTGAATCCTTCTATCGTACCGGCCTTGCGCCCGAACAGGCCGTTGAGAATGGGGCCGACCTTGTTCTTGGCATTGGCGCCCACATCATGGCAGGCGCGGCATTTCTTGAAGACATCCTCTCCGTTTTCCGCGCTGGCGTCGGCGGCGGTCGCGCCCGGGGCCGCTGCAGCCGTCAACACCAACAGCGTGATCCTGACAAGCGCTTTCATTTAAGTCTTCCTTTTTGAGTCGGCCGTCGTCTTCGAGTAATTGGCACTCCAATCCTGCTCCCGGAAGGTACGCCGCCCATGGCGCGACCAAGTGCAGCAGCGAGAGGTTTTCCGCATCTGGGGCGATCGTGGAGAGCTATCGCTCCTTCGTCCTCCCTGCAGTATGCTACCGTCGAACAGGAGGAACAGCGGATGTCGATGATTGTGCTGCCGGAACCGGACCGGCGCGTCCTCGCACGCAGAGATGCCATCATCGGGGACCTCGTGCGCCTGTTGGGGCGGGACGTCGTGATTTCCGACAAGGACGGCTGCCGCGCCTTCGAAACGGATGGCCTCACCGCCTATCGCGCGATGCCGCTTGCCGTTGTCCTGCCGCGCTCCACGGAGGAAGTTTCCAAAGCTCTCCGCTATTGCAACGAGAATGACATCAAGGTCATCGCCCGGGGCGCGGGAACGTCCCTCAGCGGCGGCGCCCTCCCGTCCGAAGATGCATTGGTTATTGGCGTTTCCAGGATGACACGGGTCCTCGAGGTTGATTACGAAAACCGTACGGCGCGCCTTGAAACCGGCATCACCAACCTCGGCATCACGGCCGCCGTGCAGCCACGAGGCTTTTTCTACGCGCCCGATCCGTCCAGCCAGCTCGCCTGCACGCTGGCGGGCAATATCGGCATGAACTCCGGCGGGGCGCATTGCCTGAAGTACGGCGTCACCACCAACAACGTGCTGGGCGTCAAGATGGTGCTTGTCGATGGCACGATCGTCGATATCGGCGGTGCGCACCTCGATCAACCGGGATATGACCTCCTCGGCCTTGTCGTCGGGTCGGAAGGCCAGTTCGGCATTGTCACGGAGGCCACCGTTAGAATTTTGCGTTCCGCGGAGGCGGCACGCCCCATGCTCATCGGTTTTGCCTCCAGTGAGGCAGCAGGCCAGTGCGTGTCCGCCATCATTGCGTCTGGCATTATTCCCGTAGCGATCGAGTTCATGGACAAGCCCGCCATCGAGGTTTGTGAAGCGTTCGCGAAGGCCGGCTATCCGCTCAATGTGGAGGCCCTGTTGATTATCGAGGTCGAAGGCTCGGCCGAGGAGATTTCCGATCTTCTGGGCCGCATCGTTTCGATCGCGCGAGGTCACAATCCGATCGTCGTGCGCGTCAGCGAGAGCGAGGCACAAAGCGCCGCCATCTGGAAAGGCCGCAAATCGGCGTTCGGTGCTATCGGCCGCATCTCCGACTATTACTGCATGGATGGGACCATCCCGCTCGGTCGATTGCCCGAAGTGCTTGTCGCCATAGGCACGATCTGCAAGCAGCACGGTCTCAAGGTTGCCAATATTTTCCATGCCGGTGACGGCAATCTGCACCCGCTGATCCTCTACAACGCGAACAACCCCGACGAGATGGCGAAGGCCGAGCATTGCGGCGCCGAAATCCTGAAATTGTGCGTAGCGGTCGGAGGCTGTCTGACGGGCGAGCACGGTGTCGGCGTCGAGAAGCGCGATCTGATGCCGGTGCAGTTTTCTCCCACTGAGCTTGCCCTGCAGATGCGCATCAAGACTGTGTTCGATCCGAAGTGGCTGCTCAATCCTGCAAAGGTATTCCCGTTCGACGGCCGTGAAGCCGCGACCGCGGCCTGAGGAGATCCGGTGCAACAGCTCGTTCGACCCGCCACGGACCGGGAGCTGGGAAACCTGCTCGCCGATGCGAGCGCGAACCGCACGCCGATCGAGGTGATGGGCGCAGGATCGAAGCGTGCGGTCGGGCGGCCTTCGCAGGCGGCTGTGTCGCTGACGACGAGTTCACTTGCCGGCATTTCGCTGTTCGAGCCGACAGAACTTGTCATTTCGGCCCGCACCGGGACGCCGCTCTCGCGCGTCGAGGCGGAACTCGCGGCGCACGGCCAGATGCTGGCATTCGAGCCCATTGATCTCGGTCCCGTGCTTGGTATCGAGCCGGGCCATACGACCATGGGTGCGGTCCTGGCGACCAACCTCTCGGGTGCGCGCCGCGTGGCCAGCGGTGCCGTTCGCGATCATGCCTTGGGCTTGCAGGCTGTCTCCGGCGCGGGCCAGCTTTTCAAGGCGGGCGGCCGGGTCATGAAGAATGTCACAGGTGTGGATCTCACACGCGGTTTGTCGGGAAGCTGGGGGACGCTCGCGGTCCTCACAGAAGTGACATTCAAGGTCATGCCGGTACCCGAGGAGACCGGCACGCTCATTCTCTTGGGACTGCCGGACAGCATTGCCATCGAGGCTTTGTGTGCGGCGATGGGCACGCCGTTCGAAGTGTCGGGAGCCATTCACCTCCAGGAGGCGCTCTCGGCGCGGCTCTGGCATGCCGGCATGCGCACGGCGCACAAGGCCGTAACCGCGCTACGCCTCGAGAATTTTTCGCGCTCGGTGTCCTATCGCAAACAGCGGCTCAAGGAAGCGCTCAAGCCCTTCGGCGAAATCCATGAACTCGACCACGCCAGTTCGTTGGCATTCTGGGACGAGCTGCGGCAGCTCTCCATACTTCAGCGCAGCGATGCGCCGCTCTGGCGCATTTCGACAGCACCGCGTTCCGGGCCTAAAGTCGTGGCTGCCATTGGTCGCTACATGCCGTGCAGCGTGTTCTACGATTGGTCGGGAGGTTTGATCTGGATGGAGGTGCTTGAAGCGGCCGATGCCGGCGCAGCAGACGTACGGCGCGTTGTTGCTACTCATGGCGGACATGCAACCCTCATTCGTGCCGAACCATCCGTGCGTGCCGCCGTCGATGTGTTCCAGCCGCTCGAGCACGGACTTGCCCATATC
>JBKKCB010000336.1:0-15362 GCA_046713545.1 Hyphomicrobiaceae bacterium | reverse complement strand
GAGACGTCGATGCGACGGCTACCCTCGGGCCAAATCACCACGCACTATGACCCGGCAATCGTGCGGCAGATGTTCGCTCATCCGCACGACTACGAGCAGTGGGAGCACTGGGAGCGGATCGAGGCAGCGACGCTCGTCCTGCGGGGCGTCGAGTCCGATCTGTTGCTTCCCGACACCGCCGAGAAAATGGCTGCACGTGGGCCGCGCGCGAGGATCGTCGAAATTGAAGGTTGTGGTCACGCACCGGCGCTGAACGTAGCGAGCCAGATCAAGATCGTGCGAGACTTTTTGACGGAGTGAGCGAGATCGTCCGTGTTGTGGATCGCACCACCGTCGTACCAGTTCGCCTATGCCACCTGCGAACGCAACGAGTTCGCCCACTCCCTGCCGCGTCCAGTGGCCTGACGACAAGCGTTGCAACGGTGCTCGCACTGTTACCACGTCTGATGGATTGCTTGGACGCGCCAGCGAAAGAGAGCAACATGCCGACTGGCTTTCGAACCAACGCTCGGCGGCAACTCGTCAGGCATTCTTGAGCTTCTTGCCGCCACTGACCGGCTGCCGCCTTGTCCGACAGCCGAGCAGCCGGCAACCGACCGACAGCCCTTGCATATTTTCCAACGCTGGGTGAGAAACGCCCACCGTTGCTCGGGAACGAACAAATTACAGGCGCACTTGACCTGCCCGCGGAGGAAACACCATGCGGTATCGTTCGCTCAGGCCGTGCCGCTGAGCTGCGCGATGATCCGGCGATGCTGGAGCAGTATCTGCATTGAGATCCCGAGCTCCATGACGCCCAACCGAATCTCGCACAAATGAGGAGAGGAAAAGAACGGATGAACCTCTCGATGAGCCTCAAGCAGGTCGCCCTGCGCTTCCCGCAGAATCCGGCCATCACGACGGACGCCGGCACCTTGACCTATGCTCAGTTCGAGGACGGTGTCGCGCGGATTGCCGGTGGACTGATCGAGCGCCTTGCTTTGCCCCGCGGGTCACACGTCGGCATTGCCATGGAGAACTGTGCGGAATTCCTGCTGGTGCTGTACGGCATCTGGCGCGCGGGCATGGTCGCGATCCCAATGAACTCCAAACTCCATCCAAGGGAGATGGAGTTCATCCTGAGCAATGCGGGCGCACGTGTTTGTTTCTGCACGCCCGAGATTGCAGACAAGCTCGGAAACACGGCGGGTGTCGCGGCAAGCTGCACGATCATCACTGCGGGCAGCAAGGACTTCGCCACCCTGCTGTCAGGACAGGCGATCTCGGAGGTCAGCAGCGCCCCCGAAGACATGGCATGGCTCTTCTACACAAGCGGCACGACGGGCCGCCCGAAGGGCGCCATGCTCACCCACCGCAATCTTCAGTTCATGTCCCATTGCTACTATTCGGACGTCGATCAGGTCGACGAGCGCGATACGAAAATCCACGCCGCGCCTCTCTCGCATGGCTCCGGACTCTATGCGCTCGCCCACATCGCCAAGGGATCGCATCAGATCATTCTGTCGGGCTCCTTCGAGCCTGAGCGCATCTTTGACGTGCTGGCCAACCATAAGCACGTGACGATGTTCGGCGCACCGACCATGGTCTCGCGCCTCATCAATCACCCGCGGGTCGGAAGCCTCGACACCAGCAATCTGAAGACGCTCTACTACGGCGGCGCGCCAATGTACGTCTCGGATCTTAAGCGGGCGCTCGAAATTTTTGGACCCAAGCTGACGCAGATCTACGGCCAGGGCGAGAGCCCGATGACCATCACCTACCTGCCCAAGCATCTGCTCGCAGAGAAGGACAATCCGCGGCTCGAGGAGATCATGGCGAGTTGCGGGTTTGCGCGCGCGGGCGTCGAGGTGAAGATCGTCGGCGAGGACGGCCGCGAGCTGGCTGTAGGCGAGGTCGGAGAGGTAATCACGCGTTCAGACTGCGTGATGCGCGGCTACTGGAACAACCCCGAAGCCAATGCCAAGGCCTTGCGCGACGGTTGGCTTTGGACCGGCGATGTCGGTGCTCTGGACACGTACGGCTTCCTTACCCTCAAGGATCGATCCAAGGATATGATCATCTCGGGAGGCTCCAATATCTATCCGCGCGAAATCGAGGAAGTGCTGCTTACACATGCGGCCGTCCGCGAGTGCGCGGTCGTGAGCCGGCCGCACGCCGACTGGGGTGAGGAGGTGATCGCGTTTGTCGTCACCCAGCCCGGCGCGACGATCACCGACCAGGATCTCGACAAGCTCTGCCTGGACAACATCGCGCGCTACAAGCGGCCCAAGGCCTATCGCTTCGTCACTGACCTTCCCAAGAACAGCTACGGCAAGATCCTCAAGACCGACCTTCGCGAAAAGCTCCAGCAGGAGGCATGAACATGCGTGATGTCGCCATCACCGGCATCGCCTCCACCAACTTCGGCAAGCACGAGGGTCGGGGTCTTGAAAGACTTGCTGCCGAAGCGGCCAGCGCCGCGCTGAGCAGAGCCGGCGTCGAGCGCCGGCGGGCGGTGTCAATGGCAGTTCCGCCGGTCCCAGCCAGCCTCCCCGATGGAGCCAGGGCCGCAACGCAAAGTGGCGGCCCCTTGAAAGAGCCGCCACTCTGACCATTACGGTAACGCGCTAGCGGCGCACGACCAGCTCTATTTCCCTATCGCCACCAACGATGACGACGTTTTCGTCACTCACCACGAAGCGGTAGCCGCGCAGCCTGGGAATTCGATCCAGCACCACGTCCGGGAAAGTATGCAATTCAATCCGGCCGGGCACTTCGGCACCGAGCGCCAACCTGAGTTCAATCTCTGCCTCGGGAAAGTCGGCAGCGATGCTGTCCAGGATTAGCGCCCTTTCCGCGGGCGTCAGATCGAGCCGTGCCTCGATCACAGCGGGGCCGCCTGATCCGTATTCGATCACGTCCACCACCTCGTAGGTGTTCGGGTCCACGATGCAAATCGTGTCGTCGAGGTACACATAGCGATAGTAGCTGTATGCCGGAACGAAGCCCACCACGGTGGCCGGGATGGCGTACAGCCGCACGGAACGAGGAATGCGTGTCCCTATGCGTGCGCTGAAGCGCACATTAGATACACGCCGACGGTCGAACGAGCTGTAGAAGCGCCCACGCTGTTCCACCGTCAATTGCGTGCGAGCCTCGCGTACTGCTTGACGCCGCTCCTGAACACGGCCGTCGCGATCCGCGCGCTGCCCTCCCTGACCATCACGGCGGTCCTGAATCCGAGCCGGATCGCTCTTACGCTCGACACGGCGTTCAACGCCATCCGGTCGTTGAACTTGCCGGCGCTCGCCTTGCTTGCGCTCAATCTGCCGCTCTGCGTTCCGGGGGGACCGTTCTCGTGAAGCGTCACTGCGTTCCCGACGCTCTGATTGTTGGCGCATGCGACGGTCATCGCCCTGAGCCCGATCAGGCGATCTGTCAAACCGGCGTTCAGCAGACCCTCGCTGGTTGCCCTCCTGCGCCTGCCCGCGCGGCTCAGCCCGGCTGCGCATTTCACCGCGATTCTGGTTGCCACCGCCATCGCGCCCTGGAGCGGCCCGCTCGTTACGCTCCTGCCCGCCCCTCTCGACACGCTCCGGTTGCCCTTGCGCGAAAGTTAGCGTTGCAGTGCAGAGTAACGTTGCTGCAGCTGCCGCTGGGATTACAAATCTCATGTGAAGGAACTCCTGCTGCTAGCGAGGTAGACGTTCAGCCTACAACGCCGCGCTCACCCGCCAGTTCCAGTCCTCGCGACGGGATCGCCCGTCGGAACGCGACAAGATGTGCCAGAAGCTGAGGTTCACGGCCGCATTGAAGGAAAATCCGCCACACGCGCTAGCCAGCTGCTGCGCGATGCAGGCTACGGTGCGGTGGCACGCCGCATTGGCCGAAGCTGGTCCGGCATTGAACGCGGAACCTCCTCGGTCCTGTAAGTTCCGGCCTGAAACGCAACAAGCGGAGCGCTGAAGCGATGTTGCGTCTATGCGGCTCGTACTGCCGTAGCGTCTCGGGCGCCGGCCTGCATGGTCGCCGCAAACAGGTCGTACACCTTGGTCCACGCAGAGCGGGTTTCAGGCGTGAATGCATCACCCAACCCTTTTTCGAGGGTCCACAAAAGCGCGTCGCCGACGATGATGTAATGCTCTGCATTGGTCCCGTACGCAGCATGACGGGCGCCCAGGTCTTTGACCATCGGAGTGAGAGCCGAAAAATCGTGCAACTTGCCGATGCCAGCCGCAAGCATGGCCATCAGCTTGCGCTTCTGTTCGCTCAGATCGGCGGGAAACAGGACACGCAACTCAGGTGCAATGGCG
This sequence comes from Hyphomicrobiaceae bacterium, assembly GCA_046713545.1. Taxonomy (GTDB): domain Bacteria; phylum Pseudomonadota; class Alphaproteobacteria; order Rhizobiales; family Hyphomicrobiaceae; genus CADEFX01. The sequence goes on along the minus strand of JBKKCB010000336.1, from coordinate 11,070 downwards.
AACAGGCGATCGTAGAAGAGATGAGCGGCGGTTTCCTGTATGGGGACGACCTGAGAGAAACTCGAGCGCACCAACATGATATCTCGTGCGGTCAGCGTGGCATGCTCTTTGGCAGCAGGGTGGGCGGCAGCATCGTCAAAGTCGAGGGCGGCGACGGGACCTGGGCGGCCGAACAGATATCCTTGCACGTGCGTGCACCCAGCCGCGCGGAGAAGGTGGACCTGCTCTTCGGTCTCGACCCCTTCTGCGGTCGTACCGATGTTGAGGCTTCTTCCAAGGTTGGCAACGGCACATACAATCGCGGCGCACTCGTCTCGCTCGGACATTTCGCTGATAAATGACTTGTCGATCTTGATTTGGTCGAACGGAAACGTCCGCAGATAGCTCAAAGACGAATATCCGGTTCCAAAGTCGTCGAGCGCCACGGAGACACCGAGACCGCGTAGCTTGTGCAGAATAGCGATATTTTCGCCGGAGCGGTGCAGTAGCACCGATTCTGTTATTTCCAGCTCGAGCCGTTCGGGAGGCAGCCCCGCGTCGGCAAGAATCTGCGCTACGTGACCCGCAAAATCGGTTGCTTGGAATTGGATGGGAGACAGGTTTACGGAAACTTTGGTGTCTGTTGGCCACGCGACGGCGTCTGCGCAGGCTTGCCGCAACACCCATTCACCCATTGGCTTTATGAGACCCGTCTCTTCGGCAAGCGAGATGAACCGGTCGGGCATGATCATTCCACGCTGCGGATGTCGCCAGCGAACCAGGGCCTCCATACCAACCTTCTGCCGCGTCTCTATGTCTACCACCGGCTGATAGTGGAGTTCGAATTCATCATTGGTTAGCGCGCTGCGCAGATCGCGTTCGAGGTCGCGGCGCGCCTGCATCAATCGATCCATCTCGCGCTCGAAGAAGCAATGCATGCCGCGTCCACTGTTCTTGGCGCGGTAAAGGGCGAGATCCGCATTCTTCAGAAGGTTGTCGGGATCACTCCCGTCATCAGGTGCGATCGCAATGCCTATGCTTGACCCGATGATGACTTGGTGGCCGCTGAGCTCGAAAGGAGTGCTCAGTGCCATTTGAATTCTGTCGGCGACGGCGGTAGCTTCGGTGACGGGGTTCGTCACATCCTCGACGATAGCGAACTCGTCGCCTCCCAAACGCGCAATTGTGGACGTTTCTCGGATGCATGCGCGCAATCGGTCGGCAACACACTTCAGCAGCTCATCGCCGATCGGGTGTCCGAGCGTATCATTGATCTCTTTGAAGCGGTCCAGGTCGAGCGTGAGAACTGCCAAGTAGCGTTCCCCACGGCGCGTGTTTTTCAGACCTTGCTCCAGCCGCTCCCGCAGCAGAACGCGATTTGGCAGATCGGTCAGCGCGTCATGATGCGCCATGTGATTGATTTTGGCTTCTGAGCGATGCCGCTGGGTGACATCCATGTAGGTTGTAACAAATCCACCATCCGCAAGCGGAACGCCTCGCACCTCGATCACCGTCCCGTTGGGGCGCTCGCGCTCGAATACATGCGGCTGGTGGGCTCTTGCCAATGCGATGCGCTTGGCGACGTGATCATCGACATCGCCCGGGCCTTCGCCACGGTTCGCATTGAACCGGAACACATCTTCAAGACTGGGAGGGCCGTCAGAAAAAAGATAGTCGGGGAAATCAAGAAGCGTCTTTGCCCTCTCATTGGCCACAGCGAGGCGCAGATCAGCATCTAGAAAGATGATGCCGCCGGGAAAATTGTCGATGATGGCTTGGAGGCAGGAACCCCGCTGGTTGAGCAGCGTGTGCTGCCGCGCGAGCTGGGCATTCTGCACCTCGAGCTCTCGATCGCGCTGCTGCAATACTTCGTTGTTCCGCCGCAGTTCATTCTGTACTTCGCGCTGGGTGCTGACGAACGCAGCGCTGACCGCAGCCAGCATGGTCAGTATTGTGACGCCGGTGACCGCAATCGCCATTCCGCCGGTATTTATCACCGACGGATCGACGAGGATGGTGGGATCGGGGACGACGATAGCTGACGCCATCGCGGTGAAGTGCAGGGAGCAGACAGCCAGCGTCAGCAAGCCTGGCGCAATCCAGAGCGCCCTGCGTGGGACGAGCCGACGGTTGGCGACCATACTCGCCGACGCGAACACTATGCCGAGGCCTAGCGAGGCGACCACATACATCGGCTCCCACTGAACCACTCCGGGGACGATCACTGCCGCCATGCCGGTGTAATGCATCAGGCCTATTCCGACGCCGACGATGGCGCCTCCGACAGCCACTTTGGCGTCACTGCCGTCGATTGCGATCGAAAAGCCTAACGCATCGATGGAATATCTGGCACCTGACGGTTCCGCGTCTGATGCCGCAATCAAATACCCCATTGTGGTCACGCCGATAGCGATCACAAGCGACGTCAGTGTCAGTGCTGGGTCGTAGGCAGTCGGAACGCCGGAGTCATAGGCCAGCATCGCCACAAAGTGAGTCGACCAGATGCCGGCGCCCGTACTGAGACCGGTTAGGCCCAGCCAGATCAAACCGCGGTGGTGTTGGTCTTGCAACGCGCCCGCGCTGACGGCACGCGCGTAGATGCGAAAGGACGTAAATGTCGCCACCGCGCAAATAAGAGCGGCCAGCGGAACAAGCCGCAAATCGTGCGCCGTCGTCACGCATGTGAGAATGCGATACACCGGGAGCCCCCGCAGCCAAAGATCTGCGTAGACTGCCCGAATTTGCTCAAGACAGTATTAAGTGCAGATCTTCAGTCTTTCGTAAGATTTGCCTCGTTGTCGCATCAGCGACGCCGAAATGACGGCTCCGGGTCAAATTCGGAAACATGCGGGCGGGTTCGTGCCGTGCGTTCTTGCTCCCAGCGATCGGTCGGTCGTCGCGGAGCGACACATCTTGTCCCGCACGGCGGACAACTGCTGCCCCCGCTTTTTTTGCTACGAGAAGCCGATTCCTTGAGCCCGGACGTGGTCCACTTTCCGACTAATATGAGTTTTGCAGTCCGGCCGTGCTATTCGCCGCCCTCATATTTGAACGAGACTTTCACTTTCGCCCTATAGGCTTCGACTTTTCCATCTTTCAGCTGCATGTCCAGCTGGGCGATTTCTGCGATCCGCAGGTCTCTCAGGGATTTGGACGCCCTGTCCACCGCGGCCTTAGCCGCTTTCTCCCAGGACTCTGTGCTCGTACCCACGAGCTCGATGATTTTGTAAACGCTCTCGGCCATCGCTTCCTCCTGTCTCTCGTTGAACGGAGCAGCGGAGATCTCGGCAATACCATTGAGCTCGAGCGGTCCGATTTCGTCCGCCTTCAGCGCAGCCACGATAACACCTGCGACGTTGGCGGTCTTTGAAAATCACCCAGTACGGGGGCATCCGATCGTGCATTCGAGGTGACTGCTGAGCGGTCCCTTTCCGAGAGCGCGACGCAGGGTTTCATGAAGCGTCCCGTCGACGGCGAGAGCAAGCTGATCCTGGGTGGACCGGATCTGAGGGCAGTGGTCGCTGCGCAAGGCGCTGCGGTCAAAGGCCCGGATTTTGCAGCGAAACTGGTGGCCCGCGATACCTACTCGGATCTCGGGCTACGTATCCGGGAACAGTTTGAACATACCGTCCAGGCCTTCCTGCACCTTGGAAAGGCATTCCGTGATCTTGGCCTTCGTCTCTGCGTTCGGGTGCGCTTCAATCGCATCCTCTAAGCCATCAACAGCTTCCGTGAGTTTATCAATGGCTTCCAGCAGGGCGTTGTTCTCGTCAGCCATGGGGGCCTCGAATGGTGTGCTGTGCGTTGGGCAGCTTACCGCAGGTGTACGCCCAAGCGCTACGCTCAACGTCGGCTGGAAGGCAGCACTATTCTGCCCAAAGCGTCAGCGGGACAGATGCCTGTCGGGGCAAACCATCGTTTCCCTGTTTAGAGCCGACATGACCCCGCTGTAGGTGCACTCAACGCAAGCCTTGCGACCCGCATGAGAGCGGGCATCGTGGGCACGCCCTTTCTGCTCAGTAAGTGTCGGCGTGCTGGGTGGATTGGAACGAGGGCCGACTGTGAATCGTCTCGGCCCAGGCGGCGAGATGCGAGCGGCCGGTGCGCCAGGATTCGTCGCTGAAGCGGAAATCGGCGTAGCCCAGCGCGCACCCGATGGCGATGTGAGCGATGCCGAAGGGTGTGGCGGCGAGCGTGGGTGCCTCACGCTCGAGAGCATCAAGAACGGTTGTGAGCTTGGTGCGGCAGGCGGCGATCAGCTCGGGCGACTGCTGCGGCGCGGGGCGGCTCCGCTCCGACAGCCAGACGAGCAGGAAATCCATCATGCCGTCGCCCAGTGCTTGCCGGCGCAGAGCCTCGATGCGTGCCGACGGCTCGGCCGGAAACAGGCGCGGGCCATCGTGCAGGCCGTCGAGATATTCGCAGATGACGCGCGAGTCATAGAGCGGGCGGCCGTCGTCGAGCACAAGAGTCGGCAGCTTGTTCAGCGGATTGAGGGCCATCACCTCGGGGTTGGGCTTGGTGGGCGCGACGAGGGTGCGGGTGCAGTCGATGCGGCCGGCGAGCCCGGTTTCGTGGGCGAAGACCATGACCTTGCGCACGAACGGCGAGCGCGTCGACCAGAACAGCTTCATGCGTGGCACCGGAGCTTGGGTCGTAGAGCGAAACACCCCGCGTACACGGCGAGCTAACGGCACACGGGCGGATGCGCCAGGATCGGCCGGACGTGACATGCGCCGCATGCGTTTTCTCCCCCACCCGGATTTCATTGGACTGGCTAGTTAGGCCGTCATCGTAACGCGATGCCGGTCCTGTTCAAAGTGTCTGCTGTCTACCATTGACAGTTGGCGGCAATCGGCCAACAAGGGGATGGAAACGCTACCAATAAGCCTCTGCGGAGAAGAACGCCCGATGAGACGCCACGCCCTGCGGCCCCCCGGCCGGCAGATTGCGTTGAAATTGTGCACTGTTGCCCGTCCCGCGCCCACACCGGCTGCGCACGAGGCAAAGCGATGCAATCCAAAGCGATCCTGCTCCAGCGGATCGAGGCGCGCGTGAGTCCCTCCCTCATTTTTCTGGAAAACTTTCTGCAGGCCCTGACCGCCGGCATCCTGATCGGCGCGCTTTACGGGCTGATGTGCACGGGGCTCGGCATCATCTTCGGCGTCATGCGCGTCATCAATTTCGCGCAGGGCGACCTGATGATGCTGGGCATGTACTTCGCCTGGTACATGTTCACGGGCTTCGGCATCCTGGCCTTTATGGGACCCTATATCGGTCCCGTCGCGGCGGCGGTGCTGGCGGGCCCCGCGCTGTTCGTGTTCGGTTACTACCTGCATCAGTTTTTGATCTCGCAGGTGACGGGCATCCGCGTGGCCGGGCTCGAGGGCGAGGGCCACTACGCGCAGCTCATCCTGACGCTCGGCATCGCGCTGGTGCTGCAGAACGGCGGCCTGCTGCTGTTCGGGTCCGAGGTCGCCTCGATCCGCACGCCCCTGTCGGCGAGCGCCTGGGAGATCGGACCTTTCGTCGGCGACGACGTCAGCTTCTTCATCAACAAGGCGCGCGGCGTGGCATTCGTCGTGTCGCTGCTGGTGGCGGCCGGGTTGTACGTCTTCATTACGCGTACGCGGCTCGGCAAATCGCTGCGGGCTGCCGCCGACAATCCCGAAGCGGCGATCTACATGGGTATCGACGTCGACCGCGCGCACCGCATCGCCTTTGGCATCGGCACCGGCATCACGGCCATTGCCGGCGGGCTGGTGGCGAGCTACCTGCCGTTCCAGCCGTACGTGGGCCTCGAGTTCGTCATCGTGATGTACGCGGGCGTGGTGCTGGGCGGCCTCGGCTCGATCATCGGCGCCTTCTGGGGCGGCATGGTCATCGGCCTGGTGCAACAGCTCTCGACGCTGGTGCTGCCGGTGCAGCTGCAGAACACGGCGATTTTCGTGGTGTTCCTGCTGATCGTGTTCCTGCGCCCGCAGGGGCTCTTCGGCCGAAGCGTGCAGAGGGCCTGACATGCAGAACCGCTTGTCAGGCTCGCCGCTCCGCTGGGTCGCCCTGATGGCCGTGGTCTATCTGGCCATCGTGCTGACGGTGAAGAACCAGTACTACCAGCTCATGCTCACATTGGTGCCGGTATGGGCGACCATGGGCATCTCCTGGAACATCCTCAGCGGATATTCGGGGCTGGTGTCGTTCGGGCACGCCTCGTTCTTCGGGCTCGGCGCCTACACGGTGGCGCTCGGGCTCATCAAGCTCGGCCTGACGCCATGGATCGGCATTCCGCTGGCCGGCGCCGTCGGCGCGCTGGCGGGCCTCATCATCGGCTATCCGACCTTCCGGCTGCGCGGGCACTACTTCGCGCTGGCCATGCTCGCCTATCCCCTGGCCCTGCTCTACGTGTTCGAGTGGATGGGCTATCAGGAGGTGTCGCTGCCGATGCAGCGCGAGGCACCGGTGTATTACATGCAGTTCGCCGACAACCGCGTGTATGCGGGGCTGGCCTTCTGCATGATGGTGGCGGCGCTGCTGCTGTCGCTGCGCATCGAGCGGTCGCGGTTCGGCATGTCGCTGCTGGCGATCAAGCAGAACGAGATCGCGGCCGAGGCGGCGGGCATCGACACCTTCCGCTGGAAGCTGAAAGCCATCGTGCTGTCGGGCATGGTGGCCGGCGCCATCGGTGGATTTTATGCCGTCGTGCTGCTGGTCGTGACGCCGCCGAGCGTGTTCGGCATGCTCACCTCTGCCCAGGCCCTGATCATGGCCCTGTTCGGCGGTGTCGGGAGCGCCTGGGGCCCGGTGATCGGCGCCGCCATTCTCATTCCCCTGGCGGAAACGCTGCAGGCCGAGCTCGGCGACCGGTTGCCCGGAATTCAGGGCGTCGTTTTCGGCGCGGCCATCATCCTCGTCATCCTGTTTGCGCCCGAAGGCGTATACTGGCGGGCGCGCGACATGTGGCTGAAGCGTGGAGGGAGCATCGAGCCCCGCGACACCCCGGTCGCGGCCGCCATGGTTGCCCCGACGACAACCCAGCCCGCCGCGCCGCGCAACATCGGTATGCCGCTGCTCGAAGTCTCCGGATTGTCGAAGAGCTTTGGCGGCCTGAAGGCCGTGCAGGACGTCAGCTTCACAGTGCGCGAGGGCGAGATCCTCGGCATCATCGGACCCAACGGCGCCGGCAAGACAACGCTCTTCAATCTGCTCAACGGGATTTCGCCGGCCGACGCGGGCAGCGTGCGCCTCGCGGGACAGTCCATTCTCGGACTGGCGCCCAATCGCATCGCGCGCCTGCACGTGGGACGCACGTTCCAGGTGGCGCGCCCGTTTCCGCGCCTCAGTGTGCTGGATAACGTCGTGATCGGCGCCTACGTCGCGACCAGCAATGACGAGGATGCCTATCAGCATGCGCGCACGGCGCTCGAGCGCGTCGGACTTCTGCAATCCGCACACCTGATGGCCGGCGGCATCACGACGAAGGAGATCCGCCTGTTGGAGCTGGCGCGCGCACTGGCAGGGCAGCCCAGACTGCTGCTGCTGGACGAGACGCTGGCAGGACTCGGCTCGCAGGAAGTCGAGAGCGTGCTCGACGTGATCCAGAAGCTCGCCAAGGACGGCATCACCATCGCCATCATCGAGCATACGATGCAGGCCATGGTGCGGCTCGCCGACCGGTTCGTCGTTCTCGATCACGGCGCGGTGCTGGCGGAAGGTCTGCCCGCGGAGGTGACGCGCAACCCGAAAGTCATCGAGGCTTATCTCGGAAAGAAGTGGAGCGCCCGTGCTGGAGCTTGAGGACATCCGGGCCGGCTATGGCGGTCTCACGGCCCTCGACGGCGTCTCGGTGAAGGTTGCCGAGGGCGATTTCGTGTCGATCATCGGGCCGAACGGCGCGGGCAAGACCACGCTGTTCAAGTGCATCTCGGGCGTCGTGACGCCGTGGAGCGGCCGCATAACGTTCGAGGGCGAAGATCTCACACACGTGCGGCCTTGCGACCGGCCGCATCGTGGCATCGCCCACGTGCCGGAAGGGCGCCAGGTTTTTCCCAACATGACGGTGCTCGAGAATCTCGAGATGGGCGCGCACACCCCGAGCGGACAGGCGGCCTGGGGCACCAATCTTGACTACGTGCTGGCGCTGTTTCCGGTGCTGGCACAGCGGCGCGACCAGCTGGCAGGCACGCTTTCGGGTGGCGAGCAGCAGATGCTGGCCATCGGCCGCGGGCTGGCCTCCGAGCCGCGCCTGCTGATGCTGGATGAGCCGTCGATGGGGCTCGCGCCGACAATTGCAGATATGATTTTCGAGCGCGTCGCCAGCATCCGGCGCGAACGCAAGCTGACCATCCTGCTGGTGGAGCAGCGCGCCGTCGAAGCTTTGGAATATTGTGACCGCGGGTATGTGCTGGAGACCGGCAAGGTCGTGCTCTCGGGCACCCACGATGCGCTGCTCGCCGACGATCGCGTGCGCGCCGCCTATTTGGGAATGTGAAGGAAGCGCTCGCCAAGAGCGTGAGACAACAGGAAGCGTCAACAGGAGAACGACCATGTTCGATCGCAGACATGTCATCAAAGGCGGCGTTGCCACCGCAGCCGTCACGGCCGCCGGACTAGCCCCCCAGGCCTTGGCGCAGGCCAAAGACATCAAGGTCGCCATCATCGCGCCGCTGTCCGGCCCCTGGGCCCGGCAGGGCGAGTTCATGAAGATGGGCGGCAACCTCGCCATCAAGCACATCAACGCGCAGGGCGGCATCAAGTCGATGGGCGGCGCCAAGTTGCAGCTCCTGACGTTCGATGCCGGCGACAGCGCCGAGAAGGCGAAGAACGCGGCGCAGCGCATGGTCGCGCAGGAGCCCGATCTCGTCGGCGCCACCGGCGCCTACCTGTCGTCGTTCACGCTGGCGATCTCGGAAGTCACGGAGCGCGCCGAGCTGCCATTGCTGACGCTGTCCTATTCCGACCAGCTCACATCACGCGGCTTCAAGCACATTTTCCAGACCTCGCCGACGGCCGGCGCGCAAGCGACAGTCGCCATGCCGACGCTCGTCGATCTGGCGGAGAAGGCGACGGGCAAGAAGCCTTCGACCGTCGGCATCATCATGGACAACACGGCCTCACCGGTCAGCTTCGCCAAGCCGATGCGCGAAGGCGGGCTCGAGAAGCTGGGCCTCAAGCTCATCGTCGATGAGATCTTCACGCCGCCCCTCGCCGATGCCAGCTCCATGGTGCAGAAGGTGCGCTCCGCGCGTCCCGATATCCTGCTGCTGCTGCCCACGAGCATTCCCGACGACAAGCTCGTGCTGGAAAAGCTCAACGAGTTCGGCCTGGGCAAGGGCCGCCTGCCCGTGATCTCGAACGGCGCGCATATCGGCGCTCCAGAGCTTCTCACGACAGTGGGCAAGGAGCTGATGGAAGGCCTGATGTTCATCGTCGCCAACTGGGGCGCGAAAGGGCAGGAAGCCATCATCGAGGAGTTCAAGAAGGAAACCGGAGAACCCTGGATCACGCAGGATTCCATGTGCACGTACGGCGACATGTGGATCCTGAAGGAAGCGCTGGAGATGGCTGGCAAGGCCGACCGCAAGGCCGTGTCGGACGCCTTGCACAAGCTCGACACGACGGAAGGGCCGGCCAAGTACTTCCCGGGCGGACGCGTGAAGTTCCTGGAGGACGGCCGGCGCGACGGTGCGGTGTTCGTGATCGGGCAATGGCAGAACGGCGTGCCGGTGACCGTCTATCCGCCGGCGTCGGCGCTGAAGGAGCCGGTTTGGCCGAAGCGGCAGTAGACGGCACGCGGGACTAATGGAGAGGGCCGGCGCCCCGGGCGCCGGCCTTTTTATTTGCGCCGTAGCGTCAGGGCTGCGGGATGGTCCATTGCTGGCCCCAGATCTGGTTGCCGCCGTCGACGACCATGACCTCGCCGGTGACGAATGCGCCCGACGGCCCGCTCAGATACGTGACGGCGTCGGCGACGTCGCGAACCTCGCCGAAGCGGCCCATCAGATTTGATTTCGGAAATTCGCGGCGGGCGTCCTCGGGGTAAACCTGCATGCCCTCGGTGGCGATGATGCCGGGCGCGACGCAGTTGACACGGATGCCGAGCGGCGCCCACTCGATGGCCACGGTCTTGGACAGATAGATCACGCCGGCACGCGCGGCGCAGGTGTGCGCGATACCCGGCATGCCGCGCCACACGACGGCGACGATGTTGGCGATGGAGCCCTTCGTGCCGGTGTCGCGCCAGCGCTGTGCGGCGGTCTGCATCATATACCAGGTGCCGTTGAGGTTGGTGTCGATGACGGCGTTCCAGCCCTTCACAGAGAAGTCGATGGCGGCCTGCGGATACTGACCTCCCGCGTTGTTGACGAGGACATCCACCTTGCCGAACCGGTCATATACCGCATCGAACAGACGGCCGACGGCTTCGGGATCACGGATGGTGAGCGGCAGCGCCAGCACGTCAGCGCCGAGCGTGCGCAAACCGGCCGCGGTCGCATCGAGGCGTTCCGGATTGCGGCCGCAGATGGCGACTTTGGCGCCGAGCCGCGCGAACTGGTAGGCGATCGCCTTGCCTATGCCGCGGCCGGCGCCCGAAATCAGCGCTACCTGGCCGTCGAGAAGGCCGTCGCGGAAGGTGAGCGGACCGGTGGCGAGCTGCGCGTCGGTGGGGCCGGATACATCGGTCATGCTGGAAAGCCTCGGTGCTAGCGCTTCTTGCGCGCGCGCAGATCGAACATACCCGGCAGTGCCAGAAAATCCGAGCCGGCGGGAAAGATCTGGTGCTTCTGGATCTTCTGCGTGCCGGTGGTGGGCAGGCTCGGCGCGAAGTAGATCCAGCCGGGCGCCTTGAAATACGCGAGCTGGGCGAAGCAGTGCTCGAACAGCGCGTCGGCGGTGGCCCGCAAATTGGCGGAGGCGTCGTGCAGCACGACACAGGCCAGCACCTCCTCCTCGCGCACGGGATCGGGGGCCGCCAGCACGGCGACCTGCTTGACTTGGTGGTGCGCCTGCAGCAGCGCTTCGATCTCGGCAGCGGCGATGTTCTCGCCCGCGCGACGGATGATGTTCTTCTTGCGGTCGACGAAGTGCAGCATG
>JBKKCB010000335.1:0-7403 GCA_046713545.1 Hyphomicrobiaceae bacterium | reverse complement strand
CCCGCGATCAGATAGAAGGCTTGCAGCCACAGGTGCAGGGCAACGTGGCTCTTCTCGAAAATGGTCTTGACCGTCACCCGAAACTGCTTGCGGCAGGCATAGCACTTGTAGAGGCCGAAACGGGTCGCCGCGCCCTGCATCTTGGAGATGCGGTGCGTCTCGTAGCAGTGGGGGCAAACGGGGCCGTTGGGCCACAGGTGGGCCTCTACGAAGGCGTAAGCCGCCTCTTCATCTTGCAAGTGCTTCTGGCTAAGTAGAGACATGACAACCCCGTGCGATCATTCAATGATCGCAATGTATGCTGCTTTGGTGGGTTTGGCAAGTACAATATGCCGAGAAAGAACTTGCGGAACATCGCGCGAACACCTATGGTGTTCTTGATTTGTCCATGCAAGGCGTTCGCGCGTGTGTCGAGTGGCCTGACATTCGGTACCGGAGATACCCATGCTGACCTCGAAGCAAAAAGAGCTTCTGATCTTCATCAACGAGCGCGTGAAGGATACCGGGGTTCCCCCGTCCTTCGATGAAATGAAGGCCGCGCTCGACCTCAGATCCAAATCAGGCATCCACCGTCTGATCACGGCACTCGAAGAGCGTGGCTTCATTCGCCGCCTGCCGCATCGCGCCCGGGCGCTGGAAATCATCAAGCTTCCGGACGCGCTGATGGAAGACGCCGGACGCAAGACCCGCTTCAACCCAAGCGTCATCGAGGGTGGCGGCCCGGCCCGCACGGCTCAACTCACGCCACCTCCGAACTATGTGCATGACAACGCAGTGTCCGTTCCCCTGATGGGCCGCATCGCGGCGGGAGTTCCCATCAGCGCCATCCAGAATCACACGCAGGACATTTCCTGCCCTCCAGACCTCCTTGGGACTGGGGAACACTTCGCCCTCGAGGTGAAGGGCGATTCGATGATCGATGCCGGCATCCAGGAAGGCGATATCGTCATCATCAAGCGGACGTCGACGGCCGAGAACGGGGACATCATCGTGGCCCTCGTCGAGCAGGAGGAAGCGACGCTCAAGCGCCTGCGCAAGAAGGGCGCTTCGGTCGCGCTGGAAGCCGCCAACCCCAAATACGAGACTCGCATCTTCGGACCCGACCAGGTCGACATCCAGGGCCGGCTCGTGGGCCTGATGCGGAAGTACTGAGGCCCGTCAATCGGCTAGCCCCTCTGGCTGGCCGGAGACCATCGTCCAGGGACGCCTTCCCCGCGTATCGGCCACGGTGCGAACGCTGATCGAGGGGCCGTCGAAGAACACGGCGTGTGCCCCCAGCGCTCGCAGACGCTCCTGGGACAGGGTGAGGCCGCCCGCCGGACACGCCCGAGCATCGGGGATAGCCTGCACCCGCACCGATGCCTTGTCGCAGTCGTCGCGCAACGCCGCCGCGTGACGGGTGACGGCCACCACCCGCCCGGCGACGCGGGCCGAGCAACCCGCGGCATCACATTGAAACGCCCTGGCCTCGGCGACAGTCTCGGGCATACGCGCGTCGCCATCATGCTCGAGCCACCGCGCCAACTCGAACATGCCGCCGCGCCCCGTCAACGCGGACAGTCCGGCCTTGCCCTCCCGCACCGCGACCAGCGTTCCATCGCGCCCCACGATGATGTCAGGGGCCTGACGCAGCGGCGCGACAGCCAGGCCTATCGCGATCGGCGCCAGCCCGAGCATGCGCCATCGCGTGCGCCAGAGTGAGAACCACAGGCCACCCGCCAGCATGAGGGCGAAGGCCGCGGTAGGAATCGCGGGGATGCGGCCCACGGCACCAGGAAGCGCCGCCACGCGGTAGGCGCACCACGTCATGGCATCGATGCCAAACCCCATGATCTGCAGCGGACCCCACTCCAGGCCCAGCGGCATCACCGCCAGCGTGACCAGTGCCGCCGGCATCACGACGACATTGCAGATCGGGATGGCGATGAGGTTGGCCAGCACCGCATACTGCTGGCTCTTATGGAAGTGGTAGGCCGCGAACGGGGCCACGGCCAGGCTGGCGATGAGTGTCGACAGCACGATGCCGCCGAAGAACAGCAGGACCGGATACGCCAGCGATCGTCGCGCAGAGGCATCCTCCCGTCTTCTATCGCGCAGAAAATCGTAGGCCGACACCAGGGCGACCACCGCTGCGAATGACATCTGGAAACTGACGTCCATGAGGCTTTCGGGAAACACGATCAGGATCGCCAGCGCCACCACCGCGACGTTTCTGAGCGCAACGGCCGGCCGGTCCAGCATGACCGCCACGAACATGATGGAGATCATGATCCAGGAGCGCACGGTCGGAAACGATGCCCCCGAGATCAGGAGATATCCGAACGCCGCCAGCATCGCGGCGGCGGCCGCCCATTTCTTGATCGGAAAGCGCAGCGCCACGGCCGGAACCAAGGCCAGCGCAAACCGCACGGCCACGAACACCGCGCCCGCCATCACCACCATGTGCAGGCCCGAGATCGACAGGATGTGCAGGAGCCCTGAGTCGCGAAAGGCATCGTTCGTTGCATCCGAAATGCCGCCGCGCTGCCCCGTGATCAGCGCATTGGCCATCTCGCCGCGCTCGCCCGGAAGTGCCGCCGTGACGCGGGCGCCGATGGTCTGCCGCGTCCGCTCGATCGCGGCGCGGGCTTGCACGCTTGCCGGTCCGCGATCGGCCCCCGGATCGAGTGCTGCCGGCGCGAGTGCGTAACCGACCGCACCCAAGCCCTGAAACCAGGCGGCCCGGGCGAAATCATATCCGCCCGGCAGGGCCGGACCTGCCGGCGGCGACAGCATGGCCCGCACCACGAGCGCATCCCCGGCCTTCAAGAGAGGATTGCTTCCCTGCAGGCGCAGGCGCACGCGCTGCGGACGGTCTTCGGGCGCCATGCCCTTGATGGTGGCCACCAGCAGCGTGACACGCTGTCCGCCGGCCGGCCGCGGCTCCACCAGATCGATCCAGCCGCGAACCTCGACCGGTCCCGCCTGGCGCTTCAGCACGGGAGCGGCCACCCAGTCGGTTCTGAGCTTGGCGGCCGTGAAACCCGCGGCGGCGGCGCTGAGCGCACCCCCGATCAGCATGGCCGCAGCGCCGTAGCGCCACACAACGCGCAGAGTGACGGCAAGAAGGAGTGCGCCCAGCGCGACGAGCCCGGCGGGTTCCGCCGGAAGCCAGAAGTAGAGGGCTATTCCCGCCCCGAACATCACCGGGAGCCACACGAACCAGCGGTCCTGTTCGGCGGCGAAGACGTCCAGCAGCGTTGTGCCAAACCGGCGCACGCGCCTCCCCCAATGACACCCGACGCTCCAGCGTCCTTTGAACCCCAACCGGCTCTTACCGCGGCCGGCTGCGTGTGCTAAACGGACGCCGAGTTGATCCAACCCTAGCACACGCGATAGCCATCATGGCCAATGATCCCGCGGCCAAGGTCGTCACACGTTTTGCACCCTCGCCGACAGGCTTCCTGCATATCGGCGGCGCGCGCACGGCGCTGTTCAACTGGCTCTACGCCCGCCACACCGGCGGCAAGATGCTCCTGCGCATCGAGGATACGGATCGCGAGCGGTCCAAGCCCGAGCACGTCGACGCCATCATCGACGGCCTGAAATGGCTGGGGCTGGACTGGGACGGCGAGCCGATTTCCCAATTTGCCCGTGTCACCCGGCACCAGGAGGTGGCACGCGAGCTGCTGGCCGCCGGCAAGGCATATTATTGCTATCTGACCCCTGACGATCTCGCCCAGATGCGGGCGAAGGCGGAAGCCGAGAAGCGCCCGCCGACGATCGTCAGTCCATGGCGTGATCGCGATGCGTCAGAAGCACCGGCGGGCGTGAAGCCGGCCGTGCGTCTGCGCACCGCCCGCACCGGCGAGACAGTGGTCGACGATCAGGTGCAGGGCCGCGTAGTCTTCCGCAACGAAGATCTCGACGACATGATCATTCTGCGCTCGGACGGCGCGCCCACGTACAATTTCGCCGTTGTGGTGGACGATCACGACATGGCCGTGACGCACATCATCCGCGGCGTCGACCACCTCACCAATGCGGCGCGGCAGATCCAGGTCTACAACGCCTGCGGCTGGCCCGTGCCGGCGCTGGCCCACATTCCGCTGGTGCATGGACCGGACGGCGCCAAGCTGTCGAAGCGCCATGGGGCGCAGGGCGTCGAGGAATATCGCGCCATGGGCTATCTGCCGGCGGCCTTGCGCAATTACCTGGCCCGCCTGGGCTGGAGCCACGGCGACGACGAGATCTTCTCGACCGGGCAGGCCATCGCCTGGTTCGACATCGAGGACGTCGGCAAGTCGCCGGGCCGGTTCGACTTCGCCAAGCTGGCCGATCTCAACGGGCACTACATCCGTGCCATGCCGGACGACGAGCTCCTGCAGCACATAGCGGCACTGCTTCCCCTCATTCCCAACGGCCCTGTCATAAAGGCCCGCCTCGATGCCGCCGGGTGGCGGCCGTTGGCGATCGCCCTGCCGGGGCTCAAGGAGCGGGCCAAGACGCTGCTGGAACTCATCGACAACGCCGCCTTCCTGTTCGCCGCACGTCCTCTCACCCTGGACGACAAGGCGTCCAAAGTGCTGGACCCGGAAGCCCGGCGGCAACTCGGGTTGCTCATACCCAGTCTCGAAAAAGTGATGCCGTTCGAAGCAGGGCCGATCGAAGCCGAAGTCCGGCGCTTTGCCGAGACCACAGGCGCCAAGCTCGGCAAGATCGCCCAACCGCTGCGAGCCGCATTGACCGGCCGATCCGTTTCGCCGCCGGTCTTCGATGTGATGCATGCGTTGGGAACCGAAGAAGCCATGGCCCGCCTCAGGGATCAGGCCCAATAGCGGCTTTGCATCCTTCGGCCGATTGCCGTTCAGCACGATGAGGTATACTTTTGGGTGCGGTGCAGCGAGACCAACTCAATAACCGGGTGTGACAGCCTCGCGGTTGCTGATCGAAGGAACGAACACATGAACGCACAAGACGGCAAGACGCCCGACGCCAACAGAACAGCAACCCTGCTGATCAACAATAAGCAAACACAGATGCCGGTGCGGTCCGGCAGCATCGGCCCCGACGTCGTGGATGTCGGCCGTCTTTATCGTGACACCGGCTGCTTCACCTACGACCCCGGCTTTACGTCGACCGCCAACTGCTCATCAAAGATCACCTTCATCGACGGCGACGAAGGCGTGCTGCTGTATCGCGGCTACCCGATCGATCAGCTCGCCGAGCAGTCGAACTTCATCGAGGTCTGCCATCTGCTGCTCAACGGCGAGCTGCCGACCAAGCCGGAGTTCGACAAGTTCCGCAAAACCATCACGCACCACACCATGGTGCATGAGCAGATGACGCGGTTCTACACGGGCTTCCGCCGCGACGCGCACCCGATGGCGGTGATGTGCGGCGTCGTTGGCGCGCTCTCGGCCTTCTATCACGACTCCACCGACATCAATGATCCGAAGCATCGCATGATCGCGAGCCATCGCATGATCGCGAAGATGCCGACGATCGCAGCGATGGCCTACAAATACTTTGTCGGGCAACCCTTCATCTATCCGCGCAACGATCTCGATTACGCCTCCAATTTCCTGCAGATGTGCTTCGCCGTTCCCTGCGAGCCCTACGTGGTCAATCCGGTTCTCGCCCGCGCGCTCGATCGCATCATGATCCTGCACGCCGACCACGAGCAGAACGCTTCGACGTCGACCGTGCGTCTCGCAGGCTCATCAGGCGCCAATCCGTTTGCGTGCATCGCAGCCGGCATTGCGTGTCTATGGGGTCCGGCCCACGGCGGTGCCAATGAAGCCGCGCTCAAGATGCTCGAGGAGATCGGATCGGTCGACCACATCCCCGAATTCATCAAACGGGTGAAGGACAAGAGCGAAGGTGTCCGCCTGATGGGCTTCGGCCACCGCGTGTACAAGAACTACGATCCCCGCGCCAAGGTGATGCAGCAGACCTGCCACGAGGTTCTCGACCTGCTGGGCATCAAGGACGAGCCGCTGCTGAAGGTCGCCATGGAGCTGGAGCGCATCGCGCTGCAGGACGACTACTTCGTCGAGAAGAAGCTGTACCCGAACGTCGACTTCTACTCCGGCATCGTGTTGCGGGCACTTGGCTTCCCGACTGCCATGTTCACGCCGCTGTTCGCGGTCTCGCGCACGGTCGGCTGGATCGCGCAGTGGAAGGAAATGATCGAGGATCCCGAGCAGAAGATCGGCCGTCCGCGCCAGCTCTACATCGGACCGACCGAGCGCCAGTTCGTGCCACTGGATCGTCGCGGATAGCCGCGCCGCACGTGGCCGGATCAAGTCACGCCGATGCCGCTTCTACGGCGTCGGCGTTTTGTTTGCGTAACGCAGGACGATGTCGGCTGCCGCATCGCTGGCGCTGTCGGCGGGCAGCGCGAAGGCGGCAGGAAGCCGTGCCAATGCTTTGCGCTGCGCCGCGCGCGCGGGACTATCGATCAGCAGATCCGAGACGGCGTGCGCCAGCAGCTCGGGCGTGCATCGCTCCTGGATGAACTCGGGAAACACGTTCTCGCCCAGCACCAGGTTGGGCAGCACGATCGACGAAGCCGTAATCATGCGTCGCAGGAACGGTGCGGCCAGCGGCTCGACCTGGTAGGCAACCACCATCGGCGTGCCGGTGAGCCCCAGCTCCAGTGTCACCGTCCCCGACGCCGTGAGCGCGGCATTCGCCAGCTTGAACGCGCGCAGCCGGTCCGTTTCGCCCTCGATCACATGCGGAATGAACGGCCATCCCCGCAACCGTTGCTCGACGAGCGCGCGCGTGGACGACACCACCGGAATGATGACTTGCGGCAGCCGGTCCTGCTTGAGCAGCAGTTCCATCGCGGCGCCGAACGGATCCATCAGGCGCCCGACCTCCGACCGGCGGCTGCCCGGCAGCACGACCAGTACCGGACGATGCGGTGACAGGCGCAACCGCTTGACGAGCGGCGCCGGATCGACATCCCTGAATTCCGAAATCCGTTCGATCAGCGGGTGCCCGACGTAGGTGCAGGGCGGCCCGCCCAGTTCGCGATGTGCGGCCGGCTCGAACGGCAGCAGCGCCATGATGTGATCGACGTAGGCGCGCATGCTTTTGGCGCGCCCCGGCCGCCACGCCCACACGCTGGGGCTGACATAATTCACGATGGGCAGATCCGGCCGCCGTGTCCTGATGCGTGTTGCCACGCGATGCGTGAACTCCGGACTGTCGATGATGACGACGGCATCGGGATTGGCGGCGATGGCTGCATCGACCGTTGCGTGCACCCTGGCGGTCAATCGCGGCAGCGCGCGCACGATGGCCACCGGCCCCATCACCGCAACATCGCTCATGGCGAACAGCGATGCGAACCCGGCCTGCTCCATCAGCGGCCCGCCGACACCGGCATAGGAAATGTTGTCCGCACAGCGCCG